>CAMDAB010000318.1 GCA_945888475.1 Saprospira grandis DSM 2844 | reverse complement strand
ATAGTTTGCTGGAAAGGCAGCTGGAAAGTAGAAGGCGATGAGCTCAAAACCGATATCAGCGAGGGACCAACCCTTGTCACGGGTCTGATTGATGCCAAGATTGGCAATCTGCTTGAAAAATTTGGCATTGACAATGACAAGATTGCTTTCAGGGCAAAAATTGCTGAAACATCGGAAAGCGAACTGAATATGAATATGCTGAAAGGTCTGAAAATAAAGTGGACAAAGGCAGATGAAGAGAAAATGGAACGCTTGAGAAAGAAACAATCAGACTCAAAATAAATCGGCTAAGTTCTAAGTCAGATGATTAAAATTTTGGAAAAATCAACCCTATGGCTTTCAGTCATCGCCATAATACTCATGGCCTTATATTTTGGACCTGTAGAGCAAAATCAAGCAATAGTTGAAAATATATTTAAAATATTTCTTTTCATCTATTCCGGATTCATGGTTTTTGTGGGTATTAAAAAAGCCATCAATCCCGATGAGCTTTTCAATGTAAAGGCTTTTAATGTATTCATGGCTTTAATTGCCTCCCTCATTGCTATTGATATCATCAGTATTAAATTCTTTGGAACATATCTCATTAAAGATGGGCTGATGTATGGGCTGATTATTCTGCTTATACTTATTGGTGTTTCAAGACAGCTGAACGAAACACTGAATTCACGCCTGCACCCTGCACTGATATTTGTGCTGAGCTTTGCAATTCTGATACTTTTTGGAAGTCTTTTACTTATGCTGCCCGGCGCTACCAATAACGGAATCAGCTTTTTGCATGCATTATTTACCTCCACCAGTGCTGTTACGGTAACCGGTCTGGCAGTATTAGACACAGGTAAGGAATTTACCACCTTTGGGAAAACTGTTATTTTATTGCTGATTCAGTTTGGAGGATTGGGTGTACTTACTTTCTCCAATCTCTTTGCGCTTCTTTTTTCGGGTGGTAGCAGTTTCAAGAACCAAATTGCCATGGCCGATTTTATCAACAGCGAAAATTTGGGGAGCACCCGAAAGGTTTTGATTAGAATTATTGTATTTGTATTGGCAATTGAAATCATTGGTGCTACACTGATTTACTTCTCAATCCTACATACTCCAGTTGACGACGACAAAATCTTTTTTGCTCTATTCCATTCTGTTTCTGCTTTTTGCAATGCTGGATTTTCAACTTATGGCAATTCGCTTTATGAACCTATATTGAAATACAATTATTTTCTGCATACTGTGGTTGCGCTGCTCATTGTTTTTGGTGGCTTGGGCTACAATATCAGTATAAATTATATTAAATACTTGAAAGAAATAGTACTCTACAACTGGAGAAGAATAACTAAATCGAGAAACATAAGTGTAATACCCAAAAATATCATACGCATCAATACAGTCATCGTAGTACAAACCACGATTGCGCTTTTACTGATCGGCTGGGTCGCATTTTTTATTTTGGAATATAATAATACACTTGCCGATCACAAAAGCATTGGCGGTAAAATAGCAGTATCTTTTTTCAATTCAGTAACTCCACGCACCGCAGGTTTCAACAACATTGACATGTCGCTGATGCTGAATCCTACTGTGCTTATATTTATTTTACTGATGTGGATAGGCGCTTCTCCGGGCTCTACCGGAGGTGGTATCAAAACAACCACGATTGCAGTAGCTGTATTAAATTTAAGAAATATTGTCTTAGGAAAAGAACGGCTTGATTATCGGAAGAGAGAAATACCACTACAGGCAACACGACGTTCAAATGTAATTATATTCCTGTCTCTAATGGCAATTGGATTTGCAGTTTTTCTGCTCAGTATTTTCGATCCAAAAGTTGATGTCATTAAACTGGCATTCGAAACTTTCTCAGCATTTTGTACCGTAGGACTTACGCTTGGAATTACAGCTCAACTGAGTGATGCAAGTAAGATTGTACTCATTATCATGATGTTTTTGGGCCGGGTAAGCTTACTTACTTTTATTATTGCTGTTGTCAGGCAGTTTTATTCTCCCAAATTAGAAAGACATCAATACGCTAAAGAAGATATATTTATTAACTAAAAAATTACTAAATAAAATATATGAAATTTGTTATAATTGGATTGGGAAATTTTGGCTCAAGTCTTGGAATGGCCTTAATTGATAAAAAAGCTGAAGTCATTGGATCTGACATCAGAATGGATAAAGTTGAGTTGTACACCAACAAGCTTACATATGCTGTGGGAATAGACTCAACCGATGAAATGGCACTCAAAACACTCCCTATAAAAGAAGCCGACTATGTTATTATAAGCATTGGCGAAGATATTGGCGCTTCGTTGACAACAGCTGCTTTGGTCAAAAAAAATACAACAGCTAAAATTATTGCAAGGGCAATCTCTCCTATCCATGAAACAATACTGAGGGCAATGGGAATTGAAAAAATTGTTCACCCCGAGGCCTCTTTTGCAAAAGAACTGGCCAACAACCTCTGTTTGAAGGGCGCACTGAAAACTATGCTGCTCGACAATCAGTTTGAAATATCGGAAGTAATGCTTCCTGATAAATTTGTTGGCAAAACTATTCTTGAACTCGAGCTGAGGAGGAAATACAACATGATAGTTATAACCATCATGAGAAATGAAGACGTAATAGTAGAGGGGCAAAAAACCAAAAGCAGTTCTGTATTGGGTGTTGTTCCACCCGAAACTACACTGGCTAAGGGAGATATACTTGTACTTTTTGGAAAGAATAAGGATATTGAGGCGTTTATGGAAAAATACGGATAATTATTGCGCAACAATAATACAGTACAGAGAAAAAGGGCAGCGAATTCAAAATTCGCTGCCCTTTTTAGTACTTACAATCAATAGTACCAAGTTTTAACCCAAATCCGTCATTAGAAATTCTATTACAACCCAAAATTGCTTTGGAACTAAGCACTTACTCGTTTTTTCGAGCTTGAAATAGGTGTGACTATTCCTTCACCCGAAAAAACTGTGTGAGCCCTTATCTCCTTCGCACTTTTGGCCTTC
>CAMDAB010000317.1 GCA_945888475.1 Saprospira grandis DSM 2844 | reverse complement strand
TATTTTGGAGCGGAAAGAATAAAATTCGAATTTATACTTTCTAAATTCTTACTTAGTTAGATGTCTTTGTGAACTTTATGGTAAAATATTCTGCAAAATATTTCGCTTCTCCTAAGCTGGGTATGTTGGCAATTGAGGGGGGGGTAAATGCACACGCTTCAATTTGCATATTAGGCTACGAATGGTGGGTTACTTTGCGGTCTTTGCGTTTTGAAGATAGCGTACGTCCTCTGCGGCTTTGCGTGAAGTAGCTTAGTTCGTCAATGCAGGGGTTAAAACCACTGATCTTTTGCCTATCGGCAAATGTGTTTCTTTACATTCTTTGCGTAAATATAGATCTGGTAGTGCTTCGCGGCTTTGCGTGAAGTAGCGTGCTTTGACAAAAGAAATAAGCTTTTTGGTAATAAAATGTTGCGCTTCTCTGAAGCTTGAATTTCAACCTGCACCTTTGGGGCTAGGAATGTTGCGCTTCTCTGAAGCTGGGTAAAGATTTTCTCCCGGGTTAATAGATATTTTTTCAATCCCGAAGGGATGCAAGGATTATAATTCAATGCAAAACAAGGGAGTAAAAACCCGAAGGGGTGACATAGATAAACTGTTGGCAATCTGTTCAAATTTTCAAATTGTCGACTTCTTTCCTCTTTCCTCTCTTTTTCTTTCCTCTTTTGATACAGGGGTTAAAACCACCTGCTCCTTTACTATTGAAAATAAAGTGCGTAAGTCAAAAAAGCTAATTATTAACATTTTAAAGTTATCAGAAAAAACCAAAGAATCACTATATTTGCTGCATCAAAAAATTATCAGCTAATATGAAAAATATTATTTTTTCTGAAAAGGCCCCCGCTCCTATCGGGCCATACAGCCAGGCGGTTGCAGCAAACGGAATGCTTTATGTATCGGGGCAGATTCCAATTGAGCAATCGAGTGGCACCCTTGTATCGGGCGATATTTCGAAAGAAACTCGTCAGGTAATGGAGAACCTGAAACATATCCTCAATGCTGCCGGAATTGGCTTTGAAGAAGTTGTAAAATGCAGTATTTTTATGACCTCAATGTTGGACTATGCCGTTATCAATACGGTCTATGCCGAATATTTTAACGAAAGCACGGCACCAGCACGAGAAGCTGTACAGGTATCTGCGCTGCCAAAGGGCGTAAATGTGGAAATTTCCTGCATTGCCATTTTGAAATAATTTATAAACAAATCAAATTCAATCATATGGATGTCAAAAACTATATACAGGAAAACCGCGAGCGATTCCTGAACGAACTATTGGAACTCCTGCGGATTCCATCCGTCAGTGCCGATTCGCGTCACAAAGGTGACATGGCAAAAACTGCAGAATTTCTGAAATCGAAACTCATAGAAATGGGTGCCGATAATGTCGAAATCTGTCCAACTGCAGGCCATCCCATTCTTTACGGAGAAAAAATTATCGACCCTGCGCTGCCAACCGTATTGGTTTACGGACATTACGATGTACAGCCACCAGATCCGCTCGATCTTTGGGAATCGGGCCCTTTTGAACCTGTCATCAAAAAAACGGAAAGACATCCCGATGGTGCTATCTTTGCACGCGGTGCCTGCGACGACAAAGGACAGATGTACATGCACTTCAAGGCCTTCGAATACATGATGCAAAACAATGCCCTGCACTGCAATGTAAAATTTATGATTGAGGGTGAAGAGGAAGTGGGTTCGTCCAATCTCGGTCCTTTTATCATAGAAAACAAGGAAAAGCTAAAATGCGATGTAATCCTTATTTCGGATACATCGATGATTGCCAACGATGTACCCTCCATCACTTCAGGTCTGCGAGGATTGGCATATATGGAGGTAGAAGTGACGGGCCCCAATCGCGACCTGCACTCTGGCACTTATGGCGGAGCTGTGGCTAATCCCATTAACATTCTTTGCAAATTGATCGCCTCGATGCACGATGAAAATGGCCATATTACTGTGGATGGTTTTTACGATGAGGTATTGAATTTATCTGCTGCTGAGCGGGAAGCTATGAACAAGGCTCCTTTCAGCCTCGATGAATATAAAAAAGCTTTGGACATCAACGATGTTTGGGGCGAAAAAGGATATACCACCATAGAAAGAGCCTCTACACGCCCAACGCTTGATTTGAACGGTATCTGGGGCGGTTATACCGGCGAGGGCGCCAAGACCGTTTTGCCATCAAAGGCCTATGCTAAAATTTCGATGCGATTGGTTCCCAATCAAAACTCGGACAAAATTAGTGAACTTTTTGCACGCCATTTCGAGAAAATTGCTCCGCCTTCGGTTAAGGTCAAGGTAACTCCGCATCATGGCGGCGAGCCGGTCCTCACCCCTACCGATGGCATTGAATACCGCGCTGCTGCTAAAGCTTACGAAGCTACTTTTGGCAAGGAACCAATTCCAGCCCGCGCAGGTGGCAGTATTCCAATCGTGGCCCTTTTCGAAGAAGTATTGGGTGTAAAAACTGTACTCATGGGCTTTGGCCTCGATAGTGATGCGATACACTCGCCCAATGAAAACTTTGGCATTTTCAACTATTTTAAAGGCATTGAAACGATTCCGTATTTTTATCAATATTTTAAAGAATTAAAATCATAGTATTCAGACGCTATTTTATATTTTTGATGTTCTAATTTCACAAAGTCAATCATCTGCAAAGCTACAAATCATGAAAAATCAAATTTTAAAATTCCTTTTGCTTTTTATCTTTTTACTTGGCACAAGCCAAATTGAAGCTGCCGTATCAACTCCGGTAAATCCATCAAGCTCAGCACAAAAATTAGATAAAAAAGCTACTGCGCGCAATATCAAAGCATTTAAAAAAGCGCATAAAACCGAAATGAAAGGCATGAGCGCCAAAGAAAAAAAGGCCTATATTGTCGATGGAATCACTAAAGAACAGCTAATTCCTAATGGTTGGTTGCCCACTGGTGTTGTGCTCATTATCGTAGGAGCAATCATGGCACTTTTTGGAGGTTTCATTGCCTGGGTGGGTGGAATCATAGCACT
>CAMDAB010000316.1 GCA_945888475.1 Saprospira grandis DSM 2844 | reverse complement strand
TATGCCAGTTTCAGAAAGGCATTTTACAAGCTGAGTGCCAATTTTCCTAAAGGCGCCCTAGTCGATTTAGGCAATGTAAAAGGTGGAGCAGTGGGCATTACAGAGCTGGTCGATCAATTGCAGCGCAAAGGAATCCTAAGTATTGTACTCAGCAATTCCGAAGAATTGCCGCATGCCATCATCAGGGCATTTTCTACTGTAAACAGACCCTTGCACCTCAACATTATTGAAAGCCGACTCGATTACAGCTGGCAAGAAAACAAGGAACTGCCGCATCTGCTCGATAAACTCATTCCGCTTTATCCGCAACAACTTAGCAGACTGAATTTTTTGGGCTATCAGTCTTATTTTGTCGATGAAAGAGTGTTGAAACTGTTGAAAATGATGCACTTCGAAACACACAGACTGGGTATGTTGCGCAGCAGTATCAAAGAAGTTGAACCAATTGTCAGAGACGGAGATATTTTTGGTTTGAATATCGCAGCATTGGCCTATACCGATGCGCCTGCAACAATGGATGTCAATCCAAACGGTTTCACAGCATTCGAGGCCTGCCAGATTGCACGTTATGCAGCCATGAGCGACCGCCTCAGTTCAATCGGTTTTTATGGCTATGCACCCAATGAGGATGTGAAAGGTCTCACTGCGCTGCTATTGGCGCAAATGGCATGGTATGTTGTTCAGGGATTTTATCAGCGCAGGAATGAATATCCGATCAATCCTGAAGACCTCATTCGCTACGAAGTACACCTTTCGGGCGATAATATTCCGATTGCTTTTTTCAAAAGCCGCCGCAGCGAACGCTGGTGGTTTTATGTGGAACCTGATGCCAAAAGTGCCGATTTGGACCCCGAAGGCTTGATCTCCTGTTCTTATGAAGATTACCTCAACACCTGTGCAGGCGATGTTCCGGAAAGGATATTGAATGCTTTTGACAGGGAGTGATGTACTGTTATCGGCGTACCCCTTATTCAATCTTTAGGGGTTCTGTCGTTTAGTGATAGTAGATACGTTGTATTGCCCTGTCTGTCATTGTACAATTCATTTTATCGTATAAAAAGCTACTGCACCTCTTTGTTTGCTTGCTTATAGAATGTCCTTTTCAACTAAAAGTATTGGCAGTAGTGCTAATTATTCCAATCGTCTTTTTATTTCTTCATTTCCGTAATAGTCATGAAGAAAAAGAGGAAAAGCACTTAATACTGCTATTATTGAATTTGTATTTATATATTTTTCTAATTGCTTAGAGAATATAAGAATTTGTGAAAGCAATTCATTCGGTAGAGTGTATGTGTCGTTGATTATGAAATTTGCTTTTTTTAAATGAACAGTAATCAAAGCTTTCCAAGTGTTTAATTCATATTTATTAAAACTTTTTAGTTCATTTATTGCCGATTTGTGTACTATATTTTTGTACCCAATATTTTTTTTACATTCAACAGTTAAGTCCTTAAATGTTGAATTGTCGCAAATATGTTTTAGAGCCTCAACCATTGGATAACTAACATATAATTTCCCTTTTTCAGTTTCTTCGTTAAAAAAAACAAGAAGTTCTTTCAATTTTCCATCGTCTGCGAGCGAAGAATGTCCGTCATAATCAAAAAACATATAAATTTCAGCAAAATCACTCCTATTTAAACCATCTAAAACTTCTTTGTTTTTGGTCGTTCGTTCTCTTATGAAATTGAAAGTATCTAAATCATCATCGTCTTTAATATCCTTGTAAATTTGATATATTTCGGCTCCATAAACGCATTTTACAGTTGTACTTGCGTCTAAAAAGAATGTTTGCAAATTAGAAAGAATTTGCGCTTCAGTCTTATCTCCTTCAAAAACGAATAGAACTTTATTCGACATCGAATGAACCTGCTTTATACATTTTTTCTATGTTATGTGCTTCTCTCAATTCTTTCTGAGTGCTTTTTGATAAAGAGCGAATATGTTTTTTTGTCATTTCAAAATAGCAATCTGGTCTCAACAAATCATTTGTCATAATGGAAGTGTTGTGTGTTGTAAGAATAAATTGGACACCTGTTTCTTTTAGCTTTTCAACTACCACCGTTGATAATGTATGATGATAAAAAGCGTCAAATTCATCAATAAACAAGAAGGAAACCTTTGAATTTTCTTTAAAGTCTTGATACCAAAAATAGAATAGGGAAAGTGCTATTGTTCCAGTTGATGCAACCTCATAAAATGGTAAAAGCTTCTCATTCAAGTTAAATGCAATAGTTTTTCTGCCAAGTTCTTCAACTTCAGACAATTTACAATCTATTCCTGCTTGGTTTAGAAATTTTTCAAAATCCTTAACATTTTTCTTTTTTACAATATCTTCCAAAATGTTTTTATTTCCTGCATCAAAACCAATATACGTTCTATCAAGCAAAGAGCGAAAATAGAGCATTTGTTCTATGAATGTAAAAAAAGCAAGGAAAGTAGCATTTACCTCATTATGTTCCAATTGGGTGTTATTTTTTACATATTTAAGAATAGACAATTGATTGTTTTCAATGTCTGTTTTTAGTGTTTCTGCTCCTTTAAAAGATATTGTCGCATTGCTTTTTTTAGTTCTATCAAAAAGGATAAATTCTTCATCATCTATCTTAAATCGTTCATAAACAATTGTTTTGTAGTCAGCCTTTTTGTATTCATAGCTTACAACTTTTGAGTTAATTGAAAACTCGTAATAAAAGCACGCAAATTCAGATTTGCAATAAGCATTAAGATAGTTTTTGTAAACTATTTCATTCCTTTGCTTGTCTGTCAAATGCTCGATGATATCAAAAATAGCAAGCGCTAAATTAGATTTACCTACACCATTATGGCCATAAATTATAGCATTGTTGACAATGCCGTCTTTGATAGCGTCTTTGTTAAACTCATATCCGTTAACATTTGTAAAATCAAGTTCAAAGTCTTTTTCAAAACTTTTGAAATTTGAAACTTTAAATTTTCTAAGCATTTTAAATACTATTGTCGTTTGAGTTGCAAAGTTAAACAAAAAAATGATTGCCGTAAAAAAA
>CAMDAB010000315.1 GCA_945888475.1 Saprospira grandis DSM 2844 | reverse complement strand
TGTGTACCAAAGGCCACCACAGGACCTCCCGGTGTGCCTTGACGGACTGTTATAAAGTCTGTAGCTACAGAACTCGTTACCTGATAGCTATTTCCAGCTGTAACTGAGCTTACAGTAGCATATTCATCGGCAAAATTACAGGTCGAAATAACTACAGAACTACCGGGTGCGGGTGCAGTAGCAGATCCGTAAGCGGTCAGTGAATTACATTGACTGTAAACATTAAGAAATGAAAATAATAAAATTGTGATAGTGTATAAAACTTTATTCATAAAGGCAATTTTAGTTAGTCAACAATTACATATTTATCAGGATTTGCATCGATATGTGTCTTTTTTGTTTCAGGCATTGCCTCATACTCTGAACGAAGCACTCGATGTCTGATAGGTCTTTGAGGATTTACAGTGATGTTTCCATCCAATTCATACAGCTGTGAATTGTTCCTGATGTGCATCTGTTTTTCCATAGGTAACAACAAAAATTCCGCAGCAGAAATTTTGTGCTTATGTTGCAGTGCTGCATTGCTGTTCACAAGTGTTGGCAGGTCATTTTTGCCTTCTTCAGGATTTATTTGAGCTGAAACTAGGCAAGGAAGCAGGAAAATCGATGCTGTAAAAAATTGTAAAATTGCTTTTTTCATAAGGGGCGTTTAGTATTGAATCAATTTATTTAGATAAAAAATTTAGTTAGGCAATAATATCAAACTTTTATATGATTGCCAAATAAATCACGGAAATAACATCTTAATGTGATAAATAAAATGTTTTTTTATGAGAAACAAAATTCTTCTTCAGTGTTTTGAATGTCAAAATTATATTTTTAAACGTTGGATAATGTTGAGATGCTTCGAATTCAGTGCCTGTATTTCGATTGCTTTTCTTAGCTGCAGAAATTATTAGCCTTAGATGCATCGTATGATAATTTCACATTCTTTTAAGTTTTTTCTCAGTTATGCTGCTTATATTGGGTCGCATTACTAATTTTGAGTCGAAATTTTATTTTAATTTTTTAAACAACAAAATCATGATCAACATTACTCTTCCCGATGGCAGCGTTCGTAAGTATGAATCGGGAGTAAGCGGTTTCGATATTGCAATGTCCATAAGCGAAGGGCTTGCAAGAAACGTTGTCGCAGCCGAAGTAAACGGGGAAATTTGGGATTCCAGCCGAAAAATTTCTTCAGATGCTTCTATTAAACTGCTCACCTTCAATGACAAAGGTGGTAAATATGCCTTTTGGCACTCAAGTGCGCACCTGCTTGCCGAGGCACTCGAAGTACTTTACCCAGGTATCAAATTCGGTATTGGTCCACCCATCGAAAACGGATTTTATTACGATGTTGACTTAGGTGGTGGAAAAACACTTAGTCTCGGTGATTTGGAAGCAATTGAAAATAAAATGATTGACCTTGCCCGTCAAAAAAATGATTATATCCGCAAAGAAGTAAGTAAGGTTGAAGCAATTGAATATTTTTCAGCTAAAGGCGATGAATACAAACTTGAGTTGTTGAATGACCTTGAAGACGGAACTATTACCTTTTACGAACAAGGCAATTTTACCGATCTTTGTCGTGGACCGCATATTCCAAATACTGGTTTAATCAAAGCGGTGAAATTACTCAATGTTTCAGGTTGTTACTGGCGTGGTGATGAAACCCGTCAGACCATGACGCGTATTTACGGAATTACTTTTCCAAAAGCTAAGGAACTGACCGATTACATGCACATGCTTGAGGAAGCCAAAAAGCGTGACCACCGTAAGTTGGGTGCAGAATTGGAACTCTTTATGTTTTCTGAGAAAGTGGGCATGGGTTTGCCAATCTGGTTGCCAAAAGGAACAGCATTGCGCAACAGACTACAGGATTTTCTAACCAAAGAACAGATTAAAAGAGGATATCAATTGGTGATAACACCGCATATCGGGCATAAAAATCTTTACATTACTTCGGGGCACTACGAAAAGTACGGTAAGGACAGTTTTCAACCCATTGGGACTCCAAGAGAAGGAGAGGAGTTTATGCTCAAACCTATGAACTGTCCGCACCACTGCGAAATTTTTGCTAACAAGCCGCACTCTTATAAGGAATTACCTTTGAGAATTGCTGAATTTGGAACTGTTTATCGTTACGAACAACATGGTGAGTTACATGGTCTTTCACGAGTGCGTTGTTTTACACAGGACGATGCCCACCTTTTCTGTACTCCCGAACAGATTAAGACTGAATTCTTAAATGTATTGGATTTAACTATGCTGGTGTTCAAGAAAATGGGTTTTGAAAACTTCACGGCTCAAATTTCACTGCGCGACCCCAAAAACCCATCGAAGTATATAGGCTCTGATGAGAATTGGAATGCTGCAGAATCTGCCATTATCGAAGCTACTCAGGAAGTTGGACTTGAAACGGTAACTGAATTGGGCGAAGCTGCTTTCTACGGACCTAAACTCGATTTTATGGTAAAAGATGCGCTGGGTCGTTCCTGGCAGTTGGGCACCATTCAGGTCGATTATAATCTTCCCGAGCGTTTCCAATTGGAATATACTGGCGCTGATAACCAAAAGCACCGTCCGGTGATGATTCACCGCGCACCTTTTGGTTCAATGGAGCGCTTTATATCGGTGCTTATTGAACACACAGCAGGTAAGTTCCCGCTTTGGCTTACTCCTGAGCAATATGCAATTTTACCTGTTTCTGACCGTTTTTCTGATTTTGCAAATCAAATAAAAAATACGCTTGAAGCAAATGACATCAGAGGTTTTGTCGATGATAGAAATGAAACATTGGGTCGTAAAATTCGCGATACTGAAGTAAAACGTATTCCAATCATGCTCATAGTCGGCGAAAAAGAAGCTGAAAACGGACAAGTTTCTGTTCGTATGCAGGGAGTTGAAAATGGCGACAAGGGCGCTATGACTGTGGATGAATTTATCGGATTTTTCAAAGGACTGCTCGAGAAAGAGTAATATATTACCCCGTATAATAAATCCGCCGATACTGATTTGTGCGCCCCCCAAAAAGTTAGACACTATTTGGGGGC
>CAMDAB010000314.1 GCA_945888475.1 Saprospira grandis DSM 2844 | reverse complement strand
GGAGGTACTATCCTGCATATGTTGCGTCATTATCTGGGCGATGCAGCCTATTTTGAGGGCCTTAGGGTTTATCTCGAAGAAAATAAATTCAGAGCAGCCGAAGTACACGATTTAAGACTTGCTTTTGAAAAAGTCTGCGGCGAAGACCTCAATTGGTTCTTTAATCAGTGGTTCCTCACAAAGGGACATCCGAAACTGCAAATCAGCAGAAAATATGATGCTGCGAACAAAAAAATGATCGTTAGCCTCGAACAAACTCAGTTGCATACAGAGAGCACCGTTTTTATTCTGCCAATGGCTATCGATATCTACAGCAAAGGAGAAACAAAGCCAAAAAGATATCAGATAAGAATGACCAGTCAGAAACAAAGTTTTGAATTTCCTGCTGATGCTCAACCGGCATGGGTTTCTGTCGATGCGGAGCGTGTCATTCTTTGTGAAAGAAAGGAAGAGCAGACACAAAGCGAATGGATCAACCAGTATAAATTGTCCAAACTTTTCCAGGACCGTTACGATGCACTTGCCGAGCTGAAATCAAAACAAAACAGCAATGCAGAGGCAAAGGCAGTCTATGAGCAGGCTTTAAACGATCCTTTCTGGGTGCTGCGCAATGTAGCCATCGACGAAATAAAAATAGACCCGGTAAAAGATGCGACTATCATCCAAAAAATTGAAAAACTTGCTTTGAATGATGCTCGTGCCGATGTACGTGCAGCAGCAATAGAAAGACTGGGTGCTTTCAGAGATAAAAAGTATCTTACAACCTTTCAGGATGTTTTCAAAAATGATAAATCATACAGGGTTTTGAATACCACCTTGCTCTCTATCGAAAAAATTGATTCGAAGGCCGCTCGCGACATAGCAAGAGTTGTTGAAAAAGAAACAGATAATGCGACCCTTTTATTAGCGATTGCTGAGCTTTACACAAAAGGTGCCGATAAGAGTCTCAGTAGCTTTTATGAAAATAATTACCTGAGAATGACTGACTACAGTGGAATTACCTTCTTTGAAAATTTCAGCGATTACTTAATAGAGATTAATGACCAGGAATTCATCGGACAAAAAATTGATTTTCTTAAATCAGTAGCCTCTAACCAGAAAATTAGTCAGTGGTTGCGTTTTGGAGCTGCAAATGGATTAAAAAAATTGCAGACAAATTATGAAGGAAAGCCATTGGCTGCGAAAATTTCTGATGCTATTAAAGAAATTATATCAAAAGAGACAAGTTCAATGCTTCAAAATATCTACAGCAACTGGTAATATGAACAGTTACACTAAGACTATAATATGATAAAATTGAACAAAGCCCGCTTTTGCGGGCTTCTCTGTGTATGTACCTTAATTTTGTTTTCTTGTTCTGCCAAAGAAAAAAAGGAAAAAGAAGCTGTGGTTTTTCAATATCCAAAGGACAGTCTATGGAGAGGAATACCTATGAAAAGAAATACCGAACTTTATAAAAAGAACGCCTTTCCGTCTTATACAGACAGTGTTTTACTGTTTGCTGATGCTTATAATAATTTTAATTATTACGCTGGAATTCACAAGAATGAAGTGCCTGCTTTGCTAAAAAGACTCAATAATCAGCAATATATTAATTATGCTTATCTTTCAAGTCTTGGAGTGCCAGCCGATAAAAATTCGAGGGAAAAGTTGAGTTATCTGAATCTTAGGGGTAAAAATTTACATCAAATTCCTTACGAACTCAGTGTACTGAAAAGCCTTACAGATTTGCAACTTAGTGATAATAAAATCAGTAAAATTCCGCAATATCTTTTTAATTGTCGCAACCTGAAAAAACTTGATTTTAGCTCAAATGTTATAGACTACCTGCCTGTTGAAATTGTTTACCTCAGTAATCTTGAAGAACTAAGCCTCCGGGATAATAGAATCAATAATTTACCCGCTAATCTTTCGCAGCTAAAAAGCTTGAAAGTATTGGATTTGAGCAATGTACATAATAAACTCTCCACAAGTTATAACGATCTTAGACAAATTCCTGCATCAGTATGTCAATTGCCAAATCTCGAAAAGTTATTGCTTGAAAAATTACCGATTCAGTACGTGCCAGTGAACATTGTTTACCTTAAAAATTTAAAACTGCTTAGCCTCAATGGTTGTTCAAGTCTGAATGTTTACAATGCATTGAAAATTCTGGCAAATATGCAGCAACTTCAGGTACTGGATATTTCTTTTACGCGTACTTACAGAGTGCCAAATGAAATTGTCAATCTGAAAAACCTGAAGGTATTGATTTGGCAAGAAGAGGGCAATTACAACAAGGCTGAAATTGAAAGAATACAGGCCATGATGCCCAATACCAAAATTTATTCGGGTAACGGACCCCGTCCTTTTCTAAGGAACAATTCAATTAACACAATTATAAGTGGTTATTGATTATTTTAAAATGGAAATCAGTTTTAGTACAATAAATGTGCGCAATAAAACCCTGAGGGTACAGCAGCTGCAACAGACGAATGCCAATGACAATCCCACGCTTGTTTTTTTGCATGAGGGACTTGGATGTATTGAATTATGGAAAGATTTTCCGCAAAAACTAGCGGCAGCTACCGGATTGAATGCCATTGTTTATGACAGACAGGGTTATGGCGGCTCCGATCACCTTGATTTACCTCGCCCAGTGAATTATCTCGAGATTGAAGCCTTGGATATTTTGCCGGAACTGCTCTCGAAGTTAAATATCAGTAATCCGATTTTGGTAGGGCACAGCGACGGCGGATCCATTGCACTTATATATGCCGGAAAATTTCCTTGTGCAGGCATAATAAGTGAAGCTGCACATATTTATGTTGAGGAGATTACGCTGGAAGGAATCAGTAAAGCCAAATCAAATCCTGATTTGCAACTGGTAAAAGAGAAACTAAAAAAATATCATGGAGCTAAAACCGATGATATTTTCAGTGCATGGGCCGATACCTGGCTCGCTGATAGTTTTAGGGATTGGAATATTGCGGGAATGTTAAAAGGAATTAACTGCCCAGTGCTTTTAATTCAGGGACTCGATGATGAGTACGCAACGCCTGA
>CAMDAB010000313.1 GCA_945888475.1 Saprospira grandis DSM 2844 | reverse complement strand
AGCAAGCTGTTCGATGAAAATAATCCGGCAGTGAAGTATATGCTTTCGGCAGTTATAAAAGCGGCAAATAATGCCAAAAAGAAAATTGGATTTTGCGGACAGGCGGCAAGTGATTATCCCGAATTTACCCGTTTTCTGGTAGGGCAGGGGATAGATTCTATTTCATTTAGTCCCGATTCAATCCTGAGGGGCATCAAAAACATTGCAGCAGCTGAGGATAAAAAAATCTGATATACCGATTGTTTCCTCGATAATTTCCTCGATTGCTGCTATCGGGAGGGGGGTATACTCAGATATTTCATTTACAATAAAATTCAAGGTTTCAACCCCTGAGTGTACTTCGCTTAAAATTTTATTGACATATTATTAAGAATGTGAATTCATAACGAAGCAGTTCCTGTACTTTTTTGTTCGTTCCGATATTTTGTTTATTTTTGAACAATGTATTGGAAAATTTATGAAAATAACCGTCATTTACAAGGATTAAACACTGCTTGTTTTTTACTAAAACTGCCTTTTGAATAAGGCCCGGATAGAGGAAAATATAAAAATTATGATTTCTAAAGAAGAATTAGAAAAGTTACTGCCTCTGTTGGAGCAGGATCGCATTGAAAAAACTATCTCTGTAAATGATGCCAATAAATTTGGTGAGGCTATCTGTGCCTTTGCAAACGATTTAGCAAATCACAAACTGCCGGGCTACCTTATTGTAGGTGCACATGATGACGTAACTATGGCAGGCATGAAAATTACAGAGCAAAATTTACAAACCTTGCTAGATTTCAGAACTGATGGACGAATTGTACCACCCCCTAGTATGATTGTAACAAAGTTTGATTATCCGCATGGGGAATTAGCAGTAGTGGAAGTTCAGCCCCATTTTTCACCTCCGGTTCGATTTAAGGGTAAATTATGTGTTAGGGCAGGAATTAGAAAAGGTATCGCAAATGAAGCAGAAGAAAGAATACTTACAGAGAAAAGATCGGCCTTTGCACGTACCTTTGATGTGCTTCCATGCAAAGGAAGCTCCTTAGAAGATATTAGTGTAGATCTTTTTAAACTCAGATATTTACCCTCTGCAATTGATGCTGCTACATTGGCTGAGAATGGTAGGGAGTTGAAATCACAATTAGCCTCTTTGAAATTCTATGACATCAAAGAAGATTGTCCAACTTATGCAGGAATATTGATGTTTGGCACTAATCCAAGGTTTTTTATTCCAGGTGCCAGCGTTCAGTATGTCCGCTTTAAGGGGCAAGATGAAGCCAGCGATTTTGAATTTGAACATCGTTTTGAAGGTGATTTAACTACTCAATTAGCTCAGATGGAGGAATTTATTAAGGCAAATATTGTTAAGCTTGTTTTACCTGAGCTTGGTGCTGAATATGTTTCATGTTATCCTTTAAGAGCTGTAAAAGAGTTGTTATTCAATGCGGTAGTTCACAAGGACTATCAATCCAATGCCCCAATCAAATTTTATGAATTTTCTGACAGCATAGAAATATCAAATGCAGGAGGTTTATATGGAAAAGCCCGACCGGAAAATTTTCCAAACGAGAATGATTACAGAAATCCGGCTATTGCAGAGGCTGTAAAGAATTTGGGATTTGTAAATGGCTTTAATGTTGGCGTCAAAGCAGCTATGGCTGCACTTAGTAAAAATGGGAATCCTCCGCCAAGGTTCGTGAATGATCAGCCTGCTTCATTTTTTGTTAAGATTTTCAAAAGAGTGTAAATGAAAACAATTATATTCTTTAATAATAAAGAAGATCAGGGTAAAATAAATTTAGTCTACCACTTTATTTACATGTTGGCAGAGCTGGGTCACAGATGTCTTGCTGTAGATTTGAATCCACAAGCCAATCTCAGTGCTATGTTACTTTCAGAAGAAGCGCTTGAAACTATTTATGGTGCCCCGAATGAAAGAGAAACGCTAATGTCTGGTGTTAAACCACTGCTAAGTGGTACAGGCGATATTTCTGATGTTAAAATACATGAAATTTCAAATAACATTGGTCTTTTGGCTGGGGACCTTGATTTATCTTTTTTTGAACTAAAACTCAATGACAGCTGGAATAAGTGTTTAGAAGCGGATGAAGCAGCTTTAAGGGTAGTTAGCTCTTTTTCTAGAATAATTAAAAAGGAAGCAGAAAAATTCGAAGCTGAATATTGTATAATTGATGTTGGGTCCAATTTTGGAGCTTTGAACAACGCTGCTTTGTTGGCTGCCAATGGTGTAATCGTACCGATGACAACAGATTTATTTTCTTTGCAGGGACTGAGTAGCTTAGGTACAGGACTGAATATTTGGCGTAATCAATGGAAGGACCGGATATTAGTAAATCAAAAAACTCCTCTCTCCTTACCTGATGGAGCAATGAGGCCTCTTGGCTACGTTATTATGCAATACGGCATAAATGAAAGTAGACCGCTTCGTTCTTATTTAAGATGGGCTAATAAAATTCCGGCAATTTATAATGAATTTATTCTTGGTAACCTAAATGCTGCTGAAATTAAAGTTGAAAATGACCCTAGCTGTCTTGCTATATTGAAGCATTATCACAGTTTGATTCCCATGGCAATTGATGCAGGAAAACCTATTTTCTTGTTAAAGCCTGCCGATGGTGCCATAGGCGCTCATTTTCAGGCAGTTTTGAGCGCTTATGAAGATTTTAAGCTCTTGACACTTAAAATCATTGAGAAAGTTAACACATAAGCAATTCCTTTCGCTAGCTTTTAAAATGGCCCCTTGGTATATTTGTCTAAAAACGTTTTCAATTTAGCCACTGCAAGGGCCCGATGGCTCATTTTATTTTTTTCTTCGAGACTCATTTCTGCGTATGTCCTGTCATAGCCATCAGGTATAAAAATCGGGTCATAGCCAAAGCCATCGTTACCTCTTTTTACCTCACTGATGCTACCGTTAACAATGCCTTCCATCAGATATTCGTTGCTGTTCATTTTCAGGGCAATAACAGTTTTAAAACGGGCTTTACGATTACTTATTCCCTGCATTTCGCGCAATACCTTATCCATGTTTGCATTTGCATCCCTGTTTTCGCCTG
>CAMDAB010000312.1 GCA_945888475.1 Saprospira grandis DSM 2844 | reverse complement strand
ACAGCATAGGAAATAAACTTAAAACCCTTGCTTTCATCGTAGCGCTCTATTGCCTTTAGTAAGCCAAGATTGCCCTCATTGATTAAATCTTCGAGACTTAAACCCTGATTTTGATAGCCTTTAGCAACTGAAATCACAAAACGTAGATTTGATTTTATTATTATTTCATGGGCTTTAGCATCGCCACTGCGGTAATCCTGAATTAGATTCACCTCCTTATCTGCGCTCAATGTACCAATTCTCGACACTTCACTAAAATACTTTTCCAGCGAGATGCTGCTTCTGTCGGTAATACTGCTTTTAATTTTAAAAACTCTCATCATAAAAAATTTTGTTGCTTACTAAATCACTTTTCTTCCTTGCTACATTTTTCACCAAATTGTTGACAAAACATTAACAACGGCACAAAGTTTCACCTTTTTGATTTTATTTCAAAATTTTTTACGCAAAATAATTATTAAAAACAAGGGAATTTTATCTATTGAATCATATTAAATGAATAAATTCATTTAAAAAAATTAAAAAAAAATCGCAAAAACATCCTCTAGTATGCTTTTGCGATTCAAAATGTTCATTTACTAGAAAGAACAGCTAAGTCAATAATTTGATAATATTATTTTCATTCAAATCGGCCTGTTCTTTTATCCATTTTTTGTCAGGCGCTGCTGTTGCATTGCCAATTCTAGCCACACAAGTGCATCCGCTATTATGAAGAATCCAATTTTCAGTAGCAGGATTCGGGTCGCCGTTAAAGACAATTCCGGCTATTTCAATGCCTTTATGCTTTAGCAATTCTATTGATAACATGGTATGATTGATACTGCCCAAATAATTTCTCGAAACAAGAATGACCGGAACATTAAAATATTTGATCAAATCGGCAACGCTATCTTTTGAATTAAGGGGCACCATCAAACCTCCTGCCCCTTCTATAAATAGGTTATTATCTGTTTGAGGGATTGAAAAATCAGAAACTGCTATTTCTATCCCATCCAACTCAGCTGCATAATGTGGAGAGGCGGGCGTATTCAGCCTGTATCTTTCGGGGTGAAAGACAGATCTTGAATTAGACACTAAAGATTTCACACGGTCGCTGTCACCAAAATCCAAATCGCCGGCTTGTACAGGTTTCCAGTAATCGGCCTGCAAGGCTTCGGTCAATACAGCTGAAACGACGGTTTTACCTACATCGGTACCAATTCCAGAGATAAAATATTTTTTCATTAAAAAGCTGTTAAAAAATTAAGAAGACTGTCTCCAATTCGAAACAGTCTTCTTATATATCAGTTCAAAAACGATTGTTTAATTTATTTATATCAGACATAATGCGGCATTAAAATACCGCGCTCTTTCGCTAATGTTTTTCTCAAAGGCTAAAGCCGTTTGGAAAAATTCGTTTCCCGAATCTTCTTTTTCTTCGCCTCTTTTCTCTTCGCCTCTTTCAATCTTTCCTCTAATGCAGCATTAAAATACCGCACTCCTTCATTATTCTTTTTTCTCAAAGGCCCCCCCGATAGCTATCGGGGCATTCGAGGGCCGTTTGGTCTCGTCTGCCGGACGAGATTGGTTTCGCTTCGCGGAGCTTTGGTTCACGAAACTACTCTGGTCTTAATGACAAGAGAAATCCTTTCATTCTTTCATCCTTTCATTCTTTCACCCTTTCAATTAAATATACCCCAACAGCTTCATCACTTCCTGTGAGCGTTGCTCAGGAGCAAAGAGTTTGTAGGTCAAATTTCCGTCTTCATCTACATCCACGAGTATATGTTTGGGCGAAGGAATCAGACAGTGATGCACGCCACCGTAACCGCTGAGTGAATCCTGATAAGCTCCAGTATGGAAAAATCCGACATAAAGTGGCTCCACATCATCGGGTTCAATCACCGGAAGGAAGAGTTCCTCATCTTCGGAAATCACATTGTAATAATCGTCATTATCGCAGGTGAGTCCACCTAAAATTACGCGTTGGTATTCCACATTCCATTTATTGATAGGCAACATGATAAATCGCTGTTTATCGGCCCACATATCGGGAAGGGTTGAAATAAAAGAATTGTCTATAATGTACCAGATCTCGCGGTCATTCTGTCTTTTAGTACCCAAAACCTTGAAAATGGAAGCACCGCTCTCTCCTACCGTAAAGCTGCCGAATTCTGAAAAAAGAATAGGCTCCATTACATTTTTCTCATCGCAGTAACTTTTAAGCTGACTCACGATTTCATCGACCATGTATTGGTAATCGTACTTAAACTCGAGTGAACCCTGAATAGGCAAACCTCCGCCGATGTTGAGCATTTCCAAATCGGGACAAAGCTGTTTCATCTGTGCGTATAACTTAATATACTTATGTAACTCTGACCAGTAATAGGTCGTATCGCGAATGCCCGTGTAGATAAAAAAGTGCAGCATCTTCAGTTTAATCTTGGGATGCTTGTGTATGCGGTAGCGGTAAAAATCGAGCATTTCGGTTCTTCTGATACCAAAACGCGAGGTATAAAGGTCGAAGGTTGGTTCCTCTTCGGTTGCAATTCGCATACCTACATTGATAATAGGCGCATCGAAGGTTTCATACACCCTCAATTCGCTTTTACAATCCAGAATTGGAATAACGTTGGTAAGTCCGGCATGAATCATACGCTGTATGCCTGCAAAATAATCGGGTGTTTTATAACCGTTGCAGAGAATATAGGTGTCTTTTTTAACAAGGCCTTTTTCATACAGATTTAACACGATGTCTGTATCGAAAGAAGATGAAAGTTCAACCTGTGCATCGTGCTTGAGGGCCTCTTCCAAAACATGTGCAAAATGGGCGCTCTTTGTACAATATGAAAAAACATAAGGTTGTCGGTATTCGCACTTCTCCATCGAGCCGTTGAAAAGATCTCTAGCCTTTTCTATTTGTTCCCCAATTTTGGGAATGTAGGTCAGTTTTAGCGGCGTACCGAATTGCTGTACTAAATCTTTTATAGGAATATTGTTAAACCATAAGTTGTTTTCCTCTACCTTAAAACCAGCTTGTGGAAAGTGGTAGGTCTGATGAATTAGGTCGGTGTATTTGTTATTCAACGCTCATATAGGGGTTAAAAAAATTAAACCAAAGGATGCT
>CAMDAB010000311.1 GCA_945888475.1 Saprospira grandis DSM 2844 | reverse complement strand
ATTCCCGACCATGTTTACCTGTTGCGTATTCACAAAACAGGCCTCAAAAATGAGCTTTTATCTTTTTTGGAAAATGATCAAATTTTGAAAGTTGGCGTGGCGATTAGAAACGATGCCAAAGAATTGCAACAGATAAATCATTTTAGAGCAGGAGGTTTTCTGGAATTGCCCGATGTTACAACAAAAATTGGAATCGAGGCCAAGGGACTAAGAAGCCTTGCTGCTATCATTCTTAAAGGCCGCATCTCGAAAGCAGCTAAAATTACCAATTGGGAGGCCGAAAGACTGAGCGATAAACAATTGACCTATGCCGCTACCGATGCCTGGGTTTGTATGCAAATGTATCAGCGACTTATTGAACTTGAGCTTTTGAACATCTAAGCATGGAAGAGAAATTTTCGCTGAAAGATCAGCTTTACAACCCTGCTAAGGTCGCCTTTTTGTCCGCTAAAGTTAAAATGGTGCATAGCGATTTCGAGCATGAAGCTTTTGAAAATGAAATCAATAAGCAATTACCTCAGTTGGAACTAAAAGCAAGAATGCATGCCATTGCTGCAGCACTGAAAAATCACCTGCCACAGGATTATAGAACTGCAACCAATGTATTACTAAATGCGCTGCCAGCGCCACTCGACGAGTCGAAAAGCGACAATGATTTTGGTGATTTTATTTATGCGCCCTTTGCTCATTTTGTTGCTTCGAATGGTTGTAATGCCAGCAATTTGAGCTTTTCACTAGCTGCCCTTAAAGAAATCACCAAGCGTTTTTCTGTCGAATTTGCCATAAGACCTTTTTTGAATTATTTTCCGGATGAAACACTCAGGGAGCTGGAAACATGGGCTGTAGATAAAAATTATCATGTACGCCGCCTTGCTTCTGAGGGTACAAGGCCAAAATTGCCCTGGGCCGAGAAGATTAATATAAGCACTGAAGCTACTTTACCGATTCTAAATTTGTTGTTTAGCGACCAAACCCGCTATGTTACCCGAAGCGTGGCAAACCACCTGAATGACATTTCTAAAATTGACCCCGAACTTGTTTTGTCGCTTTTGAAGCAGTGGCAAGAAAAGGGGAGTCAGGCGGGCAAGGAAATGGAATTTATTAAAACACATGCCCTACGCAGCCTTGTGAAATCGGGACATGATAAGACTTTGGCCTATCTTGGTTTTAATTCGGCTCATAATGTTCAGCTCAGGAATTTGGAGCATAACAGTTCCATTTCAATCGGCGAAAACTTAGCGTTCAGTTTTGCCTTATTTGCTGAGGAAGATTTAGATCTGCTGATTGATTATATCCTTTACTTTTGTAATAAAGCCGGCAAAACGATCAACAAAAAGGTGTTCAAACTCAAAAAAATAAGCTTAAAATCAGGGATTGAGCAGCGCGTCTCCAAAAAGCACCCCTTCAAAGCCAACATGAGCACCCGAAAGCTATATCCTGGCTTGCATAGAATTGAAATTCAGGTGAATGGAAGGGTAGTGGGGGTTGGGGAGTTTGTGGTGGAGTTGTAATTAAAGATATAAACCATTACAGTAATAAATTACCATTCACCCCGCATTTCTTTTTGAATTTGAAGAGGATCTTTTTTTAACTTTATTTTTCCGCAATACTTTGAAATATCTTTCGATTTTAAGGTATTAAGCTGCTTTTCTATTTTTTTTATTTCAAGCTTACTAGCACCTTTTTTAAGAATAAGGAACATAATTTTGCAATTATTAAAACTAAATGTTAAGTAAATATATATCGAAACAAATTAGAAATCATAAAAATTCCAAAAAACTCATATTGATTTTGACTGATTCAATAGAAAGATAATATGACTCTCTGGTGTCAGTTCATAAGGACGTTTTTATATGAATATAACAATTTTTCTACTGCTCATCGAAAAAGTCATCATCTATTTGTTTTATTTCATAGGTGGTTTTTACTTGAATCCCAACATTAAATTCATGCATTAGCGTGACTAATTTTTTGCCATCTATGCAAATAATCTTATGATGTGCTGAACGAGCCTTTTCCAATGCTTTTTCGTCAAATTCCGATGTTGTTACAAAAACCCCTTTGTTGGTGTCTCCACTCATTGCACCAATAAAATTACGAATGTCTTTTTCTCTTACTTTTCCTTCGTTGAAGCGTTTTGCCTGGATATAAATTTTGTCCAAGCCTAATTTGTCTTCATTGATAATACCATCAATTCCTCCATCGTTCGATTTTGATGTTTCAATAAATTCTCCGTAACCCATTTTCTTTAAAAGCCGTAAAACAACCTTTTCAAAGAAATAAGGATCGATACTTTTTAACCTTTGTAGGAGTTCTGTTTTAACCTCATTTTCAATTCTGTTAAAGCCCTCATCAATCAGATCTTGTGGTGAAGATATTTTTATATTTTCAGGCTGTGAATTTGAACTCTTTTCCTGTCTGTAAAAATCGAAAATTGAGTTTTCATTTTCTAAATCTCTAACTGTAATTGAATTTGAATGATTTTTGCCTTTTTCAGTGATTTGAACATGACCACGCTCCGGAAATGAAATATATCCGCCCTTTTTTAGATAAGATTTTCCCCAGGCAATTCTGTTATCAATGAGTAAGTCTCCCGATTTTGTTACTTGTTTTAACTGTTCTTCAGTTAAACCCGAATAAAACTTTGACTTAACTTCTTCAATGAGTTCTCTCGATTTTAGTACTTTCCCATTTTTGAGTACCTCAAGAATAGGAATAAAGGTTTCGTCAAATTTTGGAATTTCCATTTGGTTTTAGTTTTTTAATATGCTTTATGCTGCATATAATAATTCTTTAGTTTTTTCAATACTCTTTATAAAGTAAGGATTTGAAAGTGAACGCTCAGTTACTAAATCGACTTTTCTGCCAAACAAATGCTCCAGTTCAGCATGTAAGTTAAAATAATTATTGCTGTAACGGTCAAAAGGGATATCTTTGAATGAAATAAGGATATCAATGTCACTGTCTTCGTTGAAATTGGCAGTAGCTGCTGAACCGAAAAGATACATAGTCTTTACTTCATATTTGATACAGAGGCGGATGATATCTGCTAAATATTTTTGTACGTTATGGATCATAAACCGATTGTAATTAAAATTAACCTAATACAATATTATATATTCTAAAAGTTCCTTGTTTGTACCAAAATACAAAGATATAAAAAAGAAGTGTT
>CAMDAB010000310.1 GCA_945888475.1 Saprospira grandis DSM 2844 | reverse complement strand
TTAATAAAAAACGGAGCATATTTATCATTCAACATTTATCAAAATTATAGCTTTTTACTATTTTGCGGAACATTTAAAAAAACAACATTCCATTTTTATGAAAAAATCAATGTTTTTGACAATTGCCTTTCTAATAACGGCAATTTCGGCAAGAGCTACCGAAGGGATGTGGATTCCTTCGCTTATCAGTATGTTTTACTCAGACATGAAAACCAATGGCCTGAAACTCAAAGCCGAGGATATTTATGCCACTAATAAATCGAGCTTAAAAGATGCCATAGTTCAGTTCGACGGTGGCTGTACTGCTGAGATTGTCTCAGCTGAAGGCTTGCTGCTTACCAATCATCATTGCGGTTATGATGCCATTCAAAAACTTTCTTCGCTCGAAAAGGATTACCTCAAAAATGGTTTTTGGGCAAAAAACAGATCTGAGGAATTACAATGTCCTGGCTTATATGTAACCTTTGTAAAGGAAATTCGCGAGGTGACCAAAGAGGTACTAGCAGGCGTAAAACCCGAAATGACTGCAGCAGAAAGAAATGCACTTATCAAGAAAAACATCGCTGAAATTGAGAAAAAATCAGCTGTAACAGGCAATATCAAAGCAAAAATTAAACCCTTCAATAATAATAACCAGTACTTTATGCTGGTGACCGAAGATTTTAACGACATCAGATTGGTGGGCACTCCGCCCAATGCCATCGGGAAATTTGGTGGCGACACCGACAACTGGGTTTGGCCACGTCATACTGGAGACTTTTCAGTTTTTAGAATTTATGCCAACAAGGAAAATAAATCTTCGGAATACAGCGCAGAAAATAAAGCTTTTAAGCCCGATCACTTTTTACCAATTAGTGTAAAACCAAGAAAAGAAGGTGATTTTACCATGGTGTACGGATTCCCCGGAAGAACCGACCAGCACTATTGCTCCGAAAAAATCAGATTTTATCAGGATATTGAACGTCCGGCACGAATTGCCATGCGCACTGCGACCATGGACCAAATGAAACCTGCCATGAATGATAATGACCTGGTCCGCATCAAATACTCAGCCAAGCAGGCAAGTATTGCCAATGCCTGGAAAAAATGGATTGGTCAGATCGGCGGGTTGAAAGCATTGAATGCAGTGGCAAAAAAACAGCAATGGGAAACAGAATACGCCACTAAAACCAATTCAGATCCGCAATGGAAAGCCAGGTATGGCAATGTCATCAATGACATGAACACACTGACCAAAAGCGCTTCGAAATATGAATTTGGCCGGGCAATGTTCACTGAATATTTTTATTACGGCCCCGAATTTATCAATTTCTGTTTCGGGTTCAACGGACTGCTCAACAATTATGAGAAATTGGAGAAGGAGCAAAAACTCAGCAAGGAAATTGACAATCTGAAAGAAAGCGCCGATGCCTTTTTCAAAGATTACGATGCCGGTCTCGATTTCAAAATCATGAAAGTCACGACTCCGCTTTACATTAAATATTGTGATCCTAAAATGCTTCCTGCCGGGTTCAGTGAAAATTGGGAGAAAAATGGTGAAAACATTTTCAAAAATTCCCTGATGCTAAATCCAGAGAAATTGAAAAACACCCTTTCTAATTTAACACCCGAGGCGATTGAATTACTCAAAAAGGATCCTGCCCTTGTTTATGCCAATGAGCTTTATAATGGCTATGCCTCATCATATGCACAAGGCGCTTCTGAGTTTGCATCTGAAGAAAACCGTTTGCTGCAGCTCTATGTGGAAGGTATACTAACTATGTTTCCCAAAAAGAAAAATTGGGCCGATGCTAATTCAACCCTGCGCATTGCTTATGGTAAAATTGAGGGCTCTGCACCACACGATGGCATGAGCTATAAGCATTTTACCACCATCGACGGCATCATGCAAAAGTACGACCCTGCAAACCCCGATTTTGAACTCACACAGCGTTTTATCGACTTATACAATAAGAAAGATTACGGAACTTACACCCAGGATGGCAAACTTTGGGTCTGTTTTACAGCTTCGAACCACACTACTGGCGGCAATTCGGGTTCACCCGTGATTGATGCAAAAGGTAATCTGCTAGGTATCAATTTCGACAGAAGCTGGGAAAGTACGATGAGCGATTTCGTTTTCGATCCTTCGCGTTGCCGCAACATTGTGGTCGATGCCCGTTATGTACTTTGGGTGATAGAGAAATACGGAGAAGCGGGACATTTGTTGAAGGAGATGAAGTTGGTCAGATGAAAGAGGAAAGATTGAAAGAATGAAAGAGGAAAGAGGAAAGATTGAAAGAGGAAAGTGAAAAGATATGTAATTGGTATGCTGGTAACTGGTAATTGGACTACGAGCCTTGCGGGTCTTGTTTGGAGAACGAGCTGTACCTGATACCTGATACCTGATACAAATCTTTCTCTAATGTCTAATGTCTAATGTCTAATATATTCACAACTTTAAAAACAAAAAAATCATGAAAAAATTATTCTTATTCGCAGCGCTCATGCTGCTTTCTACCGGAATTTTTGCTCAGAAAGTACACACTGTCGATTATGAAAGTCAGGCAGATGTTAAAGTATTTGTGGTCGATTATGAAAGCCAAGCCGATTTGAAAGTGTACAAAGTACAATACGAAAGTCAGGCTGGAAATAACGATGGCAAGTGGTTCTTCACTCAATATGAGAGCCAGGCCAAAAAGAAGGTTTATTTTGTAAAATATGAAAGCCAGGCCGATATAAAAATTTATTTCGTAAAATATGAAAGCCAGGCTGGCTGGAACAATTCTTCAAAAAAACATAAATTGTACTAGTCAATGGTACTTACTAATTTTCTCAAACGGGCATTCTTTTAGAGTGCCCGTTTTTATTATATCGAAGTAGATATGATTATAAAAGTTGAAAGGTCTGGCAATCTCTGGTTTAGCGTCTGTAGTCTAGCGTCTGTAGTCTAACGTCTTTAGTCTAGCGTCTGTAGTCTTATAGTCTAATCTAAAAAAGCTGACTTCTGCCTTCTGAATATCTGATAATCTAATAAAGTCTCAATTATATTCCATACCTTTGCAAAGTTGTAGCATTACAAAATGATGAAAGTTGAGGGTAATTTGGTTTTCCAAAATAAATCTGTCTTATTTTTTAACAGCTACCCTTTTCTTTATATTTAAATGCAGGAAACGATATCAAAAGGCTTTTCCCTCAAAATCC
>CAMDAB010000309.1 GCA_945888475.1 Saprospira grandis DSM 2844 | reverse complement strand
TTCGGAACTTACTTATAATAAATTAAAATCAAGACCAGAGAAAAGCTCACACGCTATTGCCGTTTGCATGCTGCGAGATCCTAAAGAAAGTTTACCCGAATGGGAAGAGATTGCCGCAGTTTCAATGGCAGTACAGAATATTTGGTTGAATGCAGCAGATTTTGGTATTGGTATGTACTGGGCAACGCCAAAACCTAGTTCAAGTGAAGCAATTTCTACTTTTTTACATTTAGAAAACAATGAAAAATGTTTAGGATTTCTATATTTGGGTTATGCTCAATCAAATACTGAACAAAAGGCAGTTAGAACGGCATTTGAGGATAAAATAAGATGGATATAATTGTAAACCAACAAATAATAACAAAATGAAAAATATTTTAAGTGTACTTTTTATGCTTAGTTTGTCCTATTTTGCGGCAGCTCAAAAAATTTCTGGTAAAGTTTTAGTTACTTCAGAATGTGCAAGTGGTGGTATAGACTACTTCTTTTTTGAGGATAATACTGTCATTGGAATTTGCAAGGGTTGTGAAGAAGTACCACTCGTGATTTGGGGTAACTGGAAGCAAGGCTCGAAGAATGTTTATGTAATGCTTAGTAAACAGTGGGAGGGTATTGGTGTAGGTGCACCTGTCGGCGCTTGTGCAGCAGTATGTTATTATGATAAATATAAAGCAGTTTTTAAGAATATAAACAAGGCAATCGAATACGAAATTGGAATTTTTGACGATGATTATATTTCTGAAGATTGTGTTGTTATTAAAAATTCAAATAACAGTAATACAGATGTTTATAAATATTTAAGAACAAATTTTAAAGGTAAAAATCCTGAAACATCCGATAGATTATTAACAGAAAAAGAGTTAAAAAAGATCTCAAAAAAGCAATTGAAAATTATGCGCAATGAAATCTATGCGCGTTATGGCTATATTTTTAAAACAGAAGAAATGTCAACTTATTTTAGAAAACAGGAAAACTACCTTGCCGTTATGGAAGATGTTGATGCTTTTTTATCAGAAATAGAAGTTAAAAATATTGCGCTAATTAAGCGTTTAGAAAAATAAATAATTTATATATGATTAGATATCTATTCTTTGTGGTTTTTTTAATGTTGCTAACGGCTAATAATGAAATAAAATCACAGCAGATACAAATAAATATTGACAACCCACTAGTCAAAACATTTATAAAAAAAGCGCTTGCGGAATATATTCCCAGAGTGACTAAGTACAATGAAAAAGTTCAGGATATACAGTTTAAAACAACCAAAAAAACGGATGAATATACAGCATTGAGCGGAACTGTTCTATTTGCCAATCAAAAGGCAATGCTTGGAAATGGTAATTATCGTTTTAAGCTTAAAATAGGTAATAATCTACTCAAACCTAAGATATATTCTCTTAAATTACAGACCTTTAGAATCTGGTTTATTAGGTTTTATAAAAAGGTTATTTAAAATTAAGTTTATCTATTTATATAGATAAACACAATTTATTCCTTATATTGTTTATAGTTGGTTCATACATGTTTTATTCTTAGTTAATTAGGCTTTTATATGGTAGAAATATTTAAGAATAGAAAGTTGGTAATTGCGACAAAACACGAAAAAGAAAAGGTAATCGCGGCAGTTTTTTCCAAAGAATTAGGCCTGGAATGTTTTGTACCAAATGATTTTGATACCGATATTTTAGGAACTTTCAGTGGTGAAATTGAAAGAAAATCAGACCCTATTACAACTGTCAGACAAAAATGCCTGATGGCGATGGAAAAATATAATAGTGATCTTGGAATCGCAAGCGAAGGATCATTTGGCGCACATCCAACGGTTTATTTTGCCACAGCAGAAGATGAAATCCTAATATTTATTGATAAAAAAAATAATTTGGAAATCATTGTTCGAGAAATTAGTACATCAACAAATTTCAATGGCAAAACAATTAATAATGAAAGAGATCTGCTTGAGTTTGCAAACAAAGTAAATTTTCCAACTCATGGACTCATTCTTAGTAAATCGAGAGAAGAAAAGGATGATATAGCAAAAGGCATCATAGACTTCGATGCGCTTTTGAAAACATATCATCATCTTTTCA
Source organism: Saprospira grandis DSM 2844 (assembly GCA_945888475.1). Taxonomy (GTDB): domain Bacteria; phylum Bacteroidota; class Bacteroidia; order Chitinophagales; family Saprospiraceae; genus Saprospira; species Saprospira grandis_C. The sequence goes on along the minus strand of CAMDAB010000309.1, from coordinate 1,108 downwards.
AACAATATGGATCTGTTTATGCTGAAACCGATATGAGGGCTTTGTTTAACCCAACTCGAATGGCTGTTATAGAAATTGCAGCAAAAAAACTGGTTGATAAGATAAAATCCTGCTGCCCCAATTGCAACACTCCTGGATTCGATGTAACAGATTTCAGGGAAGGTCTTGAATGCTCACTTTGTTCTATGCCAACACAAGCTGTTAAAAGTTTAATTTACAGTTGTTTAAAATGTAATTATAGCAAAGAAGCATTGTATCCTAATAATAAGACATCCGAAGATCCAATGTTTTGTGATTTTTGCAATCCTTAAACAAACACAGCATCTTTCGAAATTATCTTATACCTTAGTCAAAAATTCTGTTAAGATGCAGGACAACGAGAAGAAAAACAAAAAGCAGGAAATATATCGGGAAGCAGCAAAGCTTTTTATGGAGAAGGGCTACAACGCAGCATCAATGCGTGATTTAGCCGATAGAGTTCAGCTGAAGGCTTCGAGCCTATACAGTCATATAGGTTCAAAAGAGGAAATCCTCGTAAAGATTTGCTTCGACAACGCGCATCGCTTTACCGAAGGTATGGATAAGGTAGAGAAAATGAACTGCAATACCGCTGAAAAAATTGAATCGCTGCTGAAACTTCATATTCGCACTGCAATAGAGGAAACAACGGCCGTCACGGTCTTCAACGATGAATGGCGACACTTGAGCGAACCTTATCTGAGCGATTTTATTTCGATGAGAAAAGATTATGAAAACCGTTTCAGAAAAATAATAAAACTGGGCGTTGAAGAGGGCGATTTAAAAAATGTAAATGCCGAGGTCATGCTTTATTCATTACTCAACTCGGTGCATTGGCTACATAAATGGTATAAACCGGAGGGTAAAATCAAAGCCGAGGAGTTGGAAAAAGATATAATTGAGATGTTGATGGGGGGTGTTAAGATTGAAAGATGAAAGATTGAAAGGGTGAAAGAGGAAAGATTTTTTTAGTGCGGAGGAGCTAGGTACTAGATTTTTCCTTGCGTGAGACAGCTATAAAAGAGAAAAGAAACGAAGAGGATCCGATCTCGTCCCAAGACGAGAGCGCTCCATGCAGTGAAAGAGAATT
>CAMDAB010000308.1 GCA_945888475.1 Saprospira grandis DSM 2844 | reverse complement strand
TCCAATCCAATTGCATCGGCCAAAAATATACTTTCATGCCTGAGTGCCCTGCCCACAGAGGGTAAAAAGTTAACTGTCAAATCGATACAGGTCGAATAAGTAGTGGTTTCGGTGGGGCCATACCAATTGTAAATTTTGATATTGGGATTTGCCGCTTTCAGCAATTTCCAGGCAGAGGCTCTGAATGGCTCACCAGCTGTATGTACAACAGAAATATTGCCAATTTCTTTTTCAGTTAGTCTGTCCAAAACCGAGGGAACCGTATTGAGCAAAACCCTGTTGTGTTTTTGTAATTCTTCCCAAAGCTGTTCGGGTTTTTGTATGACATGAATTGCTTTATCGGTATAAAGTCCGTAGAGATTTTCAAAAATTGAAAGGTCGAAACCGATATTGGTAAAGCTGAAAATCAAATCGTAATTATCTGAATGGCAATATTCGCCACAGGCATCTAAAAATGAAGAAAGATTTCCATGACTCAAACTCACGCCCTTAGGTATACCGCTCGACCCGGAGGTAAACAGCAAATAGGCCTCATCTTCGAAACTGGGGCGATAAGTTTCTGTCTGTCTTGCTTCAGCTGAAAAAACAGTACGGTGCAGCCTTACAAAATCGGGTAATTGCTCAATTTTCGAATCATCGCTGAGTATCAAATCGCTGCAGTCGGCAATTGCTAAGGTTTTTAAAATTCGCTCAGAAGGCCAGGCATTATTGATAGGCACATAAACAAAGCCATTCCGCATAATGGAATAGGCCAAGAGCGGCAATTTTTCATTTTTATGACCGAAAACGGCTATTCTGCTGCCTTTTGGCAAATCTTTGAAATGTGCATTAAAACTTGCAGCGAGCAATTCAATTTCTGCAAAGGCTATTTTTGCTGTTCCGGCCGAACTACTGATATAATTTTTTGATGCGGCAGTTATATTAATAATTTCATCGTACCAAAGCGGATATGCCGATGGACTTAGGCTAATTTTTTCGAGTTGCTCCTCGAGTTGATGAATCCGCTGCTCGGGCCTGTCTTTGAAATGATTCAGCAGGGAGATAAATTTTTGGTAAAATGCCTTTATGAAATCGGCGCTGAAGCGGCCACTGTCATAGATAATTTTTACGTTCAGACTATCTGCAGAAGGCATAAGGAGGAAACTGAGCGGATAGCCGGTCAATTCGTGATTTGAAACTAAATTGCCACTTATTTTCTGTCCTTTTATGTCCTCGTAGGGATAATTTTCAAAAACAAAAAGTACATCGGGACGCTGTTCCTGATAGCTATTCAGCAGCGCAGCATCCGAAAATTCCTTTTCAATTGTTTTTAAGAAATTGCGATGAAAGCTTTTTAAGAGTTGCTGCATCGTATCATTTTCCCCTATTTCGAAACCTGCAACAATGTTTCTGATAAATAAACCCACGGCTTCCTCTGCATATTCGGGCATGAGGTTTCTGCCGGATGAAATGCTGTGCAGGTAGCTTTTGTGCTTGCCGTCGATGCTGTAAACGGTCAGGAAAAAATGTGTGAGCAGATAACTTTGCAGGCTTACTCCGGCCAATTCGGCTGAAGTTTTATAAGCAGCGCTGTCCTTGATACTGTCGGTAAATACTGCGTAATTTCCATTTTCTGTCGACTGTTTAGGAAGAGCAATGGCTGTTCTGTCCTGGAAAAAATTTTCCCAGTAAAGCGCATCATCCGCATTTTGTGCAGATTTTTCCCTTTCGACCAGCAATTGCTGATGATTGGTCGATTCGGCAGATTTTGGCAGATCTTTTTCAATGATTTCAATAAATTCGGCAATGAGCTTGCCAACGCTCCAGCCATCGAGCAATACATGATGATGCGACCAAAGCAGGTATTTTTTGCTTTCCGTTTGGATAAAACTGCAGCGCATCAGCGTTTTGTCGAAACCTTCCTTCAAATCAGCTTCGAGCACTGCCTGAATATCAATGTCATGAAAAATTCTGAAATCCGCTTCAGTATCCTGAACCCGCTGAATAAAAGCAGCATTTTCAAAACTGATACTTACCCTCAATTGGGGATATTTTTCCCAGATTTGGAGGTAAGCCTCCTTAATAGTTTCGATTTCAGGACAAATTTCCAATTTGAACAAAAACTGCTCATGATAAATATGCTGCTGATTAAGTGCCGACCAGTCGGACCAGATGAGCTGCTGAGTGGCGCTCAATGGATAAGTCAAAACTTTTTCGACAGTTGCCTCCCCTTCTTTGCCACGGTATTCAATTGTCCAATCGGACATTCTCGATGCATCGAAAAGGCTGCTCAGGTCTGCAAAATAACCTTCGCGCTGTAGCCTGGAGAGTAAGCGTATTGCCTGAATGGAATCGCCACCATTTTCAATATAGCTTTTATCAGTCCGAAGCGGGAAGTTGTGAATTTCGGGCCATAATGTATTTACTATTTCGGGCAGACAGTTTCTTGCAATGGATTGGTAAGCTTTGTATACCGAATCAGAAATATTATATTCATTGCCAGTACCTATTGTCTCGAGCAACTTAAATGCTTCGGCCAAAAGCAATTGGCTAAAATTTTGAAAATTTTCGGGGATAAGCACTTCCATATTGGTCAGTGACTCATTTAATCTGAAATTCAGTATGGACTTTTTGTTTGGATCCTCACTATAAAAATTTATCAAAGATGCTTTAAAATCGGGTGCAGGCAATTGATTCAAATGTTCCCTAAAATGCGAGAGTACAGATTTTGCGGCATCCCCCATCGCAAATTTGCTGCAGTCTGGCAATGGAATTGACTGACTACCAATGGCAAATGAAACATTTTCAGGGATAGCACTGCTGCCTAAAATTTTTGAAACAGCAACAGAGGTCAAAAGTGTAGCATTGTGCCAAGTCATTTTTGATAATCTGCGCAGCGTTTCGGGCAGTTCATTGCTTATGACAATGAGTTTATCATTTACAAAAGAATCGCCGGAAGCTTTCGTAATCAATTCTTTATATGCTGTCCAATAGGCTGAAATGGCATTTTCCTTATTTAATTCCATTGCAGTGGCGTAAAGTCGGTTGAACAAAGATAATCGGGACGTACAGCAGGAAATATTTTTCTGCAGATTATTTTAATCGCATTCTGCTCAAGTAGCCAGTTTCTGACTTCAGTAACTCTGTGAAAACCATAATAGGACCTTACTGTTTGTCCATCTGATTCGAAAAATTTTACAGAAAGTTGAGAACTGCTAATTTTTTTTTCAATGTTTTCGGGCAGGAAAATCTTTGG
>CAMDAB010000307.1 GCA_945888475.1 Saprospira grandis DSM 2844 | reverse complement strand
AAGTAACTTTATCACCCTCGTTGGCAGCCAGACGGTGTACAAAGATCTCTTGACCTTCGCTCACCTTAAATTGTTGTCCTTGAATTTCTACGATTGCGTACATCTTACCTTGTTAGAAAATTGGTTTAAAAAATTGTTAAAAGAATGGGTTCTTACCACATTCGAGCTGCAAAGATACACTGTCGATTCAAAATTCCAAAACTTTCCTGAATATTTTTTCTTTAATGCTAAAAACATAAAAGAGCTATAATATATGCTGAGGAAATGCTATTTTTGTGCCACCATACAAATAATTTTAAAATGAGAAACTTAGTATTATTTAGCATAGTAATCCTTCTGGCTGCTTGTACTGGTCCGAATAAAAGCAATGAGGAAGATAAGAACGCAGCCCCCCAAAGCGGAAAATTTTATGGCCTGAAAGAAATCAATGCAGCTGATGCCATTTCTTCCGATTCAATCATTTCTATTCTTGACGAGGACAAAAAACTCAGCGAATTTGAAATTGAGCCTGGAGTTAAGGTCAAAGGCGTTAAAACAAAAATAGAGGGGAAAATCATTGGCATGTGCAAAATGTCAGGTTGTTGGTTCAATTTTGAAAACAAAGCTGGTAAAATAATCACCATAAACATGCGTGAGCACAAAGAAACCCCCAAAGAATGGTTGGGTAAAATTGTTGCAGCCGAGGGAATAGCTTATTCCGAAACAATCAGTATCGAAGAATTAAGGCATGCGGCAAAGGCCGAGGGCGCAAGCAGGGCAGATTTGGCCAAAATCAAAAGCCCACAGACTAACTATTACTTGCTTGCAGACGGTGCAATTGAAAAAAAATAAGGTCATAAAAAGGCATTCTCATTTATTTTTAACTGTTCAAAAAAAAACTTTAAAAATATTTGGTCGTTCAAACAATTTAGTCCTATATTTGCATCCGCACAACGAACATGACACACCGACATACACGGTAGATTCTGTAGCTCAGCTGGTAGAGCATTTGACTTTTAATCAAAGGGTCTCGGGTTCGAATCCCGACAGAATCACAAATTACTTTTTAGTTTTACAGTCTATTTCGGTAGATTCTGTAGCTCAGCTGGTAGAGCATTTGACTTTTAATCAAAGGGTCTCGGGTTCGAATCCCGACAGAATCACAAATTACTGCCTTTTCCTCAACACTGCGGAAAAGGTTTTTTTTTAATAACAATATGGCAATTATTCCTTTTTTCAAGTATCAGGGTGCCGGAAATGATTTTATCATCATTGACAAGCGATCATTGTTATTGGATGAACCCAAGCAAAAAACTGTGGCTGACCTTTGCAACAGAAGATTGGGTATTGGTGCCGATGGCCTAATCTTACTACAAAAAAAAGAAGGTTTTGATTTTGAGATGCTGTATTATAATGCAGATGGAAATATCGGTTCCATGTGTGGAAATGGAGGGCGATGTATCGTTGCCTTTGCGAAAAAAATGAACATTATTGGAGAAAATTGTAAGTTCCTTGCGGCCGATGGAGAACATCTGGCAAAAGTAATTTCCGAAGATTATATTGAATTAAAAATGGGACAGGCAAGAGATATTATCCTCTCGGAATTGTCTTGCTTTATCAACACTGGCTCTCCTCATCATATAAGTTTTGTTGAGGATGCTGATAAAATAGATGTCTTCAATGAAGGCCGAAAAATCAGATATTCCGAAACTTATATTTCAAATGGTGTTAATGTGAATTTTGTAGAAGTTTGCGGGGAAAATAAATTGAAAGTTTTCACTTATGAACGCGGTGTTGAAGATGAAACCTTGGCCTGCGGTACTGGCGTTACAGCTGCCTCATTGGCTTATTTCCTAGAAAGAACTGATAGAATAGAAGGTAGCCATATCGTAGAAATACAAACGAAAGGGGCTAATTTATCTGTAAAATTCAGTTACCAGGACAATCAATTTGATGATATTTGGCTTTGTGGACCTGCAACATTTGTATTCGAGGGAGAAATCGAAATAAGTATTTAACTTACATCAACTCAAAACCAAATAATAATATGGGAAAAGATAAAATCAAAAGCAATAACCTCATTAGCCTGAATGTTGGCCTCGATGAAAAACGAATTCCGATTCATATTGAATGGTCTGCAACGGAAGGACAGGCAGAGCCTCTTGAGTGCAAGGCAATGCTCGTATCACTTTTCGACAAAGAACATCGTGACACATACAAAATTGACCTCTGGACTACCGAAATGCAGGTGGCCGAAATGGACAAATTTATGTTTCAGACACTAAAAGGCCTTGCAGAAACTTATTTTAAGGCAACCAACAATTCTCAACTCTCGAATGATTTTATGCGTTTTGTTCAGTACTTTGGAGAAAAGACAGAAACGCTTCCAAAGTAAACATATAACATTTTTAAAATCAGAAAAACCGATGTACAGTATTTGTTCATCGGTTTTTTTGAGTTATGCTAAAACCTAGGCAGACTATTTTTTTGGGCTTCCTCGATAATTTTTATTTTGTCATTGTGGTTACTTAAAAGCTCCTGCTCATTTCGAATTCCCTTGTATACAGAGTAAAGCTGAAAAAGCAGAATAGTTATGATCAATATAACAGCAGAAATTATCATTGGAGAAACATTCGTAAAACCAAGTAGCGGAGATTCGGGATGTTTCAATAAAAAAGCAATCGCTAATGATGTAAGAATACTGAGGTGTAAAATTACATCTTCCCTACTGAAAGGCATTGGTACTTTATAAGGCAATTTGGCTGAATGTTTTTTGTTAAGTTTGAAATCACGATAAAAACTCATCAATTCATCCAAAATACAGGTTAATAATGCAATATTGAATTGCCAATCCTTGAATGTAAAAATGCGCACAAAATCATAAAGTGCTCTATAGCTGTCCTCCTTGCTCGCCTCGACAAATGGTAAAATAAAACCTAGGCCAATTATAATAAACACAAAATAAACAAAATACATAAATAGCCTCGTAGTGAAAATTGATATTAAGGCAGACTTTATTTTTCCATTTTCTTCTTTTGACTGCTGCAATTCTCCTGCAATTTCAACATATTCAACTTCTCTAACTTTTAATCTGTAAAAAAATATTTTTACCAGATTTTCAAACCAAAATAAATATACAATATGAAATACCCCCCATTCAAAGTACATCAGTCCTATAATGCTAAAAATTGCAGTAAAAAAAGGCATGAGATACAAATTGAGTTTGTTTATCCTATTCATATTGGTACTTTAGTATTGTGTAAA
>CAMDAB010000306.1 GCA_945888475.1 Saprospira grandis DSM 2844 | reverse complement strand
TCGCTGTACTCATCGGCCATAGGTTCAAGGTTTTCTTCGTTTTCTTCTTCAAATGAGTTGTCTTTCATGCATCTTACAGACATTCCAATGTACTGATTTGTGCCAAATTCATGACTTGCCCAATTGCCTGCATTTTTACCGATTTCTCTGGCAAAAGCAAAAGATTGGTGCGAAAATGTAGATGTCCAATAGTAGCCACCTGCACCCAGGTATTTAAATGCCCCTGTATGATCGCGCATACCTGATGGCAAGCCCGAAAATCCGGAAGAAGCAATAGCATTTTCTTCAACAGCCCAAGCTGTTTTGAGCATCATTTTCTGCTTAAAATTCTGGCCCAGCAAATTTGTCATCTCCAAAAATTCTGCATTAGAAGGTAGTTTCCAACCAGAGGGACAGACTTTGCAAGCAGTTGCCCAATCGTACAAGTATCCGTATTTGGAAACATTGTTAACATCGTTGTTGTAAATAAAAAAACTACCTGAACTTGGCCTATGAGCAAGGTTTTCGGCCATCCATATCTGATTGCCAATGCTTACGGTTTTATAAGTTTTTCCGTCTCTGTCATCGTATAAACTGCCAAAGCTTTGTGCAATAGATGAAAAGCCGCTGAATAGCACAGCAAAAAAGAGCAAGTATTTCATTTTATTTTTTTAGTTTCCTACTCATCTGGCTTTTCGGTTTTGCCCCGTATTTTAATTTTGTTTCCGGTATCAAATATTGACCGCAAAGGTAGTTAAATTCGGCTTTCTTATTTGTTTTTATTTGAGTTAAATGCAAAGAATTTGATTTGTTATTTCAGCATTTTTTTTGACAATATTCAATAAACTCACATTGGTATGGATTATAACAATGTAAGCCCATATCTATCTGTGGTTCGTTATTTTTAAGAACCGATTTTAATGCCTCTATTTTAAGATTAACTTCTGCTGTTTGTTTTTCTAAATCTGAACTTAGGTCAATTATCTTCCAATTTCTGCTTTCGTAATCATTTCTAAGAATGATATTAAAAGAGTTTAATTTGTCATTAAAACGTTTTTTGCAAATAGCGTATTGAAGTGCCAAATCTGTTTTAAAAACATCTTTTAATGCGGTGTTATTTTTAATTTCATAGATATCAATATGACCATTTTCCTGTTTTATTAAAATGTCACACATCACAAGTACTTCGTTTTCAATAATACTTGCCTCGTAAATAATTTGTTTTTGCGCTTGGTTAATTAGATAGTTGGTGTAAGCGTTGAAATAAGCAAAATGGCCAACTTTGTCTTTTATGTTAATCCCATCTGGAAATTCCGTCTCTCTTACCCATGCCTCAAAGGAATGACCTTCTTTAAACAAATTTTCTTTTTCTTTGCTGAAAGGCGTTCTTTCCGTTTTCTTAAATTTATCGAGATACAAATATTTAATACATTGATTTCCTTTGATGAAAGCTGTTTTAGATAATTTCCAGCTATCGTATTTCAATATCTCTTTGCCGAAACTAATTTTGCTGTTGAGTTCTTTGATTTGCTGAATAAATCTGCTGGCCATCGCGATGGGAGCTGTTCTGTCACCCTGATAACTATGAAGCCTGTCAATTGCTTTAGAATAATGTTCGATGGCACAGGAATAGTCCCCAATTTCAGTGGCCAATTCCGCCAGTTTTATTGAATTATGGTCGATGTAATTAAAATAATCATCCATGTTTTTATGTTTATAGTTAGTACAATTGCAAATTATTTGTTTACAATATCTTACTCATCAGATACTCATCGACATAGACTCCATTGACAAAAATAGAAGATTTTTTGATACCCTCAATTTCAAAGCCCATTTTTTTGTACAATGCAATGCCTCTTTCGTTGTGTGTCATCACGGATAATTCAAGTCTTTTTACGCCATTTTCTGCAGCCCATTTTTCCATATAATCAAACAGTTTTGTGCCTATACCTTTGCCCCAATGCGTTTTGAGTATGGAAATGCCTATATGTACAACATGAATAACTCTTTTATTACGGCCATACATATTAAAAGCAATGAGTTGTCCAATCAGATTTCCGTTTTCCTCTGCTACAAAGATATTGTTGGCAGGCGAATTAATTGAAATGACCAATTGAAAAGCAGTCATCTGCCGTTCTCCCGGTTCCTGCATCATGAAATCTGATTCAACATCGGTAGTATTAACCAATTCAAGGTAGGCAGCAGCATCGGCAGCACGTAGTCGGCGTATGATCATTGGAGTCTAATTTTTAGGAAATATTTGAATAAATTCGGGTTCTTTTACAAAAATCAATAATTTTATGCAATAAACCATAGAAATGTCAAAAAATACGATCGGACTTATTTTAGGTCCATTGCTCTTTGTGCTCATGTTATTTTTTCGTCCTGCAGGAATGGAAGACCCTGCCAGGTTTACAGCTGCGGCTACCCTTTGGATGGCAGTATGGTGGATAACAGAATGTATGCCTATTGCAGTAACAGCCATGCTTCCGCTCATTGTTTTTCCGCTTTGCGGTGTGATGAATATAAAACAGGCGGGTTCTGGCTATTCCGACCCGGTTATCTTTCTTTTTATTGCCTGTTTTATGCTGGCAACTGCCATCGAAAAATGGAATTTACATCGTAGAATTGCCTTGAATATTATTAGATTTGTCGGCACCAAACCTAGTATGGTTATTTTGGGATTTATGCTTGCAACGGGTTTCTTATCCATGTGGCTCAGTAATACAGCGACCACCATAATGATGTTACCGATCGGGCTTTCATTATCGACAGTTATTACAGAGGATTACGATGATAAAATTTTCAAGTCAAATTTTACGGCAGTTATTCTGCTGGGAATTGCCTATGCTTCATCGATAGGAGGGATTGCCACATTGATAGGTACACCAACAAATATACTTTTTGCCGGAGCGGTTGCAAAAAACTTCAATGAAGACATCTCATTTACGAGCTGGCTCATTTTTGCCTTTCCGCCAACTTTTATTTTGCTTTTCTCGGCCTGGTTTTATATGGTTTGGGCTTTTGGAATTCGAAAAAAAGAGAAAATGCTTAGCCCCGATAAAGATGCAGCCAACAAAATTGATACTTATCTCAAAGAAATAGGCCCGCTGAGTTTCGAAGAAATTACCGTAGCCGCTGTATTTGGGCTGGCAGTATTAGGTTGGATATTGAGAGCGTTTTGGCTTAAGGATATCATTCCAAACGATGCCATTATAGCGCTTATCGCTATGACAATTTTGTTCATGATTCCTGCTGGAAAAAAGTCGAAGGTTTCAAATGTTGAAAAAGAGACAC
>CAMDAB010000305.1 GCA_945888475.1 Saprospira grandis DSM 2844 | reverse complement strand
CAGTTCAACATTTCCAGTTGATTCTATACCCATTTTATCTGCTGCGCCAACAATTCTATTTTTTAAATTTGCTGTCATCGAAGCTCCGAACTTAGCATAAGCTGTAAAGATGGAGTAAAATGTTGCAAGCGGTATTTTTTTTGAAAATTTAAAGAATTCATACTCACTGTTAAACAGTTTTAAGTATTCGTCTAATTTTTTCTTAATGTCAACTGTGATTTTGTCACCGGTTTTCTCAATTACATTCAAAAGGCCATCAACATTTACTTTCATGTCAATATTGATGTTGGTGTCGCCCTTGGGCTGAGTTTCTTTTTGCCTTTTAAGTATCTCATTTGTGTTTTCAAGGATTACATCAACTTTGCCGTGAATTTCATGAACTTCTGATTTGACATCAAGAACGTTTTGGTTGATTACATTCAATTTGTTTTCAACACTTGCAAATCCAGCCTTCATTTCCTGACGACTTTTAATAACCTCCTGGAGCGCGGAATTTACCTTGCCGCTAACACAAGACAAAAATGCCGTAAGTACATCACCCTGGCTTGGCAACAAATCGTGCAAATTGGTATAAAGTGCTGCCTGAAGTTGAGGGTTGACAGCAGTATTTTGTACAAATGAATTGATATTAATCATTGCAACGGTACTGCGCCAGGGAAGTTCCCACTGCGCATTAAAGGCTGACAAATCTTTATGTCCTTTTAATTTGATATCTTTAAGTTCAAGTCCGTTGAATACATTACTAATTTCCGGCACTGCATTGTTGAAACTCTGTAACATATTAGTCTTGAATTTGGCAGCACTAAAGTTGCCCCCATCAAGGTCCAGAACTGTTTTAGACGCTTCACCAAGCGCAGTACTGACAGACTCTTTCCAGTCATTAAGCTTTTGAGTCAGATTTGCACTGAAATTTGGCTGACCCGTAATATAATAGGGTGAATTCGTATTGATACGGTTGACAGCTGAAACCGAAAGGGTGACAATAGGGATAAGTCGGTTTGAAAAGAAATTTGGCTCGTTGACATCCTGTAATGAAATAACCGTAGCACTTACAGATTTGATTTGGTCGAGTGCGGTGCCTGCATTTGTAGTAAATTCAGATAGCGTCGTCATACTATCGCTTGCGATGCTCATAATTGCCTTATTCATTGCTGCCTGTAGCGAACTAAAAAGCGGATTCTGAGCCGACACTGTTTTAATTTGTGAAATGCAGTCTTTAGCAATCATGTCAGTTGCAATTTCGCATTTTGCATAAGGATGTGCTGCAAGTTTTGCAATATCAGTTTTCATATGATCAACCCATTTGCTTAGATCTGCTTCGAAATCTTTTTCAGACATTACATAGGCAGATGCAAATTTATCATTAATCAGCGCGGCAATACCTGTTGCACTTGGAACTTTTAGACTTGGGCTGTTTTCATAAGATGATTCATAGTCGGCAAAGAAGTAATTTTTTAGAACCGGAATTTTCATTTCTTCCACAGCTTCTATGCTAGTAGTTCTTTTAAGCGCCTCTGTATCAATCATCTCAAATTCTTTCAGCGCAAGCTTCTGTAGTTCATTGACTAGATCTCCTTGATTTATACCCCCGTTTACAGAACCAACAAATTTAATCATCGCATCCAGCGAATTTTCAAACATCTGATCAGATGAAGCCTTTATTTTTTCAAGACCGGCAGCAATATTGTTTTCTCCATTATGCAACACTTCTGCAGTCAGAAATTTTGAAGAGAGAATGCCATTTACGGACAGCGTCTGCATGCCCTGAACAAAGGTATCAATGTGTTTCGCGAAATTTGCAAGATCTTTTAGTTTGCCCCTTCCAAAGATGACTAATCCACCTTGTTCGTCTAAAACTTCAGCGTAAGCTACCTTTTTGTGTAGTAGACTCAGCGTTTTTTCAATTTCGGGAAATTCGGCACTTAGGTGTGGGTAGTTTTTGAGTTGCTCCTCAAGTTTGGCTATTTTGCCAAGTAAGAGTTCTTTATCTTTATCTTTCATAATTATATGGCGTTTTGAGTCTTAGATTTTAATTTTATACTTTGCGTCGAAGCCTACTTTTTCCAAAAAAGTGTTGATGTCATTGACCATTGTCACAGTATTTTGTTTAACTGTTTCTAGAGCCTCATTACCTTTAGCCAGAGCAGGATTTGCCAACTGTGCTTTCAGTGCTTCGTAGTTTTTTAGAAATAATTGAACCTCGGTTTCTGCTCCACTGAGTTTTGCAAGTTCATCTATTTTATTTTTAAAATTTTTAAGACTGATTTGTAACTTACCCAAGAGTGGTAGTGTGAATCTAATACCTTCATCCTTTGCCGTCTTCTTAAATTGTTCCCATTCATCTTTAAGAGAAAGTTGAAGCCTGGCAAGTTCTTGTATAATCCCTTTAATTTTTGCCTTTTCATCTTCCGGTTTTGCCTCTTTTTTGTCAGGGCCAAGGTTTACATCATCTTCATCATCCTTTTCATCATTATCCACTTCATGCTCAATTTCAGAATCTTCTGCGACAACAACTTTGAGAATGCTATTGATTTTTTCGAATAATACTTCACCTTCCGTTTGCAATAACTCAGGTTTTAAACCGCCAAGAGTGAGTTCTATATTGGCAATAAGACCTTCAACGCCCATGTCGAAAGATATTCTTCCGCCACCCGATTTTTTGAAAAGATGTATTTTTTCTTTTTTAACCCTTTTCATATCAGCTTTCATTTCTGACTCTTTTTTGTAGGGCACAGCAACGGTGGTTTTTTTGCCGTCCAGTTTGAAAGCGACAAAAACTATTACAGCTTTTGCTTTCTTCCATGCTGCTTTATTTTTGAAAGCCTTTATAAAATCGGCTTTTTTCATGTCTTTAAGGTCGTCAATACTTAACTCTTCTGCCATGATTTTTTATTTTGTTGATTTGATAATTTTAATAAGCTTTAACTTTAACATCAGTTGCGAAAATAAAAGTTTAAACCATAAAAATCAAGAGATTTTTAAAGTTAGTATACTTTATTTTGGAGATTTTAAAAAGGGCTTGTTTATGAAATTATATTTTCTTAACTTTGCGAGTTTTGAAAATCAAATCACTTGAGATAGATTAACAATCTAATTGATTGTTTAAGTGCTATGTGCCTTATTTTAGGAGGTTGAATTTTGAAATGCCCCCTTTTGAAAAATAGATAATTTTATCCGGGCTGTTGAAGATTTTGGCAGGCAAAGAATCGGGTTTTAGATCCCCTTCTTTTTTTTGCCAACGGCCAGCAAGGAACTGAAATCCTGCAATTGAGTAAGATTG
>CAMDAB010000304.1 GCA_945888475.1 Saprospira grandis DSM 2844 | reverse complement strand
TTTTGGCGCAGTTACCTCAACTTCGTCAATGATGCGTTCTTCAATGACAGGATTGCTGATTTTGGAGGTATTCTTACAGCCTATGGCTAAAAAAGTCACAAATAAAATTGTGCTTAGATGCTTAATTTTTAACATATATATAAATCTTTATTTATTGATAGCACAATATTATGAAATTTTACCCGATATTTAAAATTTTGGTATAAAATACTTTTTTTGGTGGGGATGTTTAAAATATATACAAAAATAAATACAATTACAAATTTCGGTTTATTGTCATTAGCAAAACCATAGCATATACGATGCAAAAAACGGCCAACTTAAATTCTCAAATCATTTGGAGACTTTGACCTCCTTTTTTGTGGCTTAAAAATGTGGCCGAAAAAGCAAAGACTGAAACAACTAGATCGCATTTTAATATTTTTTAATTGTCTAATAATTCAACAATTTCATTGTGCTTATTCATCATTGCCAGCGATAGTGCAGTATGTGAATCGATTTTTATACTTTTGTCGGCCGAATATTGCAACAGGATTTTTACAATATCAGTATGCCCCATTTCGGCCGCACGATGAAGCGCGCTAAAGCCCCTTTCATCAACGAGATTTACTAGGGCTCCTGACTTGAGTAAAAATTCAACCTGTTCTGATTTATTAGCCTCTACGGCCTGCATCAGCACTGATGTTCCATCCAAAGAGAGCAAATTCGGGTCTGCATCATTATCAATGAGCATTTTCATAGCCACAACCCCTTCAGCATATGACGACCAATGCAAGGGACTTAGTCCATCCCCGGCAAAAGCATTGATACCAAATCCCTGATTTATATATTTTTCTATGGCAGCAAGATCCGATTTTGCCGCAGCAATGTGCAAGAGCGTATGCGAACGAAGCGTAGCAGTGCTTTTGGGAAGCAGATTTTCATCAAAACTACCTACATAAGCCAGATTGCCAAACAATGAAAAGGCCCAGTATGCAGCATTTTCTGTATCATTCTCGAGTCCGGCTGGCAGGGGTGCAGGTACCACTTCTGAGAGGCAATGACTGAGTATCAGAAAATTGAATACCGCAGCGATAAAATTTGGAGCATCACTATCGCTAATTTGTCCCATAATCTCATGCACCGTCAACACATTGTCTTTCTGTTCTGTTTTGGCAAGGAAGACCAGCTCCCTCAGCCAGCTTCTGACAACAATTATGTTTTCCCCATCAAAAAAAATAGCCCATTTATGTTCCATGCAATCGGGACTAAAAAGCACACCCGCTTCTAATTTTCCATCAATTTTATAGGAAAGATTAACTTTGCTATTCAATTTTCCTTCCGGAATCCGATTCCAAAAAACCAGGCCATCTTCTGCAGCATAAGAAAGTGCATTTTCTGCAAAAACAGGGTCTTTGGAACTGGCAATCATCGTTTGCGTTATGGGGCGAAGGTCGAGGAGCGGGAGCTGCCAAGGATTTTGAGTAGGCTCAATCCAGGGCAATTGATTATCTTGCATTTTCTACTTTGGTTTGTTTATTTAAATACAAATCTAATTAAATAAAACAAGCTATCAAAAAAACTGTATTGCCTAATTGATGTTACTGTATAAAAGAGAAATGCCTATTTTTTAATGTAAAACATTTTAATTAAATTTATTGATAATCATCCTCATATTGGCACTTTTGTTGCGATAGTGTTACTTTTACAAAACCCACATAAAACCTATGCCTATCTCTGCCATCAAATATCTGGCCCTTACTTTTTTTGTTTTAATCAAAATCTGTATTTCCAATGCTCAAGAGCAAACGCTTCCTTTTCATACACAATTATTCCCATTTACTGATGTGCATATGCATACCTCAATAAAGCCCTTCAATTCGAGAAATGTGGCAAAATACAGTATGTGGGAGCAGATTGACCACAACTGCGATGGCAGAATATCTAATCTTTTTCTGAACGGGTCGAAGGAAGTTCCAAAAACCTCACAATCGCATCTCGAAGGACTGATCAAAGGCAATGTAAAACTTGCTTATCTTTCGCTCACCCCAGTCGAAAAGGAAATGATGGATGCAAAATTTTTGAACGAACAGAAAAAAGGTTTGTCCACCATGGCTTGTGTGAGTGGAATGGAGCAATGCCGAATTATTGAAAAAGATGAAACAATCAATTACTACGATGATTTTGTTCAGAATGTTAAATATGTGCAGGAAGGCGAAAACCAACAGCATTTCATAGCTGGCAAATCTTACAGCTATGAAGTCGCGAGAAATGGCAATCATCTGCTGGAACTGATGAGAGATCCTACAAAAATAGCCCTGGTGCTGAATATTGAAGGGGGACATACGCTTGGCCATTCTTTGGTACCAGAGGATGTATCGGGAACTGAAACTTATCAGAAATTCTATCTCGAAAATGTTGCACGCCTTAAAGGTGTTTTACCCATAAAAGCCGGCAGTACCGATTATCTCGAATATCCTGTACTAGCTATCAACCTCAATCACTTTTTCTGGAATGGACTCTGCGGACAGGCCCGAACCTTCAGTGGTTTACAGACCTTTATTTTTGGCGCCGGAAAAGGCGTTGATGAGGGCATGACACCACTTGGAGAAAAAGCAGTTGCGTTGCTGCTCGATAAAAGTCAAGGTCGCCGGGTGCTGGTCGATGTCAAGCATATGAGTCTTGAATCGAGAAAATGGTACTATAATTACCTGAAAAAATTGCGTGAGCAAGGCGATACCGTAGCTGTTTTTAGCTCGCACAGTACTGCAGCAGGGCTTTCGATGAACGACAAAGCATACCTCGACAAAGACAACAAATCGAAAAATAAAAATTCATACCTCAATCGCTGGACCATCAGCCTTAGCGAAGAAGACATAAATGAAATTCATATTTCGAAAGGATTGATCGGGATAATGCTCGATAAATATAAACTCATTGGCGGACTTGGTGAAAAACTAATCGAAGAAACTGTGCCTGGTTCGGTTCAACGCCGAAGACTTTATGCAAAAATTGTTTGGGCCAATGTTTTCAGCTGCATTAAAGCTGTTGGAAAAGAATCGGCATGGGATATTGTCGCAATTGGTTCCGATTTTGATGGCATGATTGTACCATTCGAAACCTATCCGCGAGCCAATGAAATGGTTGACCTTGCCAACGATTTGCTTTATTTTCTTAGAAATCCAGAGCCAATCTTCAATCTGTTTTCAAAAGAAGATATTGAAAAACTTATGTTTGGCTTGAGTCCGGAGGAAATTATGCAAAAATTCATGTATCAGAACGGCCTTGACTTTGCCGTCAGGAATTTAAATTCTAATA
>CAMDAB010000303.1 GCA_945888475.1 Saprospira grandis DSM 2844 | reverse complement strand
GTGCTTTTTGGATTCTTGAATTTTGTATTAGGACTTTATGTATCATGGCAACTTTACAGCAGCTATTTTTCTTTTTGGTTGGTGCTATTGCTTTTTACAATAACATTTATTACCTATGGTTTTTATGTTATGTTCATTTATACGCTTTCTTATGGAAAAATTCCAAAAGAAGGTCAAGCATCCGATTATGACAATGAAAAAAATGATGTAGACCGAAATGATATCAGATTGATAAATCTTGAGGTGGCGGTAAATGGTTTTTCACAGAGAATCGACACTTATACAATTGAGAGTGCCTTGCTTGGAGCCTTGGCCTTTTCCTGTTTTCTGACCATTTTAGGTGTAGATCCACAATTGCCGGCAGATGCAAAACTATTAACTTTTGAGATTCAGGAATTGTTTACAATGCTTTTGAAATTTGATATAGCAGGCATTCAAAAATTACTTGCAGGTTTTAAGTTTTATACAGTTGCCAATATATTGTCAGTATTGGCCTTCGAAGCATTGGTCTGTGCGCTGTTGTACCTGATGGTCATAGTGAAAAGAATAAATTTTTACAAGCATCTTGATAATGTTCAGGAAAATCTTCAAATTGCCAAGACTTATAATCAAAAAGAAGAAGAGTACGATCTGCTTTGTGTGCAAAATACAGGTAATGAAGATTTTCAAAATCGTAAAAATGAATTAACTGAAAAAGTTAAAACCTATTCAGACCGAAGTGCTCAAAACCTTGAAAAGCTTAAAATGGTTATGAAATATATGACATTTGTCAGGGAGACTGCGCTGTTTATTTTTGTGCTTATCATTGCCACATCGGCATGTATTGTATCATTTTACACAGGAATGGTTTTTATTTTACTATATACACTTTTTCAGTTGATTAATAGTAAGATAATGCAGAACATACTCTACAGGCTTAATTTTTTAAAATTTAATAAAACGATAAAATGATATCGCATCCGCACAATATCAAAATCAAAATTTTACAGGGCGATATCACCAAAATGCAGGTCGATGCCATCGTTAATGCAGCCAACAGTTCGCTCTTGGGTGGGGGAGGCGTAGATGGGGCCATTCATCGTGCCGGCGGAAAATCGATTTTGGATGAATGTATAAAGATAAGGGAGAAACAAGGCGGATGCGAGGTAGGAGAAGCCGTTATCACTACTGCCGGAAATTTACCTTCTAAATTTGTCATTCATACAGTAGGTCCTATTTGGAAAAGCGGAACAATGGGTGAGCCAGAACTTTTAGCCAATGCATACAAAAACAGTCTGCAGCTTGCTGTTGAGCATCAGGTCGAAACGATTGCCTTTCCAAACATCAGTACCGGAGTATATCATTTCCCAAAGGATAAGGCTGCCCAAATCGCAATTGAGACTGTTTTGGAATTTCTCGAAATGAATCAAGGCATCAAAGAAGTTGTATTTGTCTGTTTCGATGAGGAGAATTATAAAATTTACCAAAATTTCATTTTAAAATAATATAGTCGCAATATATTATTCTGTTTATGTTTTATTTAAGTGCTCATTCGTTGATATTTATCAATTATTCCTTAGAAAATATTATAAAATTAGCCCTACAAAGAATAAAATTTAAAAAAAAAGTTATCTTTGTGCCGTTCCTAATTTAAATTTTAAATCTACTAAATGGGGGTAATTTTAGGGTCATGAAAAAGATTCTTACATTATTGCTGCTTTTTTTGAGCATTTATATAAATGCACAAACTTCTGATACTCCCGTATCGGTTAGTCCCATTATTGAACCAAAAGATTACCTGACAGTAGCTGATGTAATGCCTGTTTTTCCAGGCTGTGAAATGCTAACCAATAAAGACGAACGATTCAGCTGTTCCGAAATGCAATTTGTACGTTTTGTTGAACAAAATATAATGTATCCTAAACAAGCCTTGGAAATGGGTTGTGAAGGTGTTGTTTACATCAGTTTTATTATTAACAAGGAAGGAATGCTGGAAAGAGTAGAGGTTGCAAGTGATCAGACACCTGGTTGCGGTTTAAAAGAAGAGGCGCTCGATATTGTAAAAAGTTTTAACAATACCGAAATAAGATGGGCCCCCGGCGAACATAATGGAGAGCTGGTCAACATAAAAATGGTCTTACCGATAAAGTTCGGAACCGAAGCTTACAAAAAAAGCTTTAAGAAAAAGAAAAATTGAAAAGGTCCTGTTGGGACCTTTTTTTATGATATCTATTTTTCTTTAGAAAACAATACTAGTTTAATTTAAAATTTTCGACTAAATAAAAAAAGGTTTCCTATATTTACAGTCAAATCTAATAAAATTAAACCTATGAAAAAATTTCTTTTTTTATTACTTTGGGTAGCATCAGTCTCTGTTTTTGCCCAAAAAACAGAGCATAAACTTAGTGCCAACAATTGGAAAGTTACGAGTCTTGCAGGTAAAGATGTACCGCAAGGTTTAACTATGATCTTTCAATTTAAAGGGTCGGAAATGACAATCGGTAGTGAGTATGATAGGGTAACTTATAATTTTCAAATTGATAAGAAAAATATCCTCATCAATAATAAGGAAAAAAAAGAAATCTGGAAAATAATTAAGCTCAATAAAAATAATTTTGTTTTCTCTGATGAGAAAGATGCAAGGATAACACTTGTAAAATCAAATGAAGATTTTCCTGTTGTTAGCATGAAAAAAGGGGAGGATTAGTACTTTTAGCCACCGCCTCCTTCAGTACTTTCAACAAATCCCGTAAGGAACGTCTCTGTCCTGTGACAATAGCAGAGTAGGTACAAGTTAGAATTGAAACGACTTTTTTTAATCTTGTTGAAAAAAGGCCTTCATTTTCTGGTTGCTAACTATTGGCAGGACCGTTCGCCATAATTGCACTGATACAAAAATGCTAGAATTTGTAGGTCAAAAAGTCTGCTTTCTATGCATCTTCAGTTATAAGCGGCTTTGAAGGAAAAGTTTTAGTTAGATATTTTATTAGAACTAGATTATTGATGCCGACGCATCAGCTCCTGACTTGTGGGGAATCAAATTTTTGACTAAAGATGAAGCCATCCTTATTGATGTTGAGATTGGTGAAATGAGGCTTAAGAAATCAAAATAACAAACAGCCTGGAGGAAGATAATATTTTTATTAGTATCGCTGCACAGGAAGTTTGGCATACTGTGAAACTTAACAAAGACAAGCTAATTGTCAAGGAATTTGTAAATAAACTAAATTAAATACTCCATGATGAAAAATCTTTTGCTTTTACTTTTGACTTCAATAATAGCTGTTGTCTCTGCACAGGATATTGATACAAAATTGCTTGTT
>CAMDAB010000302.1 GCA_945888475.1 Saprospira grandis DSM 2844 | reverse complement strand
GTAGCCACCCATACTCGACCCAAATAGTATGATGTTTTTAGTTGCTACATTTTCTAGGTAGTTTTCAAGCAGCGAGATGCGTTCATCAGCGTTTTTGCATTGCCGATAGTCCAGTGAAACGGTTTCGAAATGATTTTTTTCGGCGACCTTTTTTAGTAATTGTATTTTACTGCCCTGAGGGCCGCTCTCTTTTCCGTGAGAAAAAATGACTAGGTTCATTCGTGTTTATGTTAGATTATAATTTATTATTCTGACGTCCTTATGGAAAAATTCAAAATCACTCAGCACCATCACCTTTCTTTCTAGGTTTTCTGAAAAAAGCATAAACAATAAGAGCGATAATTCCCAATCCAATGGCAGTGGAAAGATAGTCTGAATCTTCTTCGGGACTTTGCTTTTTGCAGACTTCATCGAATTTGATACTTAGTTTTCTGTTTTCGGCTATACTTTTTACTGCATTTTTGATGTCATCGGAGCAATTTCCAATGCTGAGCATCTTTTGCAATTCGTTCCTTGCAAAAGTATTGCTCATGGAAAAATATAATTTGAATAGTTTATTTTTATCAATTTTAAATCCATGCACGCTCCGTCCGTATAGCAATAATCGAACTTCCGTAATATTAACCTGCGCTCTTTGCAGCTTTTTAGCTACCGATTGTCTCAAAGTTGGGTAATTGGGATTCGACTCAATTTCAAAAAGATAAATCTCATCCTTAAAGAGTTCTTGAAGAGATTCACCTATTTTTTCTTTTATGTAATCCTCTGTCAGTTCTTGCAATTTTTTGTAAAATTCGTCGGTGCTTTCTTCAAATGCATTTGCAAGCGCTTTTTTAGCTCCCGGTTGTAAGCTGTGAACAGTTTCGTCAACGTGATTTGCTGCCGCATGAGCAGTTTCATCAATATTATGTTTTGCCGCATTGGCAATATCATCACCACTATGTTTTGCTGCATTTTTTATAGCCTGACCTTCCGATTTTGCCGCATTGCGCAAGATGGCGTTTAATTGTGCCGATGAACTGTATGATAGCAGCAGCAAAAAAGAATAGATTATAGTTTTTTTCATAAGGATAGGTTTTGAAAGCCAATTACAGTATACCGTTTACATTAAAATCTGTTAAAAATGGGAACTTGGATTTAAGTGAAATATTATTTTGTAATTACTGTATATGAAAGGCAATTTTATAAAAGTTTCCCCGAAGTTCAAAATATTTTTCATAAAATTATGTATTTGTAATTTTTTAAAGTTTTTACTTTGGGTTAAATAGATTTTAAGCATATATTTAGATTTAGTAAGGAAATTGAATGACTAGAACAAAGACCAAATGCTTAGGTATAATTTTCATAACAGTCCCGACCATGATCAGCCCGGAAATAAACAGTATGTAGTTTTTTCAGCGGACGATTACTATCAGATTGAGGGTACAACCCATGGCAGGTTGAGTCATGCAATCAAGCATTATGAGGAGTTTGATAAAGAGGGTATGGAATTCTTATTGAATTCGGCCCTGGATTACGTCAAAACGCATGAAGGACTTATTCTGAAAAATCTGAATGGTGAAATCATAGGGCAGGGTTCTGCAGTCTTTAAAAAACTTACCTTAAATTCTTTACACAATACCTTTGATTTTATCAATGATAAAATCATGAAAGGAGTTGTTTTGACTGTAGAAGAGGCACAAATAAAAACCCGTTTTTTAAAGCCCCTTGAGGAAAAATATAATTTGCTTATAAATGATTATTTGAGCAAGCATATTGAGGATACTTTTGTCGACGCCAATGATTTTCACATTCTTTATAGCAGCGGTAAAAGATTAAAATTCCAGGGTATTTTTGACAATATAACTTACGATTATATTCTTGATTTTAGCAATTCAGGCATCCTTGTTTTAGATGAAAATCAGATTATTTGTACCTTGTTCAGGATTGACAAACAAGGCAATTGTTTAGAAGAGATAAAAGCCTATTTTTCGAGGAATATTGAAATTATGAACGAGGGGCTTAAAAAGTATTTTGCAATTTAATCATTAAATTAAGCTGATTAATAAAACCAAACAATATGAGCTATACAATATTAACAATACCGTTTAATTTAAAGGAAAAACAGGATGGTGGCTACCTTAAGGAAATCGAAGAAAAGAAAAACAAAGCAAATAATAAAAGGTTGAGTAATATACTTTTGGTACTTACTATTGCTCAGGTTTGGGCAATTTTATCAGATTTCTTCAAAGACTGTTACAGTGGCAATATTGAAACATATTTAATGTATGTAAATATTGGAGCATATGTTGTATTTTTAATATCTATACTAATTACTTTTTTTAATAAAAAATAGCTTAGATAATTTGTAAAACTTACCACCATCACCAAATGCAAAACGAAAAACAGGACCATATCGCCCGCCACTAAAAATTACAGATTATCAACATATCTCTAGTTCAAGGACATTTGAAATAACGCTGGATGATGGCAGGTGTTTACCTTGGTATACACAAAGAATGAAGATGAGGTCATTGGGAAGCGCTGCCTGCGGCGCGGTTTTTCCAAATGGCCCTCGAAAGTTTTCGGGGCCTTTGAGAAAAAAAATAGCAAAAGAGTGCAGTATTTTAATGCCGCTAACTAGAATCAGTTTTTTTTAAAAATCCGTGTTTGGTATCAATTCATTATAAAACATTTCGGCAATTTTGTGTACGACCACCTAATGGGGTCGGGTCACAGTCACCAAGCTGTCTGTTACCAATATTTGACCCCTATGGGGTCGTTCAAAATCCTTTGGATTTTTCACCTTTTCGCCCGGTTAGATTTTTAAAACGTTGTTTATGATGTTTTCAAAACAGGGATATGACAGTAGAAATACAGATACACACAGTTCTTCGATACTGATTATTTCCTCACGGAAGACGGATTTCAACTTAGACAATCTACTGGTTTTTTACGAAGTAAAACACCCGTATTTTGAGCATCAAAATCTGTGTAAATCAGTATTGTCCTTTAAATCCGCGTTTAAAATCATCTCAAATCTGAAAGTGATTTTACTTATGCTCCAACCTGTACACTTTCTCAGCATGTTTGTAGGCCCATTCCTTGCTGAGACTTATTTCCTTGGTTTTCTTTGTATTATAAAGCTGCATCTGATCTGTATAATGCTTTGAATCTGGATTGTTGCTGCTGCCATAGCACATGATACTGCGCAATTGCGGCAGACTGCCATCTTTTTTAAAACGGCTGAGCAAGATATAGCTTTCACCGGCGTTGATTCTTCTTTTGCCTTTCTGATAAGGCGCGCCAACCTTTGCATTCCACATATCGGGGCCGCCACAGACAGGCAGATCTACATTTCCACGTTGATGTCTTTGAAATTCGCCCAAAGGAACACAGAGCTTGCCAAAATCTTTGATGATTTCTTC
>CAMDAB010000301.1 GCA_945888475.1 Saprospira grandis DSM 2844 | reverse complement strand
GCAAGACACAGTGAAGCAGTTCTGGTACCTAGTCAATTATTACCATTAGCGAAACTTTCTGGCACCTTTCTTGTCTTGAAACAAATTTATAAAAATTATCTTTTTAGATAATATGCAAATTTTCAATATTTTAAATCTATTCAATCATGAAAACATTTCTTTTCAGTTTTTTTGCTGCCTTTTTAACAATTGCGCTTCATGCACAGACTATCAAAATTAAAGTGACTGAAAATGGTACTGCAATGGCATACCACAATGTTAAAGTTTTTCAAAATGGCTCACAGATCGGATCGGGACAAACAGATAATGGTGGGAATGTCAGTATTGAAACATCAGGTCTCTATGGAAAAAATATCGACGTAGAAGGTAAATATCAAAGTGGCGGTACTAAAAAGGAATGGAGTATCAAAGGAAAGCTGAAACTGGATAACAGCAACAGCATCCATATCAAACTGGAAGAAATTGGTAAGGATATCAATAAAGATTTCGGTAATTTTGGCAAGTCTAACCCAACACCTAATGCTAATGCATCGTCTGTTTCAAAAACTGATTTTCAACGTTCCATCAAAGAAATTGATGGCATGATGAGCTCATTCGACAAAGCAGGAAAAGCTAAAAGAATGGCTGCCGAATATAAAATGTCTTCGGCCCAGATAAAGGAACTTATTTCGAAACTGCCTTCATCATTCGATCAGAAAGATGTTGCAATTGCAGCTTATCAGAATTGTACCGACAAGAATAATTTCAGCACTGTTACCGAAACATTCATGAGCAGTATTACGAAAAGAGCGGTAGAGGATGCTACAATCAACAAAAAGGATTAGTCAAAATACTTGAGATACAATAAAAATGCCCGCAATTTTTGCGGGCATTTTTATTGTAAATTTAATCCGTTATAAAAGGATAATCACTTTCGACATAAACATCTCTGTAGAGATCTTCTGCTGGTGGATAGGGAGAATTCTCGGCAAATTCAACAGCATCTTTAGTATCTTTTTTGATACGATCGTGCAATGCTTCGAGGGCTTCTTCCGTAATATATTTATTATCGAGGAGAATTTTTTCGATTCTGCCGATTGGGTCTTTTTCCTTATAAGCAGCCTCTTCATCTTTAGTACGGTATTTAGCCGGGTCTGACATCGAGTGGCCTTTGTAGCGATAAGTTTCGATTTCCAAAAGCATAGGGCCATTTCCGCTACGCACGTAGGCTAGGGCCTCGCTGAATTCTTTGTGCAGGATTTCTACATCCATACCGTTTACCGATTTATTGGGCATTTTGTAGCTTTCACCCAATATCTGAAGGTCGGTCACATTTGAGGTACGTTCAACCGATGTACCCATCGCATATTTGTTATTTTCGCAAACATAGAGTACCGGTAATTTCCAGGTCATTGCCATATTGAATACCTCGTGTAAAATACCCTGACGTGCTGCCCCGTCGCCAAAGAGCGCGCAGCATACAGTGCCTCTGTCGAGATACTTTTCGGCAAATGCTATACCTGTTCCCAAACCTATTTGTGCGCCTACAATACCGTGACCGCCATAAAAGTTGCGGGCTGCATTGAAAAAGTGCATCGAGCCACCTTTACCGCGTACATTTCCGGTTACTTTTCCATAAAGTTCGGCCATTGCCTCATTGGCACTAACGCCACGGGCCATTGCTATGCCATGTACACGGTAAGCAGTAATCCATGGATCGTTTTCGTGACAGGCCGATGCCATAGCAGCATAAATCGCTTCCTGACCGATACAAAGGTGTAAAAAGCCTTTGATTTTTTTCTGATAGTAAACAAAATTACACTCTTCTTCGAATTTACGGATGCGGTACATGAGTTCGTACCATTGCATGTATTGTTCTTTTGAGAACTCAGGACTGTTATTTTTCTTCTTCGCCATAATTGGATGTTGGTTTTAATTTAAATGAGCGAATGCTTTATTTTGGTAAGTGAAGATCAAATTGAAACGCTAAGATACTAAGTAATCTCAAATTTTATAAACCGCAGCCTATAAAAGTATTTAAAAACAGTTTTTGTGCATCGCAGGTCAGCTTACACAGTGAAATCCGCCATTCATATGGGAATAGTTCTGTATCGATGATTTGTCTTGAATATATAATGGGTAGCGTTCTTTGTGTAAAACTTTGTATACTCTCTGTGGTAAAAAAACACTACTAGCGTCACACTTAGGCTATTTTCACGCAAAGGCGCAAAGCCGCACCAGATCTATATTTACGCAAAGACGCAAAGATCGCACTTGTGTATTTAGAAATATCATGAGGAATGGATTTTGACAGACCCCATAGGGGTCAAATATTGGTAACAGACACAATAGTGACTGTGACCCCGACCCCGTTAGGTGGTCGTACACATGATGCCGATCCGTTCATTATAAGCGGCATTAAATTACTGCGCTCCTCTGCTTTTGTTTTTCACCATATGTCTTTGTGACACTCTGTGTAACCCCGAAAGCTTTCGAGGGTTTGTGGCCATCTGTGGTAAAAAAAACACTACTAGCGTCACACCTAGGCTATTTTCACGCAAAGCCCCACCAGATTAATATTTACGCAGAGATGCAATGATCGCACTTGTAGTTAAAATCTCATAGGTTTAAAAGAGAAATTTTTACTTTAAGGACCTCAGCACTAGTACCTAGCCCTTCTGCACTAGCTACTCTTACTAATACGCTTCTTACTTTTTCCTAAATAACTTGCTAAAACTGACGCAGGTCATCCCGCCCTTGGTTTTCCATCATTGAATTGGGGGTAACAAGGGCCTACTTTTGTATCATCAATAATTGAAACGGGAATTAAATATCTGTTGAAAATTATTATTGACTTTCAACCTTTTAACTTTCATCTTTCATCTTTTTTAAAAATTGACTCAGATCATTTTCAACTCGGATACAGGTCATAAAAATCGAAAATCATCACCCATACCTTTGTAACATCAAATAATCAAAACGACAAATTACTCAAAACTCAAAATCACAACATCATGAAAAAGTTATTCATCCTTACAATCGCAATCACAGCTTCTTTACTTTTTGTTCAGTGCAAGAAAACTGAAGTACTTACAGAAGAAATCGTATCGACTGAAAAGTCACTTACCGGAAATGTTTTGGAAGGTAGCAACTGGGAAGTGCTTTCAGTAGTATCTGTTCCAAAAAACGTAAACATCAGCTTTACCGTGAAGCATCCTAAAATGAACTTCTACAACGATTATATCGAAATGAAATTGGGTCGCGATATCTGCAGCAAGCACTATTTGTTTGCAACTGACAACATCACAGTTGATTTCGCAGCTTGCAGCATCACAAATCCAAATCATCAAGCTTTGTCTGACTTATTGGAAGGTGATTTCCAATACATCATTTCAGACAGCGGAAACGAAATGATCTTGAAAAACAATGCTGAAACTGA
>CAMDAB010000300.1 GCA_945888475.1 Saprospira grandis DSM 2844 | reverse complement strand
CGTTTAAACACTCTGGGTGAACAGAATACAGCGACTGGTGCAAGAGCCATGCGGGCAAACACATCAGGGGCTTATAATACAGCCACAGGAACGCTTTCATTGACTTCAAATACCACTGGGTATAATAATACTGCCGACGGACATAATTCTTTGTTTTCAAACACTACCGGATTTAGTAATAGCGCCATAGGCCAAAGAGCTTTGTTTACCAACACAACCGGATCCCAAAATACAGCCCTTGGCGCTGCTGCTAATGTGGCTACGGCAAACCTTACAAATGCTACTGCCATCGGATTTGGTGCAATCGTGAATGCCAGCAACAAGATTCAGCTGGGTAACACAGCTGTGACCAATGTAAATAGCAGCGGAACCTATACTGCCGGAGCAGTAACCTACCCGAATGCACATGGAACAACAGGGCAGGTACTAAGCACTACGGGTACGGGCACCTTGGTATGGTCTTCTCCTACTGCTGGTGCAAATGGAATAGACGGACAAAGCGCCTACCAACTAGCAGTTACAAACGGATATGTAGGAACAGAAGCACAATGGTTGGCATCTCTTCAAGGAGCTACCGGAGCTACAGGTTCTACTGGTGCTGATGGTGCGCTAAATGCCTGGTCGCTCCTTGGCAATGCAGGCACGGTAGATGGTACCAACTTCATAGGCACAACTGATAATGTACCTTTCAACATAAGGGTAAATAATCAAAAAGCAGGTAGAATTGATCTCGCAAATTCGTTCTGGGGCTATCAGGCAGGAAATTTAACCACGGGTATTAGAAACACTGCCACAGGTTATCGGGCATTAGCATCTAATATTACGGGTTTAAACAATACCGCTATGGGTTTCCAGGCCTTAACAAGCAGTACTGGATTCGGAAACAACAGCGCTTTTGGTTATTCGGCTTTGTCAACCAACAGTTCAGGCAATGATAACAGCGCCTTTGGTGTTTCGGCTTTGTCAACCAACACAACTGGAGGCCAAAATAGTGCCTTTGGTGCTGGCGCAAATGTTGCCACGGCAAACCTTACAAATGCTACTGCCATCGGATTTGGAGCAATCGTGGACGCCAGCAACCAAATTCAACTGGGTAATGCTTCCTTAACCACTGTGATGAGTAGTGGTAATATGGTGGTAAGCAATCCTGCATTATCGGCTATCAATGCAAATGCCACCGCAACTGCTGCACAGTTGGTAACAGGCTATATCACCAGCACAAGTGCCGCAATCACCAACATCACCTTGCCTACATTAGCTAACATTGTTACGCAACTGGGTGGTACCGTCAGTCAAGGAACTTCCTTCGAGTTTACAGTGGATAATTCGGCCGGTCTGAATACAGTGACGCTGTTGGTTAACACAGGCATTACAGTTCCTACTTCAGCAGTAACCGGAGGAAGTACTATGACTGTCTCAACAGTCAACAAAGTGGGCAGGTTCCGATTGACTTTTACCAGTGCAACTACTGCCGTATTGTTTAGAATTTTTTAACAGATATACCGAAATGATTTTCATTAAATATGGAGCTGTCCCCGCTGAAACAGCTCCATTTTATTTTTATTCATTCGAGGCAAGTTATTGAGTAATTTATAAGGTCGTCTGATTGCGATTAGCTGAAAATAAAAGCATACCCTACGACAGAATTGATTAAATTTGTAGCATGTTCCGTACAATTCTGGCTTTTACCTTTCTGATTTACTTATTTCTTCCCTTAAGTTTTGCACAAAAGCAAGCTTCGGATAAGGATTTTATAGTGTCCAAGGAATTTATTTCTGTACAGAATGGACTGGCTTCAAGGGATGTTTTTTGTGTGGTTCAGGACAAAAACGGGTTTATCTGGTTTGGTACAAAATATGGGTTAAACCGTTACGATGGTAAAAATTTCAAGTTTTTCTCCAGCAAAAATGGGTTATCTTCCAATATTATCTGTAACCTCTATCCACTCGAAAATAATCAAATTTTAATTCAATACGGCAACCAATGGGATCCAAATAAATTGGAAACCAGAATGGATTTGATTAATCCATCTACATTTGAGATAAGTGCATTTAAAAACGAAATAATTAAAGACCCCAAATCGAAAAATATTGAAAGATTTTTGGATGATTACCAAAAAGGACAAAGTTCGAGAATCAAGAAATTGCCTTTTTCGGACTGTGCTGATAAAAATCTTTCCCTGGAGAAAGACATCCAAGTTTTTGCAAAATCAGATGCTGGCACGCAAGTTATAGTAACTGCTTCTAAAGAGGTTTATTACATTGAAAACAATCGAAGGATCCGCCTGCTAATTTCCGCAGATTTTTCTGCTTCTTTCAATGGGCAAATTAGTGATTTTTACAAAGATGCTTTTAATAATATTTGGATT
Source organism: Saprospira grandis DSM 2844 (assembly GCA_945888475.1). Taxonomy (GTDB): domain Bacteria; phylum Bacteroidota; class Bacteroidia; order Chitinophagales; family Saprospiraceae; genus Saprospira; species Saprospira grandis_C. The sequence goes on along the minus strand of CAMDAB010000300.1, from coordinate 1,051 downwards.
TGTACCCAGCAGGGTGTTTTTAAAATCAGTATCCGGAAAAATAATTTTGAAATATATCATAGTATTGCTCAACAATTGGGCGAGCCAGCCATACAAAGTAGAGGAATCTATGTTTCGCTGATCGAAGGGAAACGTACTGTTTATTCCAATGCAATAGCTGTACTTTTTGCCGGAGACAAAACGGTTAAATTTGATAAATGGTCATGGGGACTGCTTCGAATTGGAAATAAAATATACAGTAGCGATCAAAAGTTGCATGAAATTGACGCTGCGCAATTAAGCCTCCTTGGGGAATATCCGATTAGTGCCAAAAATAATGGATTTGCCCTTTCCATCTATCAGTACGATGACTCGCTTTTATACTTGGGCAACACAGAGAATATAAGCATTTACAATCGTTTTACACACATTAGCAGGGCTATGTCTTCAAGCAATGCAGAAATCCCTGAAATCAAGTCTGTGTATCGCTTTTTCAATAGCTCGAAAGGGCTAATAGCCCTAGCCGAAAATGGCATCTTTCTGATTAAAAATGGGCAGATTGTTGACTATTATGGTCCAAATTCTACAGATAAAAACAAGCTTTTAGCCATCGGGGCTTTATTGGATGCACATGAGGATAAAAACAACTGTCTTTGGATTGCCTCAAATGGCGAGGGCCTTTTTAAATGGGACTGGCACAAGACAGCTGCAAACCAAAAATTGCAGCAATTCAGCACGAATGAGGGCTTACCCTCCATGGTGCTATACCGTATCGAGGGTGATAATTTTAACAATCTCTGGATCAGCTCAGATGAGGGAATAGCACGAATTAATTCAAAAAACTATGAAATACAGCTGTTCAGAACAGAAGATGGTCTACCGCACCATGAATTCAACAGGGTTTCTTCCTTTAAATCGGAAGATGGCTACATTTATTTTGGTGGTTTGAACGGCGTAGTGGGTTTCAACCCCTCCGATTTTAACCAAAAGCAACAAAAGCAAAGCATCCCATTCCATATTATCGGCATCAGGAAATATTCCAAAAACAAGGTTGAAGCGCTGCGAGGCCTTT
>CAMDAB010000299.1 GCA_945888475.1 Saprospira grandis DSM 2844 | reverse complement strand
ATCTATGAATTTATCAGAAATGGGGCAGGAGGGCATGCTTATTCTCCCATCATTGCATCGGGTCCAAATGCCTGTGTGCTTCATTATAACAATAACAGCGAAAAGCTTGTAGACGGAGATCTTTTACTGATGGACTTTGGTGCTGAATATGCTAATTATGCTGCCGATCTGTCGAGAACCATACCTGTAAATGGTCGTTTCAGTAGCCGCCAGAGAGCTGTTTACGATGCTGTACTGCGTGTAAAAAGCGCTGCAGAGAAAATGCTGCTTCCTGGTAATAAACTGATGGATTACCACAAAGAAGTAGGTAAAGTCATGGAGGGAGAGCTCCTCGCTTTGGGTCTTATCACTAAAGATGATATTGCAAATCAAAAAGCTGACTGGCCGGCCTACAAAAAGTATTTTATGCATGGCACCTCACACCACCTAGGACTCGATGTACACGACCTTTGCGAGCGCTATTCAGCTTTTGAGGTTGGAATGGTCTTTACCTGCGAACCGGGCATTTATATTCCTGAGGAAGGCATCGGAATTCGTATCGAAGATGATATTCTAATTACTGAAAACGGTACCCTCAATCTCATGAGAAATATACCGATTGAGGCAGCTGAGATTGAAGAACTTATGAATAGATAAATCTATTTTTTTTAAATTCAATTGTATATTTTGAATATTCCTTTTTAGGGCCTATATTTACCAACTTTCTAACCACATAATTCGAAATTTCTTATGAAAACCAACTTCTTACTCATTTTAGCAGTGGCCCTGTTGGGTTATATTACCCTCAGCAGCCGTTCGGGCGGAGTGGGCACAATTGCCAACACTGAAGCTGCAGGAACTCCAGGTGCTACAACCTGTATGAATTGTCACCTAGGTGGAACCTTCAACCCAACAACCACTATCAACATCAAAAATAGCTCAGGAACTTCTGTTACTACAGTACAGTCCGACAGTGTTTATGATGTGTCGGTAACTATTGTTGCTGCAAGCGGAACGCCAGGAGCTTATGGATTTCAGGCAATTTTTCTAGAAAACCAGAATAATACCAATATTGGAACTTTTCAGAACCTTGGCACAGGTCAGGCTACCAAAACTTTTGCAAACGGTCGTGTAGCTGTTGAGCATAATACACCATCTACTTCCAATACTTTTAGTTTCAAATGGAAAGCACCTTCAGTAGCTACTGCAACATTAGCCACGCTTTATACCTTTGGCCTTGCAATAAATTCCAACTCTGGAAGCACTGGAGATATTGGAGATGGTCATACTTATCAGGTAACTGTTCAGCCCTCTTTGCCTTCAGGTATTGCGCAGAATGAGTCTGGAGTTGAGATGACACTATTCCCAAATCCTGTAGTGAGTGATGTGAATGTAAAAATTTCTTTTGACAAAGAAACTCAGCTTCAATTATCAGTATTTGCTACCGATGGCAAGTTGATGAAAACGCAGGCTCTGAATGCAACAGCAGGTCTTAATAATCTAAGTATCAACCTTAGCGACCTTAATGCTGGTATTTATATGATGGTACTGAGTGATGACAATAAAAAACTCGTTTCAAAAAGCTTTGTTAAGTTCTAAAAAAATTTAGCAATTGAACATACATTATAAATAAAAAAGGAGGCATCGCCTCCTTTTTTTTATGTCCAAAGAAAATTTTCAAATTTCCTTTTTGATAAATTTTCAAATTTTCAATCCGATAGCTATCGGATTGACTAATTTTCAAATTAGCAGTATTTGCGGCCAATGGCAAGTTGATGAAAACGCAGGCTCTGAATGCAACAGCAGGCCTTAATAATCTAAGTATCAACCTTAGCGACCTTAATGCTGGTATTTATATGATGGTACTGAGTGATGACAATAAAAAACTCGTTTCAAAAAGCTTTGTTAAGTTCTAAAGATTTAGCAATAGAACATACATCTTAAATAAAAAAGGAGGCATCGCCTCCTTTTTTTATGTCGAAAGAAAAGTTTTAATTTCCTTTTTGATGAATTTTCAAATTTCTTTTTTGATAAATTTTCAAATTTTCAATTTAGCATTACCATTTCTTCTTTTTCTTCTTATCAAAGCCATCCTTTTCGAATGATTTGGAATCCTTACCAAAAGATTTTCCACCTTCTTTTTTATAAGGCTTTTCCTCTTTATTGAAAGAAGGTCTATTCACTCTATCACCAAGATCAGATAATTCCAAGGAAACCATTACAGGTACACCTGAAATTTGTTTGCTTCTGAAACCAGCAAGTAAATCTTGCTCGAAACCACTTTCAATATCGAAGGCTGAGTAATTATCTTCAATCAGAATTTTACCGACTTTTGCATCGCGAAGCGTTTTTACGCTGTTGAGTAATTCAATTATGCGACCAGGATTTACTTTTTGAACTTTTCCGATATTTACGTAAAGGCGTACATAGCCACCCTCTGCTGAATTTATGCGGTTTCCACCTCTTTCTCTGCTGTCACCTCTTTCTCTTGAATCACCTCTTTCTCTTGAGTCACCTCTTTCTCTTGAGTCACCTCTTTCTCTTGAATCGCCTCTTTCTCTGCTGTCACCTCTTTCTCTTGAGTCACCACGATCTCTTCTTTGATTTCTTTCCTCGTAGTCAGAGTTTCTAGAGTCGTTTCTATATCCTTTTTCTTCACGAATATTGATATCTTCCGCTCCCTTATAATGTTCGAGCAGCTGATTAAATTCGAGTGCAACAAAGTTTTTGATGATATCTTCCTTGCTCATATCGGTGAGCTTTTCAAAGATAGTAGGTAAAAAGCGGCTAATTTGGTCATCATCGGTTTTGACTGATACCATACGGTCGATGAGATGAAATAACTGTGATTCGCAAACCTCTTTGCCCGTTGGAACAGGTTTCTTCTCAATTTTTTTGCCCAATTTACGCTCGAAGAAAGTGATTCTTCTTAGTTCTTTGCTGTGCAGAATGGATAGTGAAGTTCCCAGATTACCTGCACGTCCGGTACGTCCGCTACGGTGAATATAAGATTCAACATTATCGGGAAGTTCCATATTGATAACATGTGTGAGGTTTTCCACGTCAATACCCCTGGCAGCAACATCGGTTGCGATAAGCATTTGCAGGTGTTTGGAGCGGAAGCGGTGCATCACAAGGTCACGCTGTGCCTGAGAAAGGTCGCCATGAAGCGCATCGGCATTGTAGCCGTCTTCAATAAATTTGTCAGCAATCTGCTTGGCATCCTCGCGGGTACGGCAAAATACAATCGCATAAATATTCGGATTCAGGTCGGCAATTCTGCGCAGGGCATTATACTTGTCCTTAGCCCTTACCACATAATATTCGTGGCTAACATTGGCTGTAGTAGTATTTTCTTTTTGGACACTCAATCGAAGTGGTGTCTTCATGTAATTCTGTGCAAGACGCTCGATTTCTCTTGGCATAGTAGCCGAGAACAT
>CAMDAB010000298.1 GCA_945888475.1 Saprospira grandis DSM 2844 | reverse complement strand
TCAAAAGCTCAATCCAGTTATACATATTTTTTTAGGTTATTAAGACAGCGAATGTCATTTTTAAAACTAATGGGCAAAGGCCGGCTTATTCTGTTTCTGTTTTTTGATTTTTATGTGCAATAGTCATTGCTGAACCAAAAGCAAGTGTCCAACTTTTAATTTCGGCTAAGTCTTTTTTTGTTTTGTCTTGGAAATAAGAGTCTTTAACAGTAACCAGCTTAGGGTCATTACCGGCATTAATTTTAGGATCATCACCTTTTTTCTCTTTTACTGCATGCTCCGCTATTTTTGCCAATTTTTGATAGTTAGGTAAACCTTTAGCAACATCTTCACCTAATAAAAAGACCGTTGCCTCGACCAATCTATCGAGGTATTTTCCGGCTCGATAAGTTCCATAAGGGCCATTTTCTTTATAATGTTTAAGTGCATGCAGTGTATCACCTACATTTTCATTGGCAGATTGAAGATACATTTCTTTTCGCAGATCATATTTTACGTCTGTAACTTCGGATTGTTCAACCACACCAGCCATTTCGGTGTTTATTTTCTCAGTACCTGCTTTGATTTTATCTGCTTTTTTTACAGCGCCCTGTTTACCATAAACAGTATGTAAAACTGCGCCTTGAGTAGCATAGACTTCATTAGCATAAGTCAATCCATCTGCAACAGTATGATGCATGGCCAATATGATAGGTTCTATTTGATCATGACTTACTTTAAGTGCCCTTAATGCTTTTATTTGAAGGCGCATTTGTTTAACTTTCATTACTTTTTCCTCATAAAGACTATTGGATGCAGTAGTTGTTGCAGCTTCTTGACTGTAATGATCCATTTCATCGTAAGTAGCTTGATACATCAAATCAATCCGTTCTTTTACAGAGGCGTCGAATTTTCTAAATTCTTTTTCTACAACAGCACATTTTTTGGAAAAATCCTGAAGCTCCTTATCATCTGTAATATTATTAAGAATGGACGATTTGTATTCATCCCATTCAATATCATCAACCATATTGCGGCGAATTTTCACCATAGACCAGATTTCGTTTTGATCATCCTTCGATACCTTTCCCTCCGGAGTTAGTTCTTCTTCTTCTCTTGGGCTATATGTAGCAACACCTTTTTTTCCTTTAACTTGATCGCCCCCAAACATCCAGTCGGAAGCATAAAGATTGATATCGAACAAGGTTCCCGATTCAACTCCAAAAGTATTGAAGAAAGCTACATTGAGCAAACTCAGACCTACTTCTGTATTTTTTCCTTGAAGCGGAATGTCTATATCTGCGGTAAGTGCATCCGATCCGGCCGTATCACCCAGTTTTAGATTTTCTGCTACTTCTGCCGGGTTCTCAATTCCTTCGAATTCGCTCACTCCTTTTAGGGATTCTACGGCACCAACAATTTTACCAATTGTTTGATCAACAAATTGCGCCCAGGTTTTGGTTCGGAGCTGAATTAGTTTGTCCATGAGGGCCATTCCTTTTTTATGACCGGGATCAAAATTATCCCATTGGTCCATAAGCAATACATCCTTTGCTTTGAACCAGCTTGAGCCAAAGTTATTTTTTAAAATTTCCATTACTTGATCTGAACTTAAACCTTCTATGAACCCATCCTCCTCCATAGATATTGCCAATAAATCCAAAGCTGTTTCCGGTGTTTCCTCTGCAATAGGCTCTAATGTACCTCTTGCATTTTGAACATTTTCAGCCATTTGCTGCTTCATCTGCTGAGGGCCTTTTGCGCTCAACTGTTCTTTAAGTTTTTTGGCATTTGCAGCTTCAGGTGTATTGTCCACAAAACCATTATTAACTGTAACGGGGGAATTATTATCGGTATTTCCTGAATTTACAGACTCTTGCTGCCTTTCATTATCATCTTGTGCAATTTTTTCCGGTGGCATATTTTGATTGTTTTTAGTTGATTTTTTATTTATTTAACTAAGATTGCATTTTTGTAAGTTTTTAAGACTGAATCTTTAAACTTAAAATAACACTTCAAAAAATTATAACTTGCAATAGCAGCTAAATTATAAAATAAAGCTGTAACCACAAATATTTAAGGCCTAATTTGTCAAAATTTAATTATTTTTGCGGAGCAAATTTAGTGCATTCTACTTTTAAAGATCAAACAACTAGCAAATATAATCAAAGTTAGCTTAACTTATTTCAAAAATGATTTATTTTGCTAACACTATTACTATGAAATATTCACTATCTATAATTTTAGTATTGTTTTTGTACTGCTGCAACAACCCTTCAGTAAAAGAAAAGAAACAAACTTTAAAACCAGGCGGTTGGCTTCCAGAAACAGAATATAGACCAACAAATGCTAAAGCATCAATTTTGAATGACTCTGCTGCTACGCTGCAAATATGGTCTATGCAAGATCCCACATTAGACCCTGTTGAGCGATTGAAACTGATAGAAATTGCATTCAAACTGCTTAATGAAGCCCTGAAGCTCGATCCGAAATACGGTTTGGCAATGACCAATCTTGCTACAATTTATCTTGAAAAAAGAGACACTAACAAAGCTTTGGAACTTATGCACAGAAGATTGGCCCTAGAGCCTGATATTGCTGAGGGGTGGCAGGCAATAGGAGTATTCACAGATTTACAGGGTGACTCGGTCAAAGCTAAGAGCTATTATCAAAAAAGCATCGAAATTTACGATGGCAGACTCAAAATGGGTAAAAAATACAGCAAACCGGAAAACCTGATGTACTATTATGACAACTGGTCGGGCAAGGCCTTTTCGCTCCTGATGTCGGGCGATACCAAAAATGCACAGAACAGCATCAGAGCCCTGCTCGAAGAGGCTGCCCCAATTCTTGGACAAAATACAGATACCTACGCAGCGATGCTCAGCAAGGATCGTTGGATTTTATTGAAAGAGATGAAGGAAAATTGAGACTTTAGACGATAGACGCTAGACGATAGACTTTAGACGCTAGACTTTAGACGCTAGACTTTAGACGATAGACTTTAGACGATAGACTTTAGACGATAGACTTTAGACGATAGACACTAGACTTTGACGATAGACGATAGATGATAGACGCTATACTTTGGTCAACCTGATAATCTCATAACATGATAATTTGACAATCTGATAATCTGATAATCTGATAATCTATCAAATAAAAAACTCCGCCATAATACCGTCTGCCATTAATTTTCCGCTGTTTGTGAGGAGGTATATGCCCTGTTCAATCTTTATCTGACCCTTACTGACAAAACTATCTGCTAATTTCAGGAAATCGTTCATTTGTTCAGTTCCCCACTGCGCTTCAATTTTTTTTGGATTTGCGCCCCATTTGGTTCTAAAGGAGGTCATAATAAATTCATTGTACTGCTCTGCTTTTGTAAGTATTTCAATTTCTGAAGGAATTTTTCCAATCTTTATTGAATCGATGTATTTGGCATTATTGGCGACATT
>CAMDAB010000297.1 GCA_945888475.1 Saprospira grandis DSM 2844 | reverse complement strand
AGCCCTTGAGGAGAATCCCAAAACTTTAATTTTCGACGACTTGTAACTGACGTTTTTTTTTATTGGTCCAAAAAGGAGAATCTCTATGCCTCTGTCAGCTAGGCCCGTTATGAGTCGCTCAATAAAAACAGTTGAAGGAATAGCCCCTGAGTACAATGCAATTTTCATTTGTCAGATTAGATCATATTTTTTAGCCCATTTTTGCCAAACATAAAGATGCCAGACTCCCCAGGCATTATTGTGCTTATGCAGCATAAATTCATCTACATAACTTTTAAAAAATGAAGTATTAATATTTTCAGCTCCATAGATTGAGGTATGCAGGCACATGCTCGTTATTTCTTCTTTCAGTTCATTCCGCAGATAATCTTCCAAGGGTATGCTGAATCCTTTTTTTTCCTGAAATATTAAAGAAGATGGTATAAAATTCTCCAGCGCTTTTTTCAGGATGTATTTAAGGGTATTGTGTTGAATGGATAAAGCGGGTTTTACCTGATTGCTAAATTCAATTACACGTTTATCCAAAAAAGGTACCCTAACCTCCAAACTGTTCCCCATACTAGTAATATCCACTTTTCGCAGCACACGCTGCAAATGACCATAGAACTCATTTTTTTTAAGCCACTGTAAAATATTCTTCCTGTTTGACAAGGACTCCTCATAAGAATATAGTTGTTTAGTCTCTTTACTTATGTCTGTTCCGGGAACCAGGGTATCCAATTGTTCTTTAAATAAATAAGTGTGGGTATTATAAGTCCAGTCAGTAAAGGTGCCAGGATGGTCCATGGCTGCGGTGATATGTATTTTTGTAAGTTTACGAAATACTTTTACAAAAGGTCTGCGCAACCAGAGGGGCACTTGAAAAAATGGTGCATAAAAGCTCTGAGTCAAAAAGCGCGGATACCCCCAAAACAATTCATCGCCCCCATCTCCCGAAAGCATGACTGTTGCATTCGCTTTGGCCTTTTTAGTTATGACATAGCTTGGGAGAGAGCTGTAGTCACCTAAAGGTTCTGGCATAACCTCAAAATGTGCATCCAACATTTCTAATAGATCCTTTCTCTCAAAATGTTCCGTAGTATGCCGCACTTTCAAATGATCTGCATATTGTCTGGCAATCCCTGATTCATCCATGCCGGCATCATCCAGTCCAACGGTAAAAGCTTCCACTTGGGGCTTATACTTTACAGCATGGGCAGTGACCAGAGGACTATCTATGCCACCGCTTAAGAATGTAGCCAGGGGAACATCTGCGTTGAGTTGATCTTTAATTACTGTGCTAAAAATCGAATTAAAGGTATCAATAGTATTTGGAGATTCCTCTTTATTCAATTCTTCACATTTCCATTGAAAGTACTTCTCCTGGCGAACTATTTTTTTTGAAGATATGGAGTAGATGAGCCAAGTACCGGGTTCCATCTGATAAATATTCTTATAGATGGTATTAGGGGCAGGCATATAGCCCAGGCCGAAGTATTCTTTTATTACGTCTGGGCGTAGCTTAAGATCGTTGATAAAAGCGGGGTGCTGAAAAACCTGATCAAACTGAGAAGCCACCACAAAGGCATTTTCATTCAACCCGTAAAACAAGGGCTTTATGCCGGCAAAATCCCGTATTAGTGATACGGTACGTTCGTAGGAATCGTAGATACATATGGCAAACATCCCATTGAGCTCTTTTGCAAGTTCACTTATCGAAAGTAGGTCAACCATATGTGATAAAATCTCACTGTCTGATTGTGATCGAAGATCTGCATCTGCAATTCTATACTTATTACGAAGTTCTCTATAATTATAAATCTCACCATTAAATAAAAGTAAATATCTGCCGGAAGGACTACTAATGGGTTGACGACCATTATCAGAAACATCTAAAATTGCCAGCCGATTAAATCCCATTTGACAATTAACTTCATTTGTCCAAAAATCTTGTTGGTCAGGTCCACGCTGAAAACTTAAATTAAGTAAACTTTTAAACTGCTTAGATGAAATTAAAGAAGATGATATTTCAGCTAGAAATCCACACATTGTAAAAAACAATATAAATTATAGTAATAACAGTTATATATAAAAATGACTAAACTTTAAAAACTATAAAAATTCATTTCAAAACTCAAAATAATTATTAGTTTGCTCTGCTATTTTACTCCAAGTAAAATGTTTTGATTTAGTTATTAAATCTTGACTTAAAAAATTAAGATTATCATCAGTAAGAAAATCTATTAATTGTTTATTTAAATTTATATTATCCTGTATAAATGGATATTCACGACCAAGATAGTATCCAACATCTCCTATATCTGATGTTATTAATGGTATACCCATAGCCATTGACTCCAAAACAACATTTGAAGCTATAGAATCATACTGCATCAATAAAACTGCTTTAGAATCATGATACATTGTTTTTAACTCCATATCAGAAATAAAACCCTTAGCATATCTTAAATTTGGAATCTTTAGGTAATCAGAGAGATATTCATTATTGCCACAAATTAAAAAGAAACTTAACCCTAAATTCATACTTACCAAAACGTTCAGAATAAATAATTGCCTAGCATGATCTCTATTACTATTTCCAATTATCAAAATTCTGGAACTTTCTAAACCACTCTTTGAATAGTCCGAACTTCTTTGCCAGAATTCTAAATCTATTCCATGGGGAATACACCTTACATCTTTACAATATTTATCAACATCAAATTTAAATTTTGAACCCATTACAACTACTTTGTCAAAATATTTGAATAAAGATAAATGATAATCATCATGGATTGATATAGGCCAATGGAAAGTACCAAATAGGCTCAGTTTAAAAAAAGGGAAATACTTTTTGAATAACAATATCAACCATGCATCCTTATCAGCGTATAAAAAATGTACAGGCCTTTGAGTAAAAAAAGCAATGATTATAGCTTTTATTTCTTTACTTGAATTTACAAAAAGATAATTTTTGGGTTTCTTTTTAAATAATAAATACTTCAATACTTTATTCAAAAATAAAGTATTCTTTATCTGTTTATAATGCAAAATGTATTTAGGCAAACATTCATAACCAGAAAACAATCTTTTCTTTTTTAAAAAGTCATAACGATCTACATAGAACATAATTAATTAAAAATATTTTTTACCCATTTAGCAAAAATTGTCTTGTAGCACTTAAATAGAGATCCCCATGAATACTCAGCTAATAGGGAACAAGAATAACAATTATAATTAAGGAATCCATTCAATATTCAAATAGGCTTTATTTCTTCATACTTATTCATGTATTTGTGGATTAAACTATAGCCAGAATAGTTTAAAATCTTTTCACATCTATCTATGAAATATGTTTTATTACCCATAAATTAATTTCACTTTATATTTAATCAATTTGACTAAACTTTTAAAAAAACCTTGATTTAAAATGAAATAAAATGGATAACGTCTTAAAAAATGAGCTT
>CAMDAB010000296.1 GCA_945888475.1 Saprospira grandis DSM 2844 | reverse complement strand
AGAATGAAAGAATGAAAGAATGAAAGAATGAAAGAATGTCTCGTTTGTAGAACTAGACAAATTCTCAATTCATCCGCACATCCGCATATCTTGTCCCGGCCCAAGACGGGATCAAGTCATCAAATCATCAAATCATCAAATTTTCAAATCATCAAATTAAATCACTACATTCTCTCCGGCATTTCCATGCCCAACAAACTCCCCGCAGTACTCAAAACCTTGGCCACCGCCTTGCTCAGGTCTAATCTGAAGGCAGAGGCAGGCAGATCATTTTCGTCCAGGATTTTCACGATGTTCCAAAACTGATGAAAGCATTTGCCCAGCTCATAGAGATAATTGGCGATATCGCCCGGATTGTAATCCTCGGCAGCTTTGAGGACCGTAGCGGGAAATTGCTGCAGCTGTAGCAATAATTCACGCTCGATATCATGTAGCGGATAAGCGGAATAATCAACACCCTCCGTTTTAACCTGTTTCTGCGCAAAGGCACGCTGCACCGACTGTGTGCGCACATAAGCATTCTGTATATAAGGGCCCGTATGCCCCTGCAGGTCAATCGACTGCTTAGGGTCGAAGACCATGCCTTTTTTGGGTTCTACCTTCAGGATATAGAATTTCAGCGCGCCCAGGGCAACCTTGCGCCAGATATTCAATTTGTTAGCATCGGCAAGACCCTCAAGCGTAGCACGTTCCTCCGAGGCGGCTCTAACATCGCTGATAAGTTCATCTACCAGGTCATCGGCATCAACCACCGTGCCCTCGCGCGATTTCATCTTTCCCTCGGGCAGTTCCACCATACCATAGGATAGGTGATAACATTTCTTTGCATAAGGATGCCCCAGTCGATGCAGGATTTCGAAAAGCACTTTGAAATGATATTCCTGTTCATTGCCCACCACATAAATCATACGATCCATGTTGAAATCCTGATAACGCAGCTGCGCAGTGCCCATGTCCTGTGTAATATACATCGAGGTTCCATCGCTGCGCAAAACTACTTTTTCATCCAGTTTTACATCTTTCAGGTCAATCCAAACAGAGCCGTCCTCTTTTTTGAAGAAAACAGGAGATGCTGCATGTAAATTGTCCTCTACCAGTTGTTTACCACTCAAATAGGTTTCTGATTCAAAATAGAGCTTGTCGAAATCAACGCCCAAACTTTTGTAAGTTTCATCAAAACCGACATAAACCCAGCTGTTCATGGTTTTCCAGAGCGAAACAGTTTCGGCATCGCCAGCTTCCCATTGTTGCAGCATTTCTCGGGCTTCGGCACCTAAGGTCGAACCCGAATTGAAATAAGTATTTTTATAATTTTCTTTGAAGAAATAGGCAGCAATAGCAGCATCGTCGATGACAAAGCCGGGATTTTCTTTTTGTTTTTTCTCTAATTCCTTTTTGACTTTGCCAACTTCTTTCTCCTTCGATAGCCATTCGTTTAGTACAGTGGCAGCAGCTTCAGTTTTTTGCCAGGCCTTGTATTCTTCCTGAAATTTAGTTTCGAACATGACATAATAGTTGCCAACCAGGTGGTCGCCTTTTATGCCCGATGACTCAGGCGTTTTGCCCTCGCCCCATTTTTGCCAGGCCAGCATGCTTTTGCAAATATGAATGCCACGGTCATTTACAATTTGCACTTTTTTGACATTGAAACCTGCAGCTTTCAAAATTTCGGAAGTAGCGTATCCTAAAAGTACATTTCTGATATGTCCAAGATGCAAGGGTTTATTTGTATTCGGAGAAGCATATTCAACTGCCACAGTCTGACCATTTGGAGCAGCCTGACCAAAATTTGGATTATCCAATACTGCTTTCAGGTAATTTTGCCAAAAAACATCGGAAATGTGCAGGTTGCAAAAGCCCTTTACCACGTTGAAATCGACCACTTCGGCACATTGCTCTTTCAAAAAGGCACCAATCTCCCTGCCCGTATCTTCGGGGCCTTTGCCCGATAGTTTTAAGTATGGAAAAACCACTACAGAGTAGTTGCCTTCGAAGTTTTTGGGCGTAGCGTTTATTTGTACACTATCAGCTGTAACATTGGTATTGTATAGTGCAGCAATCGCTTTTACAACATTTTCCTTTAAAATCAGTTCGATGTTCATTATCCTTTTACATTTAATTAAGCTGCAAATTAACAGCTATTCAAAGAGATTATAAAATTTAAGCAAAAGTATAAAAAAAAATCCCCGGAAAATCCGGGGATCTCACTGAAACACTTTCAAATATAAACTACTTTACAAAAGGGATTGCCTGGTTTTTGCCATCAATGCTGATGATAAGGGTATAAACTCCTTTTGTCAATGTTGAAGCGTTGAGGCTAATTTTTGAGTTTTTGCTAATGTTTTCTTTGCTTTCGAGCAACATACGACCTTGCATGTCAAAGACGCGGAAACTTGCATCTGCATCTGCTTTGCTGAATTCGCGAATATCAATATTCAACATGTCTTGTACAGGATTTGGATTGATTTGTGCAAAAATCAGATGATCTTCCATATTGTTGTTGCTGCTTGGCAAACCGTTGATTTCGAAAATAGAAACAGTACCGCTAATCTCATTGGCAGTTACTACATAGTGTTTGCCATCGGGGCTGTCTGTGTTTTTGATATAGAGAATGTCCTCTACGCCAAGGTCGCCAGCAGCTGAATCGGTAGCTACAGCAGAGAAATTTCTGTTGTTTACATATTCGATAAATTGAGGGCTGGCGGGATTTGTAATGTCATAAACCATAATGCCGCCAATTCTTTCCAAACCGATAAATGCATAGAAAGATGAACCGATGTTGGCAATTTCTACCGCTTCTGGTTCAGGACCCTTGTTATCGCTTCTGCTATCAAAGCTGTTATTGTCTACATTGTCCGATCCGAAATAAGCAGGAAGTTGGGTAGCTACAGTTTGTTCGAAATCATCGCCACTGTCATAAACTCTTGTTCCGTTCGAAGCATTCCAAATAGTGAATGAACGTGCACCGTAGGTGAATAAGCTGTCATAATCTCCATCATTGTCAAAGTTGCCATCTCTGCTCGAAATATTAAGGCGTCCTAAAACAGAATCCTGCTTTAGAAATGTAGCATTAGGGAAAAGTGTTGGATCTAAAGTAACAGTCTTGACACGAACATTTTCGCCTCTGTCGTCACCTTCATTTGCAGTCACAAAATAGGTATTTCCGCCAACAGTGTAGGATGCAATTGCATCGGGCATATACATACCCATTACTGGATGTGTTTCGATTTTAATGCTGTTGTCGCGGTCGCTTGGGTCAAGACCCATACCTTGCATGTTATGATTTTTATATCCGAGCGGATAAATAGCAGTCACTGTATTCGTGCTTAAATTGATAACTGCAACAGCATTGTTTTCCTGTAGAGAAACATAAGCTGTTTGATTGTCAGCACTAATGCTGATGTATTCAGGTTCGATGTCTTCAGCTACTGTTACGCCACTTTCGATA
>CAMDAB010000295.1 GCA_945888475.1 Saprospira grandis DSM 2844 | reverse complement strand
CATTTGAAACACCATTCATTAAATCGCCTGGAACGACGGTACTAGTCGCGCCAATAAAGAACTCGCCTAAGTTACTTAATCGTCCACGAACGACATTGTTTGTAATGAGATCGATGCTTTGGTTGGTAGTAGTACCAAGTCTTCTTAATGCAGTTGTAGCATTGCCAGTAGTGTACCATGCATCTTTTACAGCTTCATTGGCACGACGAAGTGAACCGTTTGCATCTGTCATAACGATGGCATCAGTTGCTAAACTTGTAAGTGAACCTGTGCTTGACAAACCACTTATTCTAACAGTTGCAGTATTAGGAGTTACTGCATCAGTGATGTGTAACCTATCTGCAGGTGTAGCAGTACCTATACCTACATTACCACGGCTGCGGGTCTGCATTACGAGGTTTTTTGGGGTGGTATTTGTGATATTGGTTTCAATTGATAAGTAGTTTTCACCAACACCTTCATTGCCGCCATTGTTACCACCATTAACATCTGTATTATAAAAACCAAGCATGGCCGTTTCGTAGTTTTGGCTTTGCCAACCTGGCATTATTTCCATGTAAGCAGAGTTTTCGCCCCAAAGACCCAATACGCGGCCATTACCGCCAAAAAGACCGCCATAAAGTCTGGAACCTGTTACGCTTCCACCACCCATGTTATGAAGACCGGTATATCCTAAAACACCCGCTACCATATCCTGCGCGCTACCAGTGATATTGGTATTTGTTGAAATACTACCAAATACCCCCAATGCTTTGTTTGCAGAACCTACTGTAGCATTCAGGTTAATAGTGCCGCCGGCTGTTGGTGCTTCAACTGCACCATAAACACCCATAGGGCCATCCCAAAGTCCGGTAGCAGCAGTTCCTCTGGCTATTGTTCTTACACCAAAAACTGAAGTACTTCCAGCATTTACACCCACATAACCCAATTGGGTTAAAGTATTTTGGGTGCCGTTTGTATTGTTAATTAACGCTGCCTCAGAAATAGTAGCAGTACTAGCGTTGACAAGCAAACCGCCAGTGCCGTTAATTTCAACACGACCGGCATCGGCAGTGATGATACGGCCTGCACCGGGACCACCTTCGTCATAGGCCATATCGAGGGTGTTGTCGCCACCTTTTAGTGGAACCCATTGTGTGCCATTCCAGAAATAAAAACCTGCACCGTCACCACCAGTAACTGCGGCATTGGTATTAAAAACCAATAGACCGGTAAGGGGTGAGGCAACAGGTGTAGTGCCATTAGTTACACCGGAAAGTGAAACTCTTGGAATAAGAATACCTCTGTTGGCGTCATCAATCTGTAGTTTCGCTGAGGAATGCGGGAGGCTTGTACCAATTCCCACATTTTGTGCATTTACTGCGCCGGCAAGTGCCATTACAGCTGCAAGGATGTGTAATTTTTTAATCATTGATTAGGCAATAAAATTTAATGTTTAATTGAAATAAATTATTGTTCATCGGTAAGGTAACAAATTAATTATGAAAAAATAATCTAAATTGGATTTATTTTAAAATAAATGATAAATATATTTTAGGGCAATTTTTACTTATTTAATGAGGCAAATTAAAATGCCTGTATTTATAGTTTTGACTGTTTTTTCGCTAATTTTACCATCCTTGCTACATTGATATTGATACAGTAACTTTTTAATAATTATGTAGTTCTACACGGTAAAATCATTGAGAAAAGCTTTTTATTGATTGTAACAGACTTATATTTGCAGCGCATAAAAAATTCGCTAAAATGCCAATAATCATCAAAAATATACTAGCTTTTATATTAGGCCTTGTGGTGGGATCCTTTGTAAATATGGGGATTATCCTAATCAGCAATTTTGTTATTCCGGCGCCTGCAGGAGCGGACCTTAGTACAGAAGAAGGTTTAATAAAAGCAATGGCGCTGATGCAGCCCAGGCATTTTATCATGCCCTTTTTGGCACATGCTTTAGGGACTTTTTCGGGTGCATTAGTTTGTACTGCATTAGCAGTTTCTTTCCGATTTTATATGGTGATGCTCATTGCTTCCCTGTTTTTTGTAGGGGGTATTTATATGGTCATGCTTTTGCCATCGCCGCTATGGTTCAACCTCACAGATTTAATTTTGGCCTATTTCCCTATGGCTTATTTGGGATATTTTTTGCTGAAGAAATAGTATCTCAAGTCTAGTATCTAGTAGTCTAGCATCTAAAAGTCTAGCATCTCAAAAAAATAATCCCTCAAATTTTGTGAACTCATTTCAGTTCTATATGTTTGTGGAATAAATATCAGATATAAAATGAAATCTAACAGACAGTTTCGCCATCATCATCATCCAGTTTCTGCCGAAACCGGAATGAATAGCTGTTTTGTAAGATATAAATAATAATTTATCAATTCATAACAGAAGGATTCAGCGGTTTTTGCCATTGAATCCTTTTTTATTTTTTAAAAACCTATAAACTCATGGAAAGATTAAAAATCGCCATTCAAAAATCGGGAAGACTGACCGAAGATTCGCAGAATCTCTTCACGGAGTGTTCCATCGAAATTCAGGACGGAAAAAGGCAGCTATTAGCACCTTCTCCAAATTTTCCGATCGATTTACTTTATCTGCGCGATGATGATATTCCGCAGTACATCGAAGACGGAATTGCCGATGTTGGCATCCTGGGAGAAAATATTTATGTCGAAAGCGGCGCATCGCTGCGTATTGCCAAAAGACTGGGTTTTGCCAAATGCCGTCTTTCACTTGCGGTTCAGCGTTCCGAAAAATACAGCGGCGCCGATTTTTTTCAAGGCAAAAGGATTGCGACAACTTATCCCAACATTGTTAAAAAATACCTGGCGGAGAAAGGAATTAGTGCCGAAATACATCAGATAAGCGGTTCTGTTGAAATTGCGCCAAACATAGGCCTAGCCGATGCCATCTGCGATATTGTCAGTACCGGCAGTACCCTCATGAGCAACGGGCTTAAAGAAGTGGAAACCGTCATGTATTCCGAGGCGCTCATGGTGGCCAATCAAAATTTAAGCGCTGAAAAAGAGCAGATTCTTCAGAAATTACTCTTCAGAATAGCAGCTGTTGAAACGGCTAAGAAAAACAAATATATTCTGTTGAATGCGCCAAATGAAAGTATTTCTGAAATTTGTAGTATTCTTCCGGGTATGAAAAGTCCTACCATATTACCTCTTGCAAAAGAGGGCTGGAGTTCCTTGCACTCGGTTGTCAATGAAGAGGTTTTCTGGGAAGTGATTGACCAATTGAAAGAAAAAGGGGCTCAGGGGATTTTGGTGGTGCCGATTGAGAAAATGATTTTGTAAAAGATAGATTGCCAGAAGTCAGATATCAGATTGTCAGCTTTTATATTACATGACTATTAGTCTAAAGTCTAACTGTCTGTAATCTTTTTGTCTGAAAAGCTGACTTCTAAAAGCTGAGATTTCATAGTACAACGATTAAGGTCCGCAGTCTGATAATCTGA
>CAMDAB010000294.1 GCA_945888475.1 Saprospira grandis DSM 2844 | reverse complement strand
TTGGAGAATGTACCGTGCCAAAGACGGCGCCATCGTAGATCAGTTCAGAATGGTTGAAACCATCAACTTTAATCAAGAGGGAAGAACCCGTCAGGAAGCTGAGTCGAGATTGCCTGGCCGCGATGCAATGACCCGCGATATTGGCCGTATTGTAGGCGATAAATATGCAACCCGTATTTCTCCTGCAATTTTCTGGGTAACCCGCGATTATTTTGGTAAAGCCAAAGGAGCACCCGAAATGAAAGATGCAAGGAACAGTGCAAGAATCAGTGATTGGACTGGAGCTGCCAAAATCTGGTCAATTGTTACCGAAAATCCTAATCCCAAAACCGCTTCAAAGGCAATGTACAATATGGCCGTTGCATCAGAAGTGTTGGGCGATTTGAACAATGCAGTGATGTGGACAGAAAAAGCCTATAAAGCAGGCTTGAGAAGGGCATTGACCTACAATGGAATTTTGCGTCAGCGACTTATTGACCAGGAAAGACTTGATAATCAGTTAAGTAAGCCTGAGGGCAATTAGAATAAAATTTTTTCTTTAAAAGCACAGTTGCCATTTCGTAGCTGTGCTTTTTTATTTGGAGTCGGGTATGCTGTCTCCTTTCAGTTTAGCTTCCTTGGCTTCCTTTGCCTCTTTAGCCTGCTCGAACTGGTCATTAAAATTGATATTTCCGCTTAAAATCCCAATAATCATAAAAATGACAACGACTAGTATGCCTATAAGTGAGATGATTGAAAACCTCCAACCCCAGATATTTCCAGCATAAATATGCCTGTTTTTGCCGAACATCATATCCATTGCCTTCTCCTGGTTTTCCATTCGCTTTTGCCTTGCCAACTCCTTGGGGTCGATATTCTTAGGTTCCTGTTCCATGCACTTTGTCAATAAATTTTATGATTCGGATTTTTTGTTGCAATTTTTGATAAGATTATACTGAACTAAGCAGTATCTTTATTGGTTAAGTTTTTTGTAGCCCTTTTTTTGAAGTAGGCCTTAAATGCAAAATTAGTACTTTTAATATTACATTCAGTACCCAATATGAAAAATATCGCAATTCCAATTGTTGTTTCGATAGTAAGCTCACTCATTACAGTAAGCATTTACCAGTCAGTGTTTGGAAATCAAAGCAATCATGCTGAAGTCAGGTATCGCGATCGCGTGCCGGCAAAATTTGCAACAAACATTAATGAAAGTCCAAAAAACTATCCAACAATCAGCAATGTAAATGAGTTTACTGATGCCGCATTTAAATCTACACCTGCAGTCGTTCACATTAAAAGTCCGGGAAAGGATAATAGTAATAATGAGCTTTTCGATTTAGGCTCTATGTCATCCGGATCAGGTGTAATTGTTTCTGCCGATGGATACATCATTACCAACAATCATGTTATAGATGGCGCTAAAGAGGTGAAAGTAACGCTCAATGACAAAAGAACATATAATGCCAAAGTCATTGGTACCGACCCCACAACCGATCTTGCCGTAGTCAAAATCAAGGAAAAAGAATTGGGCAGCCGAAAATTACAGGCGCTCGATTATGGTAATTCAGATCTTGTTGAAGTAGGTCAGTGGGTATTGGCCGTAGGTAATCCTTTTAATCTTACCTCCACTGTAACTGCCGGTATTGTTAGTGCAAAAGGCCGCAACATTGATATTCTGGAAGGTACTTATTCTGTGGAATCATTTATTCAGACCGATGCGGTTGTAAATCCAGGTAACAGCGGTGGTGCGCTTATTGACACTGACGGAAATCTTATTGGTATCAATACTGCAATTATTACCCGTTCGGGGCGTTATGAGGGTTATTCCTTTGCTGTTCCGGTGAATCTTGCCAGAAAAGTAGCCAAGGACCTGATTGAATTTGGTACTGTGCAACGTGGTTTTATGGGTGTTACCATCAAAGATATTACCAATCAGATGTTTGAAGATTACAACCTCAGTTCTATGGATGGAGTTTTTCTCGACAAGGTGAACAGCGGTGGCGCAGCTGAAGAAAGCGGATTAAAAAAAGGAGACATTATTACTTTTGTAAATGAAGTAAGGGTAAAATCTTCGCCCGAACTTCAGGAACAGGTTGCTCTTTTCAGACCCGGTCAAAAAGTTAAGGTTATCTACCTAAGAAGTGGAAAAGAATTTGAAATCGAAATAATATTGAAAAATGCCAGCAATGGTACCGATTTGGATGCACAGCCAATTAAATCGAGGTTTACCAAAAGAGAGACCCTCCTTAGCGAAATGGGTCTGGAAATTAGACAGTTGACAGATGCAGAAAAGCGTAAACTTAAAACGAAAAGGGGAATAATAGTTACATCCATCAGACCTGGCAGTGTAATTTCCAAAACCAATATGGAAAAAGGCTTCATCATTAGCACCGTAAATAAAAAAGATGTGTTATCTGTCGAAGAATTTATTGATTTTGTGATGGATGCATCGGGTGAAGTAGTATTCGATGGATTTTATGAAAGTTACAGCGGCGATTACAGCTATGTTTTCGATAAATAAATAGTTGAACTGCAATGAATTTCCGGATATTTGTCGAGAAGATAAATATCCGGTTTTTTTATGAATGATTCCAAATAAACATGCCAAAAACAATGCTCCTTCTCTTGCTCTTTTGTTTTTACGGTTGTAAAAATGAAAAGGTCGAAGTGCTATCTTTGAAGGAGCAGCAGGTTTATGAATATATACAAAAATACCGCTTTGCTGCAAAAGCAGAGCTGACAAAAAACGGCATTCCGATAAGTATAAAATTGGCCCAGGGAATTCTGGAATCGAAAAGCGGCAGGAGTGAACTAGCGCGCAAAGCCAATAATCATTTCGGAATTAAATGTGGAAAAAATTGGAAGGGAGGTAGCTACACAATCTTATCTGACGAATGGGATCGCAAAAAAGGCCGAATGATAGCCCGAAAGGGATGCTTTAGAGCATATACAACTGTGGATGAATGCTACAATGCTCATAGCAATATATTAAAGCATAAACGCTACAAAAAATTATTCGAGCTCGACCACAGAGATTATAAAAACTGGGCATTAGGTTTACAAAAACTGGGCTATGCAACCGATCCGGATTATGCCAAAAAAGTTATTATAATCATTGAAAGATATCGTTTGTATGAGTTGGACAGAGACTGATCGAACAATTTTTTTCCTAACTTTTTTAGTGCAATTTTTGTTTAAAAATCTATCTTCGCACAAGATTTAGTTTTATAAATTTCAACAGAGAACTCCTATGAACAAAGTAGTGAACAATGCCGAAGAGGCGATATTTGATATCGAAGACAATGCCGTACTCATGCTTGGCGGTTTTGGCCTTTGCGGTATTCCCGAAAACTGTATCTCAGCCCTGGTCAAAAAAGCTATTAAAGGCCTAACCTGTATTTCAAACAATGCCGGTGTTGATGATTTTGGTATCGGTCTGATGCTAAAAACCCGCCAGGTTTCAAAGATGATATCCTCCTACGT
>CAMDAB010000293.1 GCA_945888475.1 Saprospira grandis DSM 2844 | reverse complement strand
GCGGCTGTCCGTGCAAAAACCATACAGAGGATTACCTTGAGCAAGAGGGTCCAATCGAATTGCATCTGTTTTTCAGCCATTGCCAGAAAAAAGCCGATAAGGGCAAAGGGCATGGCAAAAATTGTATGGCTGAATTTTACAAGAGAAAGATAATTTTTCATAAAATGAACGACAATCGGTCGCAGAATCAATTATTTACAAAGAAATCAAACAAATAATTCAATAGAATTAAACTGTTACACTGCAATAATACAAAAAAAGCAGCGCTTCTGTTTAGGCTTATTCTATTTATTCTGACTTAGTTTTTTAATATTACTTTTTTTCGTCCAACCACAGATAAAAGGCTCTGGAATCGGTTTATAACTTTCAAAATCGCTGCTATCCATGCCATGTCTTAAGCTGCAGTCTAAAAATTTAGCCTCCGGCATAAAAGCCACAAAAACAAAATCTTTTTCTTCGGCAAGTATATATCCTTTTGCCCCGACAGGATAATCGGCAACAACATTTCCTCTTAGTTTTTTTGAACCTCTGCTAGAATAATTAAACCAATCTTCCGGAAATTTTTTATTATAAATTTTTGTGTCAGCTCTCAGTGCTGCCTTTTTGCTTAATATAAATTGGCCTTGGTGCTTAATTTTTTTGGGCAGTCTTGTATCATTTGCATAATAAAGTTTTGAATGTTGACTGAGCTGATTATTTTTTAGATCATAGACCAAGGTTTCCAAAACATTTGTTTCGGATTCTTCAATGATGGTAGTTTCGAATTGCAATATTATATTGTCCCCTCTTTTTTCAAATTTTACGACATAACCTGCTTTATCGAACATATTTATAAAATGTCCATCAACCGATGCATAGCATGTCAAACCAAGCGAAGGCCCGAAGAATATTGAAGGCATTAGTATCACATCTACTTTTTTATCCTTATTAAAATCGAAGCAGATGAATTTATAATAACCGTCATCCCAATCTTCATAGGGTGCAATTTCTTCCATTTTCATATCAGCCTCCCATTTGCTCGACAATTCTCTAAGTATTTCCTCAGTGCAGGCTTTTGGAAATTTTATTATAAAATTGTATATATAATGCAACTTCTTTTCAAATTGCATAAGGTCCCTCAGCACTACATTCATTTGTTCCATATCAGGATCGATATGATATTTGTACATTTCGGTTTCAATTGAAGACTGACTTTTCTCGTCATATTTTGTGAATTCGAAAATTGTCTGAGCTTCTATTCCGGAGAGTAAAAGTGCAAAAATTAGCGTTAAATAATTTTTCATAAGGCTGTTGTTAAAAATCAAATACAATGGGTTTAAAAACCGGGCGGTAATGCACATTCAGTTGCGAGGCATTAATAAAGGTTGTCGCTTCATTTTTCAGGACGCCATGCGCCTCATGAATATGTCCGCAGATATGGTATTTGGGTTTAATTTCCGCTATTTTTTTGATCAGCTCCTCGCAGCCGACATTTCTGTAATCCATGGTCAAATCGAGTATGCCATGAGCCGGACCATGTGTTATAAGAATGTCCGTATCGGCATGAATCAGGTCCCAATGCTTTTTGATATCAGCTCCACGCTGCCGGTTGAATGCCCAATCGTAAAACCAGGGCTGAATGGGTGAACCCCAAATTTTTATTCCTTCAATCACAATTTGCGAATCGTTGAGGTAAATAAGGTTATCCGGTAACATTTTTCGAATTTCAGAACTGCTTTCTTTTTCGAAGAAAAAGTCGTGATTGCCTGCTATAAATACTTTGTATCGGTGCGGCTGTGCCGAAAACCAATTCAAAAAATCTTCTACCTCTGTCTTCCATCCCCTTTTACTAAGGTCGCCGGCATGTATAAGCAAATCCCCCTCGGGAAGGCTAATGCTATGATGCTGACCATGTGTGTCTGATATGGCTACTATTTTCATGCTATAATATTATTCACCGCCATCGAACAAAGAAGTTTTGATGCCGTATTTTAGTGGATCTTTCAATTTATTTTTAACCGAGGCCAACTCTACCCTTTCGGTTTTTTTCAGGATTTTATAATCTGTTTTCAAAATTTTTTCCAATTCTTTCAATGCAGCAGCTTTCGACTCCCAAAAATCTTTTGAAAAGGAAATATCATCCAGGATTTTCGATTTTAATGGCTCCAGTTCAGGCTTAAAATCATCACTTTCGGCAAGGGCTTTTTCGGTGGCATCGAGTACAGCTTTGTGAATTCCGCGGCCCAAAAGGCTGTATTGTTCATTGTCAAGTTCCAAACGCCAGTCGGCATGTGTAAATTCAATACTATCGCTGCGATAGGCCAACAGATAGACCGAAACAAAAAGATCATCAGTCTTTTCTTCGGTATCCTTTGCCAGATTTTGCCATATCTTAAAATCTCTGAAAAGCTTGTATGATTTATTGTTATTCACCAAATGGACCAAAAAACCCGGAAAGGCCTCATTGAGCCAAAAAAAATCGGGTAAGGAGTCCTTTGGCGCGAGCGCGAGCTTCTCATTGATAACTTTATCCATCGATTTTCTTAAATCTTCCGATCGTCGATAAAGCATCCTGAAGGCGGGCAGAGTACTCATATCCTCCATTTCGCGCTGATAATATTTCAAATCTTTGGTGAGCTCATTTCCAAAAACTTTATAGAGCCTTCGGTCAAAAACCATTTCGGCTAATTTTTTGTCTGAAAGGCCTTCAAAACTGATTGTTCCTGCATAAATCCAGCCCTCTTTACCCGATTTTGTTTTTGCTTTCAACCAGGGTTCGTCGTATTCGATTCCCTGAATAATCATGACGCTTGTAAAGGTGGTCAAAACATTCAAATAATCGAGCTGATCTCCCTCTTTTAATCGCTGCAGTTCGCTCGAAGCGGCATTGGGAGCAGTTCTCAAAACAGCGATTTTAGCGGTAACTTTTAGTTTAATATCTTTACCCTCGGTACTTGTGGTAGCTTCTGTGTTTTGTATTTTATCCTCGGTCAATTTTTTATCCCCTTCTTTTTTGGAGCTTCCGCAGGAATAAAATAATACTGCTAAAATTAAGAAAATAACTATCTTGTGCAAAAGCATATGCAACTGTTTTAATATGCAAATTTATGGTTTTGATTTTGCTTTTTGTGCTAATTATTAATAAATAAGGTAAATGAGTTTTGAAATAAAGCATATAAAGGTTGAAAAGACAGCCCGATATTACAGTTTTGGCAATTCACAAAATTGTAGGATATTTTATTTTGCCCTGCATGGTTATGGACAACAGGCAGAAAGGCTCATTAAAAAATTTGATCAACTGCCCCAGGATTGTTTCATTGTTGCGCCCGAAGCGCTTTCACGTTTTTATTGGGATGAAAAAAGCGGACAGACAGGAGCATCATGGATGACCAAGGACGACCGGGAATTTGAAATCGAAGACTATTGTAATTATCTGCAAGCTGTTTTTGAGCATTACTTGTCTACAGTGCCCGATAACTGCAAAATTGTGCTG
>CAMDAB010000292.1 GCA_945888475.1 Saprospira grandis DSM 2844 | reverse complement strand
AGCATTCAATTGTCGGACCCGACATACAACAGCATAAAAATAAAATTGAATGCGCCAGCCGATGAAGCTATATTTGGGTTAGGACAGCAACACAGCCATGTTAATCTGAAAGGCAGAAAAACAGCCATTTGGGTGCAGGAACAAGGCATCGGCGCAGGGGATCAGCCTATTAGTAGCATCGCAAATATAAAACATGCCGGGGGTAGCCCAATGCATAGCTATGCGCCAAGTCCTTTCTATATTTCAACGGCGGGCTATTCGTTGCTATTAGATAAAAGCAGTCGCAGCAGTTTCGATTTTCGCAATCCAAAACAACACTGTATTGAAGTTTGGGACGATGAATTAACGCTGGAATTTGCCCAGCAAAGAAGTTGTATGGGCTGCAACAGGTCTGAAAATCCCTTAACACTGCTGACCGCACATGCCAAAAGAAATGGATTTCATCGCCGTTTGCCCGATTGGGCATTTGGCAGTATTCTGGGCTTGCAGGGCGGCAATCAAATTGTTCAAGAAAAATTGGAAAAATTGTTGGACAAAGGCGCTGATGTTTCGGCTATCTGGATTCAGGATTGGGTCGGTAGAAACAGGACTTATGTGGGCGATCAGTTGCGCTGGAGCTGGGAGCCCGACAGCAACCGATATCCAAATCTTAAATATTTCATTCAGGAGCAGAATAAACGCGGCATCGCAGTTTTGGGATATATCAATCCCATGATGATTAATGAAGGTGCACTTTTCGAGGAAGCTGCAGCAAAGGGCTATTTTGTAAAAAATATGCGAAGTGAGCTTTATCTAATTGAAATGACTGGTTTTAAAGTCGGTCTTTTCGATTTGACAAATCCCGAAGCCAGAATCTGGATAAAGGATTTGATCAAGAAAAATCTCATCGGCAATGGCTTTGAGGGCTGGATGGCAGATTTTGGCGAGGCCCTGCCCTGGGATGCCAAACTTTTTTCGGGCATCTCTGCTCAAGAATATCACAATCTATATCCGGTAGAATGGGCAAAGCTCAATCGCGAAGCCATCGAAGAGACTGGAAATGAGGGAAAGATTGCCTTTTTCTCGCGTTCGGCATTTCTTGGTTCGGCAGCTCAGAGTTCATTTTTTTGGGCAGGCGACCAAATGACTTCCTGGCAAAGGCACGATGGGCTACCCTCGCTTGTTCCGGCGCTGCTTTCATCGGGCATGTCGGGCATGCAGGTGAACCATGCAGACGTAGGTGGCTTTGCAGGTTTTTGGAAAGTCGGCGGACTTTTCAGAATGATCCGTTCCAAAAAACTCTTAAAAAGACATATTGAACTTGGGGCCTTCAGTCCGATTTTCCGCACGCATGAGGGCATTATACCTGATAAAAATGCACAGGTTTATGATGATAAACTCAGTACTTTTTATGCCGCTTTTAGCAATATGAGAAAGGAACTTTATCCATACTTGAGAGCCGTTGAAAAAGAAGCGATTGAGTTTGGTTATCCTATGATAAGACATCTTTATTTACATTATCCTAAGGATAAAAACTGCCGGAATCTGCATCGACAATTTATGCTAGGCCGCGATATGATTGTTTGTCCGCAGACAAAGAAATTTGGCAAAAAGCTAAAAATTTACCTTCCCGAGGGGATTTGGAGGCATTACTTCAGTGGAGAAATATATAGTGGCGGTCGTTATTATAGGGTGAGCACTGAGCTTGGGATGCCAGCTGTTTTTTTTAAAGATTGAAAGATTTGAAGCGGAAAGATTGAAAGATTTGAAAGAGGAAAGATTGAAAGATTTGAAGATTTGAAGATTTGAAGAGGAAAGGATTTTGACGAGCATGGCTATTTCATTAAGTGAACTTTAAAGATAAAAATTAGAATTTTTTACACATATGCAAACCTCTGTGATAAAATATTTTATATTACTAAATAAGACAACAGGGAGAAATTCAAGCGGATGATTTGAGCAATTTTTTTTGGAATTTAACACAAAATCTCTGTGGTAAAGTTTCACAGTGTTTGATCTCTTTCCTCTTTCCTCTATTGCTCTTTCCTCTAATTAAAACACCGATCAGGAGTTTGTCCTACACAAATTTAACTGATTTACACAGATTTTTAAGTGGTCAATACAGATTTACACGATTAACTATGTTGTACTGATTTTCACGAATTGACCTACTTGGATATAGGGTCTTTGTGGAGCTCTGTGTGACCCCGAAAGCTTTCGAGGGTGAGCGCTCTGTAGTAAAGTTTCACAGTGTTTGAACTCTTTCCTCTTTCCTCTATTGTTCTTTGTTCTATTATTCTCACGGCATAAGATTCACACTAAAAGTTATTTCAGCTTTCAATGCAGTAAAAACCCTGACAATAGTATCTATTGTAGCGCTATTTGAACCATTTTCCAATTTTGAGATTTGGGATTTTTGCACACCAATCAATTGACCCAATGCTTCCTGAGTCAGCCTGCGTTTTTGCCGGATATTTTTAATTGTTCTGCCCAAGATTTCCATGCTTAGTTCATTCTCGTAAGCATCGCGCTCTGTAGAACCAACTTTACCAATGTATATATCTTTCATTTCAGAAAGTGAGCTTGTTTTGATTTCTTTTTTCATGTTTATTAAGATTTATTATCAAAATAATTCAATTTCAGGTTGGTAGCTTTCTCCATTTCATTGTTTGGGATTTTATCAGTTTTTTTAATGAAACCATTGCAGGCAATTACCAAGGTTTGTGATTTATTGCTTTTATCCCAAAAAGCTAAAAGTCTGATTTGTTTTCCGTTGTACCTGGTTCTAAATTCCCAGATTTCATCGTTGAGTTTCTTAAATAGTTTTGGATCATTTGTTTGTTCAGCTAGATCAATGTTGTAGAGTATTTTTTTAATGGTTTTTTCCTCTAACCCAGAAATAAATAGCTCCGCCTCCTCTAAAAAGATTGTTTGAAAATATCGCATTTGCTACATTTAAAACGTTACAAAAATACAAATTAGTTTCAAAATATAGAAACAATTTGCATTGGCAATAAAGTTTATGCCTGTCAATTTTCAAATATATCGATATCTAAAGACAATTGCAACTAAATTTTTTGTTGGGAAAAAATTATATTTCTGGCTATTTCAAGCAAAGACGTACTCGCCAGCCTCGGAGAAGCGAAACATTTTCATGTAATAAAAAAAAGCTCATTTCCTTAGCAAAGCACTCAACCTTTTATTTTTATTGCTCAAGCTCACAAAATAGAAGCCGGACAAACATTGCTGTGGCAATTCAATCGGATAAGCAATTCCCGATTCAAGTTGAATTTCTTTTTTCAAAACAGTTTTGCCTATTATGTCATTGATTTCAAGCAGATAAATGTCGCTTTCACCATCGGATTGGATATTAAAAAATCCATTTGCTGCAGGATTTGGAAAAACACTCAGTTGCTCATTTTGTAAATGTAAAACACTGGAAGTTGGCGCCTCTGTGAGCGAGATCGAAACCGCGGCAGAGGCCTCATCATCGGTCAT
>CAMDAB010000291.1 GCA_945888475.1 Saprospira grandis DSM 2844 | reverse complement strand
AATGAAATCAGCAGCCGTGAAGGTCGTGTAGTAATTCGCCCAGACAGCGGAGATCCGGTAGATATCATCTGCGGTAATGCTAACGGCAAAACTGAGGAGGAGCGCAAAGGTGTAATTGAACTGCTTTGGGATGTTTTTGGCGGCTCGGTGAATGCCAAAGGTTACAAAGAACTCATTCCGCAAATCGCTGCTATTTATGGCGATAGTATCACCCTGCAACGTGCCGAGCAAATCTGCGAAAGATTGAGACTAAAAGGCTTTGCCTCTACCAATGTCATTCTGGGCATCGGTTCCTACACTTATCAGTACAACACCCGCGACACCTTCGGTTTTGCCATGAAAGCCACCTATGGCGAGGTAAACGGCGAGGGCCGTGCCATCTTCAAAGATCCTATCACGGACGATGGCACCAAAAAATCAGCCAAGGGCTTAATGAAAATTACCCTCGAAAATAGCGCCTACAAACTCACCGACAATGTAAGCTGGGAAGATGAAAAACAAGGCGAACTAGTCGAGATTTTCTGCGATGGCAAACTTGTGGTCGATTGGACACTTGCCGATATCAGACAAAAAATGAAGGGCTAATTGCCTTTGTTACATTTCGAATCCCTGCAGGAAATCTTGCGGGGATTTTTTTTTGGAAATTGAGCTGCTCTGGCATTAAATTTTGCAATTAAATGAACCAACTAAAATAAAATTTTATGCAGTTAAATTGCTTATGTAAAAGCAAAGCCCTATATTTAACTTTACAAATTTTTAGCTGTTTTCTGCTTTTCAATAATCACTTTTGCGCAGTTACTATTAGGAATATTTGCGCAAGTTTTGAGGGGGAGTTTTGCGAACACAGCTGTTAGCGGTAAGCATAAACCTAAAATCAATTTAAAATTCTCGAATATGTTCAAAAAAATTATTGGATTCATATTAATTATTCTTGCAACATTATTTTCATTAGGAAGTATAAAATCTTTATACGAGACTATAACAGTACCTATAAAAAAAACTGGTAATGAAGCTTATGATTCTGGACAAATGATGGGTGCTTGGATTTTTTTAGCAATTTTATATGTGCTAATTTTCTTCATGTTTAAATTTGGATTAAAGTTTATAAAAAACAAAAAAATAGGTGTGGAATCTATTAATGATATTGGAACAGAATAATAATACCAACTGCTTACAACCGTTTGCATCAATTGCTGGGCTTGCGCTTGCGTTTTTGTCTTAGTGGAAAATACTCAGATATTTTCAATTATTTCTTTCTAAGAAATTCACATATTTGTTTTGGCTAGTTCCGGCAGCAGCAACTGAATGCAAGCGGGCGAACGTTATCTAAAATTCAAAAAAAACTTAAAGCATCAAAACTTTTAACCCCAACCTATGAAAAAAATTATTCTACTCACATTACTCCTTTGCGGATTAAACACTATTGCACAAATCCCATCTACACCGGGCTTTCACCTTATAAATATGTTGCACGACTCTGTTTCAAGAGAGTTTTTGGTAATTGTCCCCAATTCATATAATGCAGCTACGAATTCGCCCTTAATGTTTTGTTTTCATGGCGGGACTCAGGATATTCCAAGTTTTGTTTTTGGACAGATAGATACCATCAACGGAGGAAGAGAGGAACTTTGGGAAAAAGCCGATTCTCATGCTATGGTTTTGGTTTTTCCGCAGGCCCTGGTAAATAGTTTGAGTGGCTCTACCTTGTGGAACGATAAAGATTTATTTCCACAGGTTGCTTCTCCTTATGACGATCTTGGTTTTGTGCTGCATATGATTGATACACTGAGCTTGGATTTGTCGATCGATTCAACCAGAATATATGCAAGTGGCTTCTCCAATGGTGCAGATTTTACAAATCTAATTGGTTCGCAATTGTCATGTAAATTTGCCGCTGCTGCAGCTGTAGCTGGCAGAACAGCTAATCCGGTCAGCCAAATCGATACAACCATGATATTTTATCCATTACCCACCACGCCGGTTTCAATGATGATTGTAAGGGGTAAACGAGACAATGATGTAACATATAATGGCGGCTTGAATAATGGGGGAATCAATACAACCTCTGTTTTTGATGATATGTATTTTTGGTTAGCCGGAAATGCTTGCGATAGCACCCTCTTTACTTCAACTAATATGGGAGATACTGTTCAGGTCAGAAGATTTTATCAATGTGCTTATGGAAGCGAGGTAAAAGTTGTTTCCCTGAAATTTATGGACCACAGATGGCCTGATGCCAATGACAACTTTTATTGGAATGCAAACAAAGAGGTTATCAATTTTTGTTTGCAGCACAGCAGAAATAATTGTTCGACTGTCCAGGGAATTTCAGCAAGCGAAGTGCAACGAAATATTATAATATATCCTAATCCAACAAATGGCCAAGTTCAGATCAACTCAAATGGTGAAAATATCAGCAGCATAAAAATTTACAATCTTGCCGGTGAATTGCTTAAAGAGTATTTTTCGTCCGACTTTTCGATTGCAAACCTTCCGAGTGGAGTATATTTTCTTAAAACTGAAACAGCTCAATCAATTTATCTGAATAAGGTAATTAAGCATTGAGCTAAGAGGCAATACGCCTTACCTGACTAAATTATTGAGATTTTAAAATGGGAAAAACAATTAAAACGCTGGGAGTAGATTACGAAAATTTACTTTTTCAGTTTCTGATACTTATAGTAGTGGCAGGCAAAATGCTGTCATGGCAGTCAATAGTTCCATGGTAGAAACCTATTGGAAAATTGGGCAATATGTTGTTGAGTTTGAACAAGGCGGTAATGTGAAAGCAAAG
Source organism: Saprospira grandis DSM 2844 (assembly GCA_945888475.1). Lineage (GTDB taxonomy): Bacteria > Bacteroidota > Bacteroidia > Chitinophagales > Saprospiraceae > Saprospira > Saprospira grandis_C. The sequence goes on along the minus strand of CAMDAB010000291.1, from coordinate 686 downwards.
TATGGTACAGCTTTGCTGGAAAATCTGTCATCAGACCTCAGTCGTTCGCATGGAAAAGGATTTAGTTTAAGTAACCTAAAAAGGATGAGGCAGTTATATTCTGTTTATCAAAAAAGTGCGGAGCTTCCGCACCAATTGAGTTGGTCACACTTTGTAGAGTTATTGAAAATTAATGATAAATTAGAACGGAGTTTTTATTTGCAACATAACAAATTTCAATCCCGAAGGGATGACATGATTATAACATAAACAACTGAAATACCAATCTAATCCCGAAGGGATGATAGGATTACAAATTACCAAAGCACCAAAAACCGAAAGGGTAACAACAACATTATGGCGGGCACATTTTCACAAATTTATATCCAATATGTTTTTGCCGTAAAAGGGCGAGAAAACCTATTAAAAAAAGCATGGAGAGACGAAGTTTTCAAATATATGGCCGGTATTATTAAGGGTAAAGATCAAAAACCTATTATAGTTAACGGAGTTGATGACCATGTACATGTATTTGTAGGTCTAAAACCAGCAATGTGTATTTCAGATCTGGTGAGAGACATCAAAAATAATTCTTCAAATTTCATCAATGAGCAAAAATTCCTGAAAGGAAGATTCTCTTGGCAAGAAGGATATGGAGCTTTTTCTTATGCTCATTCTCAAATTGATAATGTTTATAAGTACATTGC
>CAMDAB010000290.1 GCA_945888475.1 Saprospira grandis DSM 2844 | reverse complement strand
AAAATTGCCGATTACCGTAACATTCATACTTGGGTCTGTTACCCAAAGGCGTTTTCCATAACCCCAGGTATCCATATCATAGTTAGCGGTTCTGAAATCAGGATTGTTTGTTTTGAGTTTAATCATGGCTGAATAGGCCTTGTAAAGCCTTAGTCTGTTAGCCTCCTGGAAATAATTCCAGCGGATTGGTTTTGAATTGGTACGGCCATTGAAATTGATGGAATAATCGTATCCCAATTCGCCAAACTGCCAAATCATTTTTGGACCTGGAACGGTGAAGAAGAACGCGGCGCAGGTTTCCATGCGTTTGAGTGCAGTGGCTTCATCTCTTACATTATATAAGGTGTCGCCATTGCTGATCATCATGTTACCATATTCTTTGCATTCGTACATTAAACGCTCCTCGTCGTGACTTTCCATATAGCCTACCAGATGTTGATAAGGCCAGCCGCGATGTTTTGATGATACGGCCCATTTGAAATCGGAACCATTCTGATAGCCCATTGCAGCTTCTTTGTACTGATGATTGGCATTGCCCCAAAGTAAAAATCCATGATTGGCCAATTCTACTTCCTCTGTATTTTCAGCAAAATGTTCCAAAATCATATAGCAATTAGGGTCAAAAGAGCGAACTTGATTGAACATACGTTTTAGCCAATACACTCTGTCTGCATCATAATTGCCCCATAGCCCCAGATTGTTTGGGTAGCTGTACACATTACTGAAGCCTTTAGAAAGGTCAAATCGGTAACCGTCAATCTTATATTCGGTCAGCCAATGATACAGACAACGATCGATAAAGTACTGAGTTTCCAAACTAGAGTGGTCAAAATCACTGTAATATCCATAAGGATGAGGTATATAGCTGTTGAACCAGGGATTGTCATTGGTAGGTTTGTTGGAGTTTTTGTCCATATAAAGCCTGGCCATTGTATTTTGCCCGAAAGCATGATTGAAAACTACATCTAAAACAACCGCAATACCCCTTCTGTGGCATTCGTCAATAAATTCTTTTAAATCTTCCTTAGGACCATAATATTTGTCTGGAGCAAAATAGAAAGCAGGACCATAGCCCCAGGCTTCATTGCCGTCAAATTCGTTGATTGGCATCAGTTCGATCACGTTAACGCCAAGATTTTGAAGGTAATCCAAGGTGTCTTTCAGTGTTGCATAATCATGACGCAATATAAAATCATGCAGCCACATTTCATAAATTACCAAATCCTGACTGAAGGGTCTGCTAAAATTATTGGAATGCTGCCAATTGAAAGGCGTTTGGGCTGTTTGCAAAACCGATACCATGCCATTTGTTTTACCTGTAGGATAATCAATCAGATTAGGATAGGTAAAGAAAAAGATATTGGCATCATTGAATTCATCCAGGTACTTTTCTGCCCAAGGGTCGGCAATCACTACATCTTGGTCGACCACGTATTGGAAACGGTACTCCTGTTGAGGGGTGAGTCCGCTTATCTCCAGCCAAAGAGCAGTTCCATCGAGTGTTTGACGCATTTGATAAGCAGGATCAATCTGCCAGTCGTTGAAGTCTCCAATTACATAGGCAAAGTTCTTACCCGGAGCAAATAGCTGTAATAGTACGGTACTGTCATTAACATAGTTGACACCATTCATCGAAGCGAAAGGCGGATTTTGTTGTGAAGTTGCCTGGTTTACCACATAAGAAATCGAGTCTGTAATGGTAGTTGTGCCTGAAACAGCAACAAAACGCAACCAATGTTTGCCGGGACTACTTGCATTTACACTGGTATTTAAAACAGTTGCATTGCTAACCTGGTTAATCTGCACGTTATCGAGAAATAGCGTGATGGTAGCACTGCGGTTGCTTAAAATCTGAACGGGCACAGCTGCATTCAAATCGACACGCCATGCTGTAGTAAGCGGTTTGAAAAAGAATGCATCGAAATTAGGTGTTTTGAAGATTGGGATAAAAACATCAGAGCCGTCGGCATTTTTACCCACTGCAGAGCCATTCAAATTCCTGAATACAAAAGCAAGTGCATTGTAATCGAAATTAGAATTGGTGCCGTAAAAGGAATTGGGTTTGATTTTAGCCCTGTGGAGGTTATTACCAAGCGGAGTCATCATCACCAGACTGTCATTGATCACCAAATCAGGGTCGCCTGTTGGCCATGGATTGATACGATGTCTCCAATCGTTCGGGTTGAGACTGCTTTCCGAAATTGTACCTGTGTGCATGTAAACCTGTGCGGCACCATTCAGCCCTGCATTACCGGCAGCAGCATTGAAAATAATTTCGACAGAATCCTGAAGGGTAGGGTATTGAGGGAAATAAGTCACAACCTGTGCCTGTAAAGTTGTACAGAGGGCTATTAGGTAAATAAAACCAAGTCCTTTTTTCATAATTAATGGTTTTTGAAAAAATTAAAACTTCGAAGTCTGTTTTACGATTTTTTCGGTGACAACATTTTTGCCATCGGAAATAGTCAGGTAATAGATACCGGTATCTACAGTTGCTCCGCCTTCATTTTTTGCATCCCAAACCAGGGTAGAAACTCCTGATGAAATACTGCCGCGATAAAGCGAACGTACTTTTTGGCCCATTGCATTATAAATGCTAAAGTCGATATCATCGAAACCAACTGTACTATTATAGGTAATTTTTACCTCATCGTTGAATGGATTGGGATAAACAGTTTTGAAGCTTGCACTCACCATAGAATTTACAGATGAAGGTGTATTGTTTACACTGAATGTTGTGTCTGGTAGGGAAAAGCCCGGCTGTCCAACATCAACACTGGTGTTGCCTTGGTCTAGGTTGAAAATAAAAAAGTCGGTGCAACCTCCGGTGATACCACCAATTGTGCCGTCTTCATTTCTAAATACAAAACCCATGCTATAAGCTGTAGCACCAACAGGCTTTGGTGAAGAAGCACCTGCTGTACCCTGTCCGGTTTGGGAGATCGTAGCAGGATTGCTGTAGTAGGTTGTAACGTCAATGTCGATTGCCCAAAGGCTATCGGCAATTCTTGTCATTTGTCCAAAGGTATTGTCTTGGCCCCAGTCGCCTACAACATGTTCCCAAACAAAGTTGGGATTTTGACAATCAGCCGCGGCAGGTACACCTGGTGTAGTTGCAGAGCAAACACCCGAGTGAACATACATTTTATAATTAGCTGCAGTTGGTTCCAGGATACAACCTGTAACATTATTGGCATTGTTCTGATGATTGAACAGATTTAGTTCGATGTGAACAACCTGTGCATTAGATTGAATTTGCATGCCGAAACCCGCAATCATAAGCAGTAAAAGCTTTTTCATAATCAATAATTTTTAATAAATAAAGAATTAGTGTTTAGCTAAGTGTTAATTTGACACGAATATAATAAATGATTTTTTAAACTAAGCTGCATCGCGTTATTAAATTTTTTAATCCTGAACATCTTTTAAAAAAAATAGTTTAATTTAGTGTCTTTTTAACACTAAGTATTATATTTGTGAAATTGCATTAACTG
>CAMDAB010000289.1 GCA_945888475.1 Saprospira grandis DSM 2844 | reverse complement strand
ACGCATGAGATTGGGCATTTCTTTACCTTGCCACACACTTTCTATGGTTGGGAAGGTATCAATGCACCTTCACTCTACAGTATGTCTCCTGCTCCGGCCGATATCAATGGTTATCCGGTGGAGAATGTTGCCAGAAATAATTGTTTAGTTGCAGGCGACGGCTTTTGTGATACCGAAGCGGATTATATTTCCTATCGTTTCGGATGTCCTATTGTTACTTTGGTGCAGGATCCAACAGGAACTGTCATCACGCCCGATCCAAGTTATTTTATGTCTTATTCCAGCGATAATTGCATGAGTCGTTTTAGCCAAGAGCAAAAAGATGCCATCAGAGCAGATATCACTCAAAGAGGTTGGTTGAATACCCCTGCTCCGGGCAATATTTCCAGTATTATTTCCGACAGTATCAGTGCAATCATGCCAATGAACGCTGCTGTTGTAACACCTGTGAACAATGTTCGTTTCGAGTGGGACACACGCGGCGCAACTGCTGCTACAAAATGGGTATTCAATCTTGAAAGAACTGTATTGGGAATGCCTGTTGAAACCGTACTTTACACGATTGTAAACGGCCAGAATTTTATCAATGTACCTGCAACAGAGTTTTTGTCGAACAGAGATTACAAATGGTCTGTTGTGCCTTACAGCAATGCTTACACTTGCGCAGGCAAATCAGCCGATTTTACCTTCAGAACCGCTATTGTGAGTGGTGTAGAAACGGCTGTAGAAAGCTTCAAAACAGAACTTTTTCCAAACCCTGCAAGCTCAACAGTACAACTTCGAATCAGCTCCGATAAATATTCTAAATCGAGACTCCGCATTCTTGCTGCCGATGGCCGCACAGTCCTCGACAATAATGCCTTTGAAATTGAAGCCGGACAAAACACTTATCAGCTCGATATCAGCAATTTTGCCCCTGGCTTTTACACAGTCCAGATTTTGAGCGAAATGGGTGTGGTGACCAGGAAATTAGTCGTGGAAAATAAGTAGCAGGTAGCAGGATAGATTTTCAGACATCAGACATTAGACATTAGACATCGTGACAAAAGCACGAGTCCAACTACCATCTCGTTCACCAAACGAGACATGCTATCAACTATCACCACGCAAAGCTCGGTTCCTGCTACCTGATACGATAAAACATTTTCAAATTTTCAAATCCCCAAATTTTCAAATTGCATATCGTGTTCTCTAAAGTAAAAAAATGGCTCGGATTCGATTCCGTAAAAATAAAGCTAAAACCCCTCGAGGTTTACCCCTATAAAGTCGAAACCCTCAACGCTGAGCTCGAGTTCACAGCCAATGCATCCGCATTGGTCACCTATGTAAAAGTGAAGCTCATAGAGCGATACAGCCGCGGCAGAGGAGATAATCAGAAGATTGACGAGTACATCCTCGGCGAATGGACCAGCGATGAACCCATCGAAATCGACGGCCAAAACCCCAAAGTCATTTTCTTCAAATTGCCATTCAAATTTCAGCACTCCAACATCGAAAAACTGGAGCATAGCAATGCCATAGGCAAAGGCATCGCCTCCATTTTCAAGACCATCAAAGCTGCCAAATCAGATTACCGACTCGAGGCGCAATGCCTTGTAGAGGGCAGTAATAAAAACCCGGAAGATAAGGTGAAGGTGGTTTTTGTGTAGGGCATTAAAAATATTAAAAAAAAATATAAAAAGTAGGGTACATTCAAAAAAAAAATTATTTTTGTGAATAATTCAACAACCAAGATTATTTATGAAACCAAATCGCCTTTCTATTTTCTGTTACCTTATATTCTTTTTTCTAATAACATCTTGTACTACCAATCAATCCAGAATTGATTCGGTAGCTGCCAAAATTGAAATTGCTGAGTCTGATCTTCAAGAACTTTCTGACGAAGATTGGAAAGAGTTGGTAGAAGAGATGAAAGAACTAAGGAATGATTATGTTGAAAACAAAGAAAGTTACTCTTCCGAACAACGAAAAGAAATAGGTAGGCTCAAAGGTAGATTTACAGCGTTACAGTTGAAAAAAGGTGTAAACGATATTAAAAATTCTGTTCTCGATTTTGGAAGTGAAATTGAGGGTCTTATCGAAAGCTTTAAGTGAATCTAAAACCCTTTTACTATGCCTACATTATGTAAAAATATTAGTTTTTTAACTCTTAGCAGTTTTGTTCTATTGTTTCTAACAAGCTCATGCTGTCTATTCCCAACTATACTAGAAGTCGAGCAGAGTTCTTTAAAAAAGCTGGTTAACAAACCTCAATCAAAGTTTGATGCATCTACTACGCTTTACATTGATCATTCAACTTGTTTTATTGATGCGTATCCACCCCAAAAGCTAAATGTATGGAATACTATTTTCCCATCTTTAACTGAACAGGTGAGTGATTTAGTTTTGATTAAAGGGGATCAGCTTGAAGAAAAAAAGATATCAGGACCTACTGTTTTGGCTCCAATATTACAAGCAATTACTGCAGATATTCACTTTGCTGACATAGAGAAAGCGTTGGAAAAAATAACTAGTTCCAACAAACAGGCTGTATTGATAACTGATTTTGAAGCCTTCGATAAAAAACAGCGTTCATCAAGTGGTTCGTTCGATAGAGTTCCCTACTTAGGTAAATATTTAAAAGATTGGATAGCTAAAGGAAATACAGTTTATTTCATTTCAGAACCATACAAGGAAGGATTTTCAGAAAAGAAAAGATTTTATGTGATTTTTACAAATGATAATCTAATTGAGCCAATCAGCAAAAAGTTATTAGCTAAAATCAATACCCTTTTGTCTCAAAGAAATTGTTCACTTTACAAAATAACCAATAGTGATTTTGAATTTATAAAAGTTACAGACAAAATTTCTATTGATGGGCTAGATTATACTGTAGAGGGAAATACAAAAGATGGTTTTATACTATTGAATATAGAACATTCTGTAGAAGATATTATAAATGAGATTAATCGAGAAAACAAACCTGTACCAATCATAAAAGAAATTTCCTTCCAACAAGGCAACAACTATGAAATAAAAAAACTAGAGCTCAGAGCTACTAACGTTACTTTGCAATACTTATCACTTACAGATAATCAGATGAAAATTGCAAAAACGGATATTTCAAGTGCCTTTACCTTAGATCAAAAATCTATTGCTGAAGGCAAAATTAAAGTTTTATTGAACCAGGAAAATATTTTTAAGGAGGGGTTTCTATACGAAAAATCATGCTTTGAAGGGAATTTATTTCGACTTGATTTTGTGGTTAAGGAAACAGAAATAAAAAACTATAACATTTCTGATTTTGAATGGAATTCACTTTATATTTCTGGGCAGAAAGCCATATGCGTATCAGAAAGTATCAAAACTTTATTGGATGATATAAATCCTGCTAAAACTAATCAAATATTATTTACTGTTTTCATCAAAATTTTGTAAAATGAGAAAAATAGAAACCGTAAAACAACTGAATGCGTTGATTGGCCAAACCTACATGTTTTCAATAGTTACAGCAATTATTGTATTGGCATTGGCTTTTTTGATTG
>CAMDAB010000288.1 GCA_945888475.1 Saprospira grandis DSM 2844 | reverse complement strand
ATTTGCGTAGCATTTTCAGGAAAGAAAATAGTAGATGGAATTGAATACACAGAGGAAGATTTGAATGGTTTTCCCGAAAAAGATACCAGAGATAAGTTTGACAGCGATGAATACAAAATATTGGTAGTTGCCAACAAATATCTGACGGGCTTCGATCAGCCCAAACTTTGCACCATGTATGTGGATAAAAAACTGCAGGGTGTTTTGGCGGTGCAGGCACTGAGCCGATTGAACCGTGCTGCCGATAAACTGGGCAAAAGAACAGAGGATTTATTTGTACTGGACTTTTTTAACGATGTGGAAGACATCAAAAAATCCTTCGACCCTTTTTATACTTCAACCTCATTGAGCGGGGCAACCGATATAAATGTGCTGCACGAATTAAAAGCAATGCTGGACGAAGTGGGCGTTTATGAAAGAGAAGAGGTGGAAGATTTTGTTGAAAAATATTTTAGCGGCATCGATGCACAACAGTTAAGCCCTATTATCGACAGTGCTGCCAATCGTTTCAATTCAACGTTGGACTTGGAAGATGAAGAGAAGGCTGATTACAAAATCAAGGCCAAACAATTTGTAAAAATTTACGGACTGATAGCCTCAATTATGCCTTATGAAATTCTTGAATGGGAAAAGCTGTACTGGTTTTTGAAATTTCTGATTCCGAAGTTGGTGGTGAATACCAAAGTAGACCAATTGATAGATGAGCTTTTGGAGTCGGTGGATTTATCCACTTACGGATTGGAAAGAACAAAATTGAATCATTCGATTGGCCTGGATGATTCCCCAACAGAATTGGATCCACAAAATGCTAATCCCCGGGGCGCCCATGGGAACGATGAAAAGGATCAACTGGATGAAATCATCAAATCTTTTAACGACAGATGGTTTCAGGGTTGGGATGCTACACCTGAAGACCAGCGAATCAGATTTATTTCTTTAAATAAGCATGTTCAGGCACATCCCGATTTCCTCACAAAAGTTGCAGGCAACAAGGATGTACAGAACAGAGATTTAGCCTTAAAAAAAATCATAGATGAAGTAATGGGTCAACAAAGAAAACGCGAATTAGAACTTTATAAACTCTATGCAAAAGACGATTCTTTTTACCAGGCTTTTTTCGATACCATGAAAAAAATGATTGATAATCCAAGATTGGGATTATAAAAGCAAAATGAAAGTCAGTAGCTTAAAAGATTACTTTGCCTTGAAATGCAAAACTTGCAAGATCATACTTTACACAATACTCCCCCTCCTCTTCCTCGCCTTTAAAGCCAATGCGCAGCATGAAGCAGACAGTATCTATGTTGCCAGTATTGATGCTTTGATGATTTTCGGACATCAAATAAAGATAAGGGAGTTTAATGACAGCTTGAACTACAGAAATGTCAATATGGGTTTCCACGAAGATAAACTAGTGGCCATTCATTACAAACATTATTCTTGTGAGCAGGCCATGTTTTACGTTAAAAACGATTCACTCGTCTGTGTTAGCTATCATTTGTCAGACCCTGATATCAGAAGTTCTTTAGCTCCCAGCAGCGATTATATTATTTATTACAAAAAGGACAAAGCGCTAAGCATTTCGGCATCAAAATTCATGGGAGGGGCAAAAAGCTGTCAATCATTTTCTATAGATAAGAAAGACTTTTTGAAAGAATTTTACTATTTCAAATCTATGCTCAAACAAAAAGACGAATGAATTTATAATGTTTATTACTAAATTAACGATACTCGTTTCTTTGCTAACTGTCAACGCCTGAATAATATGACAAATAAAAAATATGACAAATTATCAGTGGAGATTTCGAAGACAGGGAATCTGACTACTGAAGATTTAGAAAATATACAAAATTATTTTATGCCTGTTTCTGGCGCAAGAAATGCTGTTTTGGAAGAACAGGACAAAATTCCTAAATACCTGTATTTTATAAATTCAGGCTATATGAGACTGTTTTACTTTGACGAGCTTGGAGCAGAACAAACAACTTTTTTATGTACAGAAACCAGTTTTATTGCTTCATTTTCATCCTTAATCAATCAAACAAAAGCCATTGAAAATGTAGCCTGTATAACAGATTGTGAGTTGTTAAAAATTTCTTATGTTGATGCAAAGCAGCTGGTAGGGAAAAGCGAAATTTTTAAAAACTTTTTTTTGAAGATGTTTGAAAAATCTATTTCATCTGCAGCAATTAGGGCCAATGATTTAGCATTGTTGAATGCCGAGCAACGCTACCTGAAAACTTTAGCGCAACAACCGGATTTTATTCAAAACATTCCACTTCAATACATTGCTTCATTCTTAGGCATAAAACCACAGAGTTTGAGTAGAATCAGAAAAAAGGTCATTAAGTAACATTTGTGAAGTAGAATTAAACTTTGTTTTTTGACCTTTGCATTTCATTTAAAACCAATCACAAAATGGAAGCATTAGAGGAAATCTTAAAACAAATACCAATTGCCTTAGGACAATTTTTAATGAACTACGGAATTATTGCCCTAGTCTATTTTGTGGTCTGGAAGCTCTTTAAAAAACGACTTCAAAACTGGCGAATACAATTAAAAGAAAGGGTTGATGCCAAACAAATAAAGTCTGAAATAATAAATAGCCTTTTTACTTTAACGGTAAGTACTTTCTTTGTCATGCTAATTTACTTTCTGAAATCGGCAGGCTACACAAAAATTTATACCGACATCAACGAGTACCCCTTATTTTTCTCAATTGGCGGATTTTTTATTTTTTTAATATTGGACGATACCTGGTTTTATTGGGTACACAGACTTTTGCATCACCCAAGAATTTTTAAATACATTCATACAGTTCACCACAACAGTATTGATGTTAATCCATTTACTTCTCTATCATTTCATTGGGCAGAAGCCATGCTGCTCACCTTTTGGATTTTGCCGGTAAGTTTGATTTTTCCTATGTATGTACCTGCACTTGCAATATTGCAAATTTGGGGGTTTTTAGACAATTTAAAATCTCACCTTGGCTACGAATTTTTCCCGAGTTGGTGGAATAAAAGTATTGGAAAACTAATGACTTCAAGTACGCACCACAACATGCATCATAGTAAATTTAATGGAAACTATGGCGTTCATTTCAGAATTTGGGACAGACTTTTAGGAACAGAGTTTAAAGACTATGAAAAAACATTTGACGAAATACAAGAGCGAAAAAAGGGCCACAGCTAAGCCTGGGACAAGCAAAGCGACTGATGAGCATCATGCATTTATTAAAAATTTATTTATGTAACTTCGTACAAAGTTGTAAAACTTCAAAAAAGTCATAGTTAATATTGTTATTAACTTAAGAAATGAAAACACAAAAATAAAATCCATTATGAACAGTTCCCCAATCATAGACATTGATGACCTGAAGAAGATTTATAAAAATTCCGATCTTTTAATTTTCGATGTCAGCAATGGTAAAGATGCCAAAAGCAATTATGAAAAAGAACACCTGGAGGGTTCATACTTTATTGATTTAAACAGTCAGTTAGCGGAAATAAAGTCCGATTTGTCA
>CAMDAB010000287.1 GCA_945888475.1 Saprospira grandis DSM 2844 | reverse complement strand
TGTATTCCTTTTGAAGCATAGGTATCGCAACTGTAAACTGTTTGCGATCGTATGCTGTCTGCCCATCCTTAATCTTCTCTGTATAAGTACAGGAGACAATTGTTGACATTAAAAATATAAAGAATATGTATCTCATAGTTTTTTAAATTAAGAAGTCGGAAGTTAGAAGTATGAATTAAGAAGTATGAAGTTAGAAGTATGAATCCTCTCTAAAGCTATCGAGGAAGTTACATGGGGGAATAAAATCTTTCCTCTTTTCTCTTTATATCTTTCCTCTTTCTCCCCCCGATAGCTATCGGGGCTATCGGGATTTCCTCTTTCAATCTTTCAAACTTTCATCTTTCACCCTTTCATCTAATAAAGCTTACTTCGTTTCATTAAATAAGGCATCATAACCTGTTTAAAACCTTCATTTACATCAGCTTCTACAAAATCAATTTTGTATTGCAGACATTTCATTTTTAATTGCTGTTTATATTTTTGAATTTGTTCGATATAGTATTCTTTGACCTGATTGGCTTGTAACCTTACTTTTTCACCACTTTCGATATCCACAAAAATATAGGGCCTGTTATCAAAATCGAAATCAATTTCATGTCTTTTATCCACCACGTGAAAAAGCACTACCTCATGCTTGTTGTATTTAAGGTGTTGAAGTGCAGAGAAAAGATCATCTGGATTTTCGGCAGAATCAAACATATCGCTGAATATTATAACCAAAGAACGCCTATGAATAGCCTCAGCAATTTGATGCAGTGATTCAGCAGCCTTTGTTCCTTTATCCCTTGTTGGGTGATCGATATATTGCTGCAGGTAAGACATAATAAGATTTTTATGCTGCGTACTCGACTTAGCGGGAGTATGCACTTCTAATTTTTCCCCAAATACCGAAAGCCCAAATGCATCGCGTTGTTTTTGAAGCAGATGTATAAGTGATGCCGCTGCCAAAGACGAAAAGGTAATTTTATTGGCAAAAGGTTGTCCTTTTTTTAAAGGCGCTTCTGGGTAAAACATCGAAGAAGAAACATCCAAAACAATCTGACAGCGTAAATTTGTTTCCTCCTCGTACTGTTTGGCATACAAACGGTCGGTACGAGCGAATACTTTCCAATCGATGTTTTTTATTGCTTCGCCTGGATTGTATATCCTATGCTCGGCAAATTCAACAGAAAAGCCATGAAATGGAGATTTGTGCAAACCGATTATAAAACCTTCAACTACCTGTTTGGCAAGAAACTCAAGATTACCACTTTGTCTTATGTCAAATTCGTTTAGTATATTCATTGATTTATTTTTGGCCGTAATTAATCAGTATTTACGAACAGCTAATCTACTTCTATTTTATTTAGTTTGCAATTTTAGCCAATTTTTAGCTTATATAATAGCTTAAACAGTTTTAATTTTAGAAAGGTTAGTTTTTAAGGCTAAGTTTTAGCGTATTTTCAAAACTTGTCTGAAATCATTTTCTGTAGAAACAAATTAAATACCGATGCAAAAGATTTTTCCTCATAAAAACATTTGGAACTTTAAATTTTTCTTAACTTAGTTCCCAAAGTAAGTAATTTTGTAAACTATATTTGCAATTAGAGTTTACTATTGGCTAAATTCTCACTGTTTATCAGATTTTTGTAAAATTGTTTGCTTTTAAAATTGTAATTTTTACGAGTTTATTATCAGTTTATACCTTAAACAAACGTTATTTTTATGACGCATGCTTACAAATGGATACAGTTTGTTATCCTTTTTTCAATAACCGCTTTTGTACAAAATCCACTTTGGTCGCAAGCCAGGATTCAGGTTAGGGTTACCTCTGTGCAAGTACTTAACAATGTCGATTGCGATGGTTTTTTTACTGGAGACAGCGATTTTGTGGTTGAATACATTGCAACCGATAACACCCTTGGTAATTCAAATAACAATCCTGTGCTATTTGGATTTTTAGGAGACTTTAACCACACCTTTAATAATGGGAATAATGGCCCCTGGACGCTGAATCCAAATTTTACATTTTTCGATTATGAATATGTATGTCCGGCTGATGTACCTACAAATATCCGAATAGATTGGCAGGGTTATGAAAATGACGCTCCAACAAATTATGATCTTACCGGTGGTGCTTTCTCAGAGGTTAGAACTGGCGCCCAAGTGGGAAATATAGCAATTCCAGCTACACCAGGCACTGCAACCCAAATATTTCAGGCAAATGGCACAAGCGGTTGTGGAACACAAATTTACCGAATCACCATAGAAGTTATCAGAACAGCTCTTACTGTAAATTATCTACCCGATGCAGTCTGTTCAGCCCCTGTCCTACCCTTAAACACAACTTCCCGCTACGCCTGGTGCCCAACCGCTTCGCTCGAAACCAATGAGCCGCACAGAGGTGAGGTTTCGGCAAATGGTTCTGTTTGGTTTGCCTTTGTTGCGCCGCCAAGTGGCGAGGTAGAAATTACTACAGATCTCTCAGGAACTGACATTGGAACCTATGTAGAAATTTATCACGCTGCCGATGGAAACAGCTGTGCAACTGGTGTGCAAATCCCATCACTCACGCTCATTAAAAACAAATTTGACTATCTGTCACATGTTGAATTTTCAGATGGAACCGACTTTTTGGGCATAGACCCTGAGGCACAAATTTCACTCGACGCCTGCGACCCGGTTAATCCATTCAGCTATCAGAAATTACATCCTGGTCAAACTTACTATGTTCAGTTGACAGCCGATGACCCCGGAACAAGAGGTTATTATGAAGTTAGGGTAAATGATCTCGGCGGTTCCTCCCCACCAAACGTAGAAGATCTGCCATGTACTTCTCCTGCATCAACAATAGGTAACAGTGCCATAAGTTCTTCTGCAGGTTCTCCTGCTACCCGCACACTCAATTTCGGCTGTGCATACGACGGTGGTAATGATTTTGGAGAAACAGGTGGACCGCATGTCAATTCAAATCCAAACGACTATCATGCCTACGACTACAATCACCCTGCCTACAACAATGGTACAATGAACGAATCGGTTTGGACAAATTTCACAGCTCCAAACAGTGGCCGTATCATTTTCGAAACAGATTATCAAAGCGCTATTTATAGCGAAAACTCAGCTTTTTTTGGCTTTGACGCCAGATTTGCACCCGGAGTTCCTAACGATTTCTCTTGTGCAAATCTAACATTTATCGAAGGTGCAGATGGGGGTTTAAACGGTCTTTTTGGCAATTCTCAGGAAAGTGCCATCATTCGTGAATCCTGCCTCGAGCCCGGCTATAAATACTATGCAATGGTTGACCCTTCAGATAACCTTACACCATTGAGCTCGCAAAGTATCAAAACCTGGCTTCATGACCCCAGCATAGCTGATCCTTTGCAAAATCCTCCCGGCAATGATATTTTATGTTTGGCCATACTCGACACACTCTACAGAATTCCTGTTCGTCAGGTTGGACAAAACCTTCCATTCCAGGCTGTGGCCGGAACAAATGTTCGTGGTTGTATCGAAAGACTTGCAGGTGAACCTAATTCAAACTCAAATCCTAC
>CAMDAB010000286.1 GCA_945888475.1 Saprospira grandis DSM 2844 | reverse complement strand
TGCCAGTTTTTTGGCGCATTTATCAGCGGAAAAATAGTTTCGGCATTCCCTGCTATCATAATTTCGCGATCCACCCGCCAAGCATTGGGTAAGAGGAATCCCATGACAAGCACCACGAGAAACAGAACCCCCAATAGTATTAGCAGAATGAATATAATGGACATTTTTGAGAAGTTAGAAGTATGAAGTTAGAAGTATGAAATTAGAAGTTAGAAGTATGAAATTAGAAGTATGAAGTTAGAAATTAGAATTTTAGAATTAGGAAACTAAGTTCCGCGAAGTGCAACAAGACTCTTTTTGTTAAATATATTGAAATGTCTTGCTACTTGCTACCCGCTACTTGATACTGCTTTTATGAAAAAGCTTTCGACATAATCTCTGCACTTTCTTTGACATGCTGTTTCTTGAAACCCGTAGCTGGTGAGGCACTCGATTTTCTTGAAATCAGTTCAATATCATAGCTTCGGAGGTTAGTTAAAATAAACTGCCAGGCACCCATATTCGAAGACTCTTCCTGCACCCAGCAGAATTTTGCCCCCTTGTATTTTTCCATCACTGCATTCAACTGAACTTTGGGGAAAGGATAGACCTGTTCCAAACGGACAATGGCAATATCCTCTCTTTTGTCGGCCTCTTTTTTGGCCATTAGTTCGTAATAGATTTTGCCGCTGCAAAGCAGTACTTTTTTGACATTAGAGGCATTGCTGACAGTAGCATCATCATAAATTTCGCGGAAGCCAGCTTTTGTAAAATCTTCGAAAGAAGAGACGCAAAGCGGATGGCGCAAAAGGCTTTTAGGACTCATGAGTACCAGCGGTTTGCGGAATGGGCGAGCCAGCTGACGGCGGATGAGGTGGAAGAAATTTGCCGGTGTGGTGACATTGGCAACCGTCATATTGTATTCGGCGCAAGCCAGCAAGAAACGTTCCATGCGCGCGCTCGAATGCTCTGGGCCCTGTCCTTCATATCCATGCGGCAACAGCATCACCAAGCCGCTTTGTTTGCCCCATTTGGTCTCGGATGAACTAATAAACTGGTCAATCATCGTTTGTGCACCGTTCACAAAATCTCCAAATTGTGCTTCCCAAAGTACCAGCGAATCGGGCGTAGCGAGTGAATAACCGTATTCAAAACCAAGTACGGCAAATTCCGATAATAAAGAATTATAAATACGGAATTGACCTTGATTTTCGCCTAAATGATTGAGCCTGTTGTATTGCTCATTGGTTTCGGCATCGTAAAGCACTGCATTTCTGTGCGAGAAAGTCCCACGTTTTACATCCTGACCACTCATGCGCACATCGTTGCCATCGAGCAGGATGCTGCCATAGGCAAGGTGTTCTGCCATTGACCAATCACATTTTCCTGCCGTCATCAGTTTTTCAATATTACCAGTAATGCGTTTGAACTTGGGTAAAAGGTTAAAACCTGCAGGAATCTGCTGTAAACGATTCAGGATATTTTCAACTACCTGAATGCTTATGCCGGTTTCGGGAGATTGCTCATAATCTTCGGCAGTGGTTGTTTTTTTAAGTTTTTGCCAGGCCAGTTCAGGTTCCTGATAGGTATAAGGCGCAACCTTCTGTTTCACCATATCGAAACGCTGCTGTAAAAAGGTATCGTGTTCTTTATCCAGGTTTTCGGCCAATGCAGCTTCAATTTCACCGCGGGCAATCAACTGATTGATATAGATACTGCGTGGATCGGGATGGTCTTTGATGAATTTATATAGCTGAGGCTGTGTGAATTGTGGGTCATCACCCTCGTTGTGACCATGCTTGCGGTAACAGACCATATCGATAAACACGTCGGTATTGAATTCCTGACGGTACTCTGCTGCAAGAAAGGAAGCAAAAACAACCGCTTCAGGATCATCGCCATTCACATGGAAAACCGGAGCCTGCACTACCGAAGCCAGTCCGGTACAGTAAGTAGAGGAACGTGCATCTTCAAAATCGGTGGTGAAACCTACCTGGTTATTGATAACAAAATGCATGGTTCCGCCGGTATAATAACCCTCGAGCTGACTCATCTGCACCAGCTCAAATCCGATACCCTGTCCAGCTACGGCTGCATCGCCATGTATGAGGATGGGCATAATTTCATCAAAATTGCTTTTGTACAAAATGTCGGCCTTGGCACGGGCATAACCCTCTACCACGGGATTTACTGCCTCGAGGTGCGAAGGGTTTGGTATCAATTTCAAATGTACATTGTTGCCCGATGGCGTGGTCATTTCGGAAGAATAACCGAGGTGATATTTTACGTCGCCGTCGCCAAAAACCTGCTCAGGCATTACGTCGTCAAATTCATGAAAAATATGCTCATAGGTTTTACCCATGATATTGGCCAGCACATTGAGGCGACCACGATGCGCCATGCCGATGACCACTTCCTTTACGCCAAGTTCTGCTCCTTTGCAGATAATGGCATCGAGTGCCGGAATGGTTGTTTCGCCACCTTCAAGTCCGAAACGCTTCTGTGCTACAAATTTCTTAGCCAAAAAGCTTTCGAAACCGACTGCGCCATTCAATTTTTCAAGGATACGTTTTTTATCACTGAGTGCCAGTCCGTAGGATTTTTTGGGCTGCAGACTTTCTATTCTATCGCGCAGCCACATGCGCTTATCGCGATGCTCGATATGGGCAAATTCAAAACCGATGTTGCCACAGTAGATTTCATTGAGTCGGTCTCTAATTTCAGAAAGCGTGGCATTGGGCAGATTGATTTCGGCTCCGGATACGAAGCGTTCGCTCAAATCGGTATCCGAAAGTCCAAAATTCTGTAAATCGATATTTGGGAAACGGAAACGGCGTTTACGCACAGGATTAGTGGTGGACATCAGGTGTCCACGCTGACGGTATCCGTGTATAAGGCCAAGTACGGCAAACTCCTTATAGAGTTTTTCGCTGCTCATCGACTGTTCAATACTTCCGCCTTTGTCCGCTGCACCGCTGCTTAAGGCAAATTCAAAACCAATGTTGCCACAGTAGATTTCATTGAGTCGGTCTCTGATTTCAGAAAGCGTGGCATTGGGCAGATTGATTTCGGCTCCGGATACGAAGCGCTCGCTCAAATCGGTATCCGAAAGTCCAAAATTCTGTAAATCGATATTTGGGAAACGGAAACGGCGTTTACGCACAGGATTAGTAGTGGACATCAGGTGTCCGCGCTGACGGTATCCGTGTATAAGGCCAAGTACGGCAAACTCCTTGTAGAGTTTTTCGTTGCTCATCGATTGTTCAATACTTCCGCCTTTGTCGGCTGCACCGCTGCTTATGGCAAAATCGAAACCCTGAAAAAATTCTTTCCAGCCTGCAGGCACAGCCTCGGGATTTTCCTGATATTGCTTGTACATGGCATCGATATAGCCCGGATGTGCATTCGAAATATAAGAGTAACTCATTATCAATAGATTATTATAGCGTTTTGGATGCTGTTTGCATAAAAAATAGCCAATTTGGCAGTTCGGCCTGTAAAATTAGAAAATTTAAAGTTTTTGCAAAACTATTCAGTTGCAAATAAGCAAATAATCTTATTATAACAATGATAAATAAATACTGTTGAGC
>CAMDAB010000285.1 GCA_945888475.1 Saprospira grandis DSM 2844 | reverse complement strand
AAGGATTATAAAACAATGTATAAGAAGGTATTAAAACCCCGTAGGGGTGTCATAGCTAATCTATCCATTCAAACAGATATTTTTCATTATATTCAATGTCAAATTTTTTAAGAAAATCCAAGTATTCCTCTTTAAAAGTCTTTTTTCTGTGGTGTGCCTCCTGATTGGCAATGTACTTATAAACATTATCAATTTGAGAATGAGCATAAGAAAAAGCTCCATATCCTTCTTGCCAAGAGAATCTTCCTTTCAGGAATTTTTGCTCATTGATGAAATTTGAAGAATTATTTTTGATATCTCTCACCAGATCTGAAATACACATTGCTGGTTTTAGACCTACAAATACATGTACATGGTCATCAACTCCGTTAACTATAATAGGTTTTTGATCTTTACCCTTAATAATACCGGCCATGTATTTGAAAACTTCGTCTCTCCATGCTTTTTTTAATAGGTTTTCTCGCCCTTTTACGGCAAAAACATATTGGATATAAATTTGTGAAAATGTGCCCGCCATAATGTTGTTGTTACCCTTTCGGTTTTTTGTGCTTTGGTAATTTGTAATCCTATCATCCCTTCGGGATTAGATTGGTATTTCAGTTGTTTATGTTATAATCATGTCATCCCGTTGGGATTAGATTGGTATTTCAGTTGTTTATGTTATAATCATGTCATCCCGTTGGGATTGTAATTCGCTTTGTAGTTTTATGTTATAATCATGTCATCCCTTCGGGATTGTACTACTACTGGGTCTTATATGTTATAATCATGTCATCCATTCGGGATTGTGATGTGAATTGCTAATCTCGTTTTTTGGAGGATTTTCCTGATTTTATTTATGGGTTTTTTTCCTATAATCCCGAAGGGATGTAAGGATTATAACACAATGTGTAAGAAGGTACTAAAACCCCGTAGGGGTGGCATAGTAGGGTTTTGTCTTTGGTTTTTTCGTTTTTGATGGCCGATGAAACCATATTTTATCTGGCTTTGATTTTCATAAAACGAGCGTTCAAGCGGGTCATTAATTTTTACAAGTTCACAAATATTTGACCAAGTCAATTTGTGTGACACTGTCTCACAATTTGGATAAAATTGGTAAAACAAACGCATGTAGTTCAAATTAGATCTACTAAATCCTTTTCCATGCGAACGACTGAGGTCTGATGACAGATTTTCCAACAAAGCTGTACCATACTTTGCTTTCACATTACCGCCTTGTTCAAACTCAACAATGTATTGCCCAATTTTCCAATAGGTTTCTACCATGGAACTATTGACTGCCATGACAGCCTTTTGCCTGCCGCTACTATAAGTATCAGAAACTGAAAAAGTAAATTTTCGTAATCTACTCCCAGCGTTTTAATTATTTTCTCCATTTTAAAATCTCAATAATTTAGTCAGGTAAGGCGTATTGCCTCTTAGCTCAATGCTTAATTACCTTATTCAGATAAATTGATTGAGCTGTTTCAGTTTTAAGAAAATATACTCCACTCGGAAGGTTTGCAATCGAAAAATCAGCCGAAAAATATACTTTCAGCAATTCTCCGGCAAGATTGTAGATTTTAATGCTGCTGATAATTTCTCCATTTGTGTTGAGCTGAACCTGGCCAGTTGTTGGATTAGGATATATTAAAATATTTCGCTGGGCTGCGCTTGTTGAAATTCCCTGGACAGTCGAACAATTATTTCTGCTGTGCTGCAAACAAAAATTGATAACCTCTTTATTTGCATTCCAATAAAAGTTGTCATTGGCATCGGGCCACCTGTGATCCATAAATTTCAGGGAAACAACTTTTACCTCGCTTCCATAAGCACATTGATAAAATCTTCGGACCTGAACGGTATCTCCCATATTAGTTGAAGTATAGAGGGTGCTATCGCAAGCATTTCCGGCTAACCAAAAATACATATCATCAAAAACAGATGTTGTATTGATTCCCCCGTTATTCAGGCCGCCATTATATGTTACATCGTTATCTCGTTTACCCCTTACAATCATCATTGAAACAGGCGTGGCTGGTAATGGATAAAATATCATGGTTGTGTCGGTTTGGCTAACCGGATTAGCTGTTCTGCCTGCTACAGCTGCAGCAGCGGCAAATTTACATGACAGCTGTGAACCAATTAAGTTTGTAAAATCTGCGCCATTGGAAAAGCCACTTGCATATATTCTGGTTGAATCGATGGACAAATCCTGGCTCAGTGTATCTATCATATGCAGCACGAAACCGAGGTCATCATAGGGAGAAGCAACCTGTGGGAATAAATCTTTATCGTTCCACAAGGTAGAGCCGCTCAAACTGTTTACCAAGGCCTGCGGAAAAACCAAAACCATAGCATGAGAATCGGCTTTTTCCCAAAGTTCCTCTCTGCCTCCATTTATGGTATCCACCTGTCCAAAAACAAAACTTGGAATGTCCTGAGTCCCGCCATGAAAACAAAACATCAATGGCGAATTCGAAGCTGCATTATAAGAATTCGGAACAATCACCAAAAACTCTCTGGAAACAGAATCGTGCAGCATTGTTATAAGGTGAAACCCTGGCGTTGACGGTATTTGTGCAACAGCGTTTAATCCGCAAAGAAGTAGTGTGAGTAGTATTATTTTTTTCATGGTTTGGGGTTAAAAGTTATGATGCTTTAAGGATTTTTTGAATTTTAGATAACGATTTCGCGGTTTATTTCAGTTTGGGGTTTGAAACTTTGTCTACCGAAATATTACTGACAATGATACTATGTTTATTAGACATTTGCAAAGCGAAAATAAATGTCTTTCCCGAAGGGACAGCTTTTGCAAATGCCTTATACTTCCGCCCAAATTGAATAAACCGTGTGTTAGCAGTTGTGCATTATTTCTGCGTTACTATTGACTTCTCCCACGTATTAACAATTATAATCCAAGACAATAAACATATTCCGAAAATTATATAACGTGTTTGATTGTCAAACGAGTTTGACATTAATGGAGAAAATGTCAAAATGCTACCTATTAAATGAAAGCATGCACTTGCAAATACTGATTTGGTTTTTTCGGCAATAGCACCAATTCCCCAACTAGCAAAAACAAGTATTCCGAAAAATTTTAATTCGTCAAATACTGTTGTGTCGGTTGATATAAAACTTAAGTGCCATAAATACCAAAATGAGCCAATTATTATAGCCCTCAAAAATGGTTTAAGACTCGTAAATTCATTTTGTAAAAAACCACGCCAGCCAAATTCTTCAAATATTGCGTATAATGTTAAAGAAGTACCAACTATAAAGCCATAGTAATGTCTATTTAAATTTTGGTCATTATTTGCGCCAAAAATTGTAAACAACAATATTGGTATAATTACCATTATTAAGCTTTTTGTTTTTTTTAAACCTAAAAAAGTAATGTCGCTTTTTTTCTTTATTGTTGTCAAAACAATAGTCGCAGCGGTAATTGGCCCAATACCCTCGAGTATCGATTTTATTACAATTGTCAACCCATATGGCAAAGTCATTTTATTGTACCAATCAAATAGTCCAAGTCTAAATACTCCAGACAATGTCGTAGCGATGATGAAAAAAATTATTACATGAAACCAAGTTTGTTTCTTTATTGTCATACTGTGTTTTGTCTTTATGCATTACTGCTAAC
>CAMDAB010000284.1 GCA_945888475.1 Saprospira grandis DSM 2844 | reverse complement strand
TTTTCTACGTTAGTTTTGAATCTAATGCAAAAATACAGTTTTATTTGATTTTAAGTCCATGGTAAAAAGTTAGCATAATGATTTATTAAAATGTAATCTAAGGCTAAACTGATATTTGACAAAAAACCTTACTGAAGTCTTAAATAAGCGCATTCGAAATGACAATACTTTGCTATTTTAACTGGTGTAGATTTAAATAGGAATTCAATGAAAAATACAGGATGCTCAAATCGAATCCAGTATTTATTTGCGTTATAAACATTTTTCTACTTAATATCCAAAATCATATATGACGAACCATTTCAATATCTGATTGATTAGACTTGGACGGTTGTAGGCAATATTTACAATTAATAAAATTCAAAGCATATCAAGAAATAGCCTCTATTGACTACATAAAAATTTAAACATCTAAGGGAAAATGAAATTTTAAATTGATTAAACATAAATTTTAAAAATAAAATAAATTGGGTACGCTCTTTAAAAATATCTTTTAAAAAAAACTAATATTTTAATCTAATTTGTATCTTAGTGCTTTCAATAAAAATAAAAAATTCACATTATATGAAGAATACTTTTTCGAGCCTATTTTACCTGCTTTGTTTCCTATCAACAACAATTTCATTTGCGCAGTACACCAATAATACAGCTGCACAAGTACTACCGGTTAACACAAATTCCAATCCTCTAAGTTCGGAAACAGAACAATTAGTTTTAAGCAAAATACTTGATGTTTACGGGCAACAGTTCATGGGTAATAATCCTGAACTCATTCCAATTTTTAGAAATTTCCTGCTCGAAAGAATTGAATATAAAACAGAAGCCCAAAGCCCTGATGAAAAATATCCTAAACTTTCATCTTTTGGTTTAAGAAACAAAAACAACCCCTCTCTTAGTCGAGATCTTTCTTTTGACAACAATACTTTTAACCCATTAAAGTATAATATTTCTGCTTTTGAGCCTTTGACTCAAATAATTAGATTCGACAATAGTGACATACTCATTATCGTCAAACCTTATAACAACCAGAATAAATCAAACTAAATCAAATTTTTTATAATTTGCCTGATTATGAAACTGTTTACATCTGTAGTTTTTCTTCTTTTATTCAGTATTTGCATTGGTTCTGCTCAAACTTTTAATATGTCAAACGGCAACGTTGTGACTTGCTCCGGTAACTTTTTTGATAGTGGCGGATCGGCAGGAACCTATGGCAATAGTCAAACAATCGTCTTTACCATTTGCCCCTCTACACCAGGAGGAAGGGTACAGGTAAATTTCACAAGTTTCAACATTGAAAATAGCTTTGACTTTTTAACAGTGTTCGATGGCAATAGCGTTGCAGCGCCATCATTGGGCACTTATACCGGTACTATTGGCCCCGGCCTCTCGCAAGCTACACTTGGAAATGCAAGCGGTTGTTTAACTTTCAGATTCACCTCAGATGGATCAGTTACCTTTGCTGGATGGGCCGCTGTTATTTCCTGTGTTGTTCCCTGCCAGACGATCAATGCGAATATTGTAAGTACAAATCCGGCACCCCAAGGAGATGGTATTATTAGAATTTGTCAGGGTGGCTCAGTTTCCTTTTCAGGTACTGGCACTTTTTCAAACTCAGGTGCTGGTGCTTCTTATAACTGGAATTTTGGCAACAGCCAAACAGCTGTTGGTCAAAACGTTTCAACTACCTATCCAACTCCAGGCATCTACAGAGCTACCTTAGTTGTAAGAGATCCGAGCAATTGTCAAAGCAATAATGCAGCTGAAAGAATCATTCATGTTTCAACTACCCCAACCTTTAGTAATAGTGCAAGTCCGAATCCGATTTGTCTGGGGCAGTCTTCAACCATAACTTCCACTCCTACCGGAACTCCTTTTGCAATAAATTGTACTCCCCCAGTAGCTGGAACTACCTTTCTACCAGACGGTTCTGGTGTTTCATATACTACAAGCATACCTGTAAACTGTTATAGCCCAGGGCAAACTGTTACTTCGGCCAATGATATTCAGAATGTATGTATCAACATGGAACATTCGTATTTAGGTGACTTACAATTGGAATTGATATGTCCTAATGGCCAGACAGCAATTTTAAAATCTTATGCCCAAGGAGGGGCAGGCACTTATTTGGGTTGTCCACTCGATGACCCTGCCGTTGGCCCCGGCACTGCAAGACAATATTGTTTCAATTCTACCGCATTTGTCCAACTCGTTAATGGTCCTACATCGGCATGCGGCAATCCCTTTTTACCATCGATAAATGCAGGAACATATGCACCTCAACAATCTTTAGCCAGTTTGATAGGATGCCCATTCAATGGGAACTGGACAATCAGGATTACAGATAATCTTGCTCAGGACAATGGTTATATTTTCTCATGGGATATTAATTTTACTAATAACGCACCCGGTTCTTCCACTTTTACGCCAACATTCAGCTCACAGGGTTGGCAGTCTGCTACAGGCTTAACCAATGTTAACGGCACTACTGCAATTGTTACGCCAGCTGCTACCGGTAATTCTTGTTACACATATAATGTTACGGACAATTTTGGGTGTAATTATTCCACCACTCAATGTGTAAATGTAACCTCCGGCCTTACTACAAATATAGCCGGCCCAACAACAGTCTGTGCAGGCGGTAGTGTTACACTTACTGCTTCGGGTGGTAATACTTACTCATGGAGCAATGGTGCTAATGGTGCAAGTATTTCTGTTAGTCCGGCTGTTACTACAGTTTATACGGTTACCGCTACTGCTATTAATGGTTGCAGCGGGACATCACGCATAACAGTAACTCCAAGTTCCTATACAGCAACGGCAACTCCTGTAAATGCAGCATGCGCTACAAATAATGGCGCTGTGAATTTGGCTTTGGGAGGGGGTACCGCACCATTCAGCTTCTTATGGAGCAATGGAGCAATATCGCAAAATATTAACAATTTAGCCCCCGGATCTTATTCAGTAACAATTACGGATAATGTTGGTTGCACAGCAACAACAAGTGCCGTAGTGAGTCAGCCGGTTTCTTTTACTTCATCTATAAGCTCAAATAATGCAACCTGTAGTTATTTGAATAATGGCTCTGTGAATTTAACTGTCACGGGTGGTGCTACTCCAATAAGCTTTATTTGGAGTAATGGCAGCACTACTGAAGATATATCAGGACTTAACGCCAACACATATAATGTAACAATTACTGATGCCAATAATTGTGCTTCTGTTACATCTGTAGCTGTAAATCAGCCAACTGCTTTATCATTGACACCAGCATCGGTAAATGTTTTATGTAATGCTGCATCTACAGGTTCAGCGAATATTGGCGTAAGTGGTGGAACAGGTACTTATACTTTTAATTGGAGCAATGGACCTTCTACTGCTTTAAATACAGGACTTGTTGCAGGAACTTACACCGTAACTGTTAGCGATGCTAACCTTTGTACTTCAACGGCTTCTGTTACGATCACCCAACCTACCGCTGTCACAGCTTCAATTGCTTCTTCTATTTCTGTTAGTTGTAATGCCGGAAATAATGGCTCAGCAACTGCTGCAGGCTCAGGCGGCTCGGGTACTTATACTTTTAATTGGAGTAATGGTCGTACTACTGCGTTGAATACAGGTTTGGCTGCAGGAACTTA
>CAMDAB010000283.1 GCA_945888475.1 Saprospira grandis DSM 2844 | reverse complement strand
AATCCGGCACAAAACTACTTCAATGTGAGTTTCGATCTGCCATTGAGCGACGATTATCAGTGGGCATTGGTCGATGTGTTGGGCAGAGTGCTCGAAAATGGGATTGCCCGTGAAAATACCGAGCAAATGATTATCGATACCGAAAAACTCAGCGAGGGAACTTATTTCTTCACGATCAGAAACGACCATGCTTATGCGCAGCGTAAAGTGGTTATAAGCAAAAAGTAGTGTTGATTCCAAGAATCAAAAAACGCTTGTCGATTCATTTCGACAAGCGTTTTTTGATTTATTTGTTTTTTATTAGGCTATGAAACGGCTTCTTCGACCTCGTTTCTAAAAGATACAGTAAACATAGTACCAACTCCCTCTTCGCTCTCAAAATCTATCGTACCATTCAGGTTATCGAGGTATTTTCTTACAATAAAAAGTCCTAAACCCGTACCTTGTATATTGATGGCATTATCGGCCCTGAAAAACCTTTCAAAAAGATATACTTTTTGTTCTTTAGGAATGCCGATTCCCTCATCACGAACAGATGCGTAAAAAATGTCTTCATCTTGCCAAAGTTTTACATGAATATTTGATCCTTCAAAAGAATACTTTACGGCATTCGACAGTAAATTGATGAATATATTTCTCAAACTTTGGGCATTAGAAATGATAATAGGATTTAAAATATGATGATCGAAGACAAATTTCTGATCTTTTTTGGCAAAAACATTCACCTCTTCTATGCAGTTGTTTATTAAATCTACAATGTCTAATTCCTTTTTCTCTTTATCGAATTTGCCCTCTTCCAATTTTGATAAGGAAAGGAAATCTTCCAGAATTTGGGTAAGATTTCTTACCGATGATTTAATTCTGTTAATATGTTTGTCGGTTTTTTCAAGCACTTCGGGCGTTATATAGCGTTGAATCAGATTAGTTGAGGATAGTATTGTACTCAAAGGGGTTCTGAACTCGTGCGAAGCAATGGAAATAAATTTCGATTTTAAATCGTTCAGTTCTTTTTCCTTTTCGAGTGCACTCTTAATTTCGTCTTGAATAATCAATAATCTTTCTTCGGCAAGTTTACGTTCAAAGATTTCATGCTCCAGTTTCGATTTGTTTTCATTCAATTCTTTGACTGTAACCTCAAGTATACGGTTTTTCTCTCTCAGCTCCTGTTCTTCAACTTGTTTAGCATTTAGATATAAGCTATACAGATCTGAGATAGTCTGTTCTATCTGAAGGTCCTTCTTTTTTAATGCTTCCTGTAATTCTTCGTTCTTTTTAAGGATTACGTTGCTGTCAGACTCGCTGGAATGTTTTCTTATGATCCCTGTGAAGTACCTATGTCCACCATCTTCAAACTGACTGATATTGATCAGTAGCTGAACCTTAGAGCCATTTTTGTGCATGCCGAAAATTTCTCTGTCTTTGCCTAAGATTCGCATGCTTTTTTCTTCAGTGCTCAAGAATGAATCATGTTGCGCAGCCAATGAATTATCCATGAGCATGCCCACGTTTTTTCCAATCACATCTTCTGGACTATAGCCCAATACATGCACTAATTTATCATTGCACTGCAGTATAATTCCTTTATTGTCAATCACTACTATCGCATCGTTGATACTGCCCAGGAATTGTGAAATCTTCTTTAACATAAATCGAATTAGTTTAGATGGGCGAATTTAGAATAATTTAGTGAAAAGAGGAAAGATTTGTCTCGTCACTATGTCGAAATGAACCGATCTCGTTAAAAAACGAGCGCGCTCCACGCAGTGAAAGGATAAAACAAACAAGTGATTTCGATAAAGCATTAAGCGTTTTAGTTGAAGCTGCTTGAATTTGGATAAGTATCTGAATAGCTTGATAGCAGCTGTTTTCCGATTAGCTAAGGTGGTGATTTTTAATTAGCATTTTGTATATACATTTATGTCTTATCATAAAAAGCTACTCCATCTGGAATAGCTTTAATTACATGAATATTTTGCTAAATTTATTTTTGAATGGATATTTTAGTTCACACTTAATTCGCTGGTATTACCTGAAGTTGAAAGTGTATTTATTTTTCTGAGTGTAACTACTGTTTCGAAATAACTTTTGATAACAAGTTCATTCGGATCGGTCGGAGAGAAAATCAGTTGAAATTCGCCATCGAATAAATTGTACAGGCTAGTGTGGTCAGGATTCGAGATTGAGCAATTTGTTCTTGCAGCTACAATAAACTTAGTTTCTCTGCACAGATATTCTTTAGTACACAAATCTCTTCCCAATTTCATTTCAACAATACCGTTATTGAAGCTGAATTTTGGGTGCTTTATGTTCCAACTTAAGTTGATATTGCTCGGAACTGATACTACCGATACGACTTCCCAGCTGGTTCCAGTCAATAAATCTGAAGACAAAGACTTTACAGTTGTAACAACTTCTTCTTGTGGAATTAAAGTTTCAGTTTTTTTGCACTGAACGAAAAGCAATGAAGATGTGATTGCTAGGGCAAGGATGAATAACTTTTTCATGATGTTTAAATTTTAAATTTTGAGTGATTTGTGATTAGGATTGATAATTATAATTTTATTACTGTACGTTAAGGTTTGAAGGAAGATTAGCAGCAGCTGGAGTGGTAGTGCCTAATTGAGCTACTCTGCGCAGGGTTATTTCAGTTTCAGCATTGTTTTTCAGGATCATTTCATTGCCATTGTCAGAGATGATGTATTGAAAATCGCCTTCCAATAAGTCAGACAAAGCTTGATGATTTGGATTGCTGATTGTGCAGCTTGCGAAATCAACTGTGATGTTGTCAGTTGCGAACAAATAATGCTTGCTGCAAATGTCGCGGCCAAGTTTCATTTCGATATAATCGTTGAAGAAATTCATTTTTGGATGCTTCACTGTAAAGTTGATGTTTACATTCTTAGGAACAGATACTACGGAGAGTACTTCCCAGTTGCTACCTTCAAGTACGTTGCCAGTTAGTGACTTTTCAGTTGAGATAATTTCTTCAGTAAGTACTTCGGTTTTTTTGCACTGAACAAAAAGTAAAGAAGCTGTTATTGCGATTGTGAGGATGAATAACTTTTTCATGACGTTGATTTTTTTATGATTTTTAAATTCGTTTTCGATTATTTGATGTTACAAAGGTAGGCCCTTGTTACCCCCAATTCAATGACTGAAAACCAAGGGCGGGATGACCTGCGTCAGTTTTTAACTTTTTTTGATTATCAGATGCCAGATATCAGATTTTCAGCTATTGATACATATATGCCTTACAGATTCGTCTAGTCATACAGACGAGATTCCAAACGGCTTTAATCACACAAGTGCGATCTTTGCGTCTCTGCGTAAATCTAGATCTGGTGCGGCTTTGCGCCTTTGCGTGAAAATAGCCTAAGTGTGACTTTCGTAGTGTTTTTTCACCACAGATGGCCACAGATTACACAGAGATCACAAAGTACCACTGTGCTGTGACGGAGAGCACTGTCAAATATTCTAATTTCTTCTCGTCCGATAGACGAGATCTTAATTCATATTTGGTATGCCTTTGTGAAAAAAAATACTGAAACATCGCGGTATTTTAATGCCGCTGCCAAGTGTTCGGTTATAAGTTTTGATTAAAATTGACTAAAAATCTCATTTGTGTTGTTTGGTAATCTAT
>CAMDAB010000282.1 GCA_945888475.1 Saprospira grandis DSM 2844 | reverse complement strand
TGAAAGGGTGAAAGAGGAAAGATTTTTTTAGTGCGGAGGAGCTAGGTACTAGATTTTTCCTTGCGTGAGACAGCTATAAAAGAGAAAAGAAACGAAGAGGATCCGATCTCGTCCCAAGACGAGAGCGCTCCATGCAGTGAAAGAGAATTTTAATTTGGTAATTTGAAAATGAGATAATTTGAAAATGAGCGCGGTATTTTAATGCCGCAGTAGATCAGAAAATTTTACCAAACGGCTTCAGCTTATGAGAAAAACAGTAGCAAATGAGCGCGGTATTTTAATGTCGCAGGAGTGAAAGCGAACAAAAAAGTTAAGATTAATTTTAAAAAGCGAACAGTTGTTCGTAATTTAGTGACCATAAAATCAGTTTTGAATAAAATGGCAAGCAAAAGCAAGAGAAAAATTGAACAATCTGTAATGCAGAAAGCATTTAGTCTGGCAGTTCAGGCTAAATCTATGGCCGAGCTTTATGAAGAGAATTTTAAACTGGTATCGAAATATGTGCATGCTACCTCTCGTGGTCACGAGGCACTGCAGGTTGCGCTTGGCATACAATTAAATCCGCAGGATTTTGTTTCACCATATTATAGAGACGATGCTTTGCTACTTTCTGTTGGTATGCGTCCCTATGACCTAATGTTGCAGTTGTTAGCCAAAAGAAACGACCCCTTTTCGGGCGGTAGGACTTACTACGCTCATCCAAGTCTTCGAGATGATGATAAACCCAAAATACCACATCAGTCATCGGCTACGGGTATGCAGGCAATTCCATGTGCAGGCATTGCTATGGGCATTCAGTACCGGGAGATTATGGGCATGGACAAGCAGTTTGCAAAAGATCAAAAGCCTGTTGCTGTTTGCTCCTTGGGCGATGCATCCATTACCGAGGGTGAAGTTTCTGAAGCTTTTCAAATGGCAGCTTTGAAACAGTTTCCAATTCTGTTTTTTATTCAGGACAATGGCTGGGACATTTCGGCCAATGCCAAAGAAACCCGTGCGCAGGATGCATTTGAATTTATACAGGGTTTTCACGGAATTGAGGCCAGACAAATCAATGGCAATAATTTTATGGAGGCCTATCTCGAGATAAAAGATATTCTCGACATTATGCGCAAAGAGCGTCGTCCATTCCTGCTGCATGCCAAGGTGCCCTTGCTCAATCACCACACCTCTGGAGTTCGTATGGAATGGTATCGCGACGATATCGAAGAGCACAAAACGCGCGATCCTTATCCAATTTTTGTGAAACAAATGCTGGATGAAGGTTTTAGCAAAAAAGATATTGAAAAAATAGAAAAAGAGGCCCGCGAACTCGTTGCATCTGACTTTGCCGAAGCACTAAATGCACCCGATCCGGAACCCGAAGATATTTATAATCATGTTTTTGCACCAACTCCCATCATCGAGGAGCGAGGCATCAGAGAACCCGAAGGCGCGGAAGTAAAAGTCATGGTCGATTCGGCCCTTTTTGCCGTGCAGGAACTGATGGAGGACCACAAGGAATGTTTACTTTATGGTCAGGATGTGGGCGGTCGCCTTGGAGGTGTATTCCGCGAGGCTGCAACCTTAGCACAGAAATTTGGCGACGCACGTGTGTTTAACACCCCGATTCAGGAAGCTTTTATCGTAGGAAGCACTGTTGGAATGGCCGCTACTGGACTTCGTCCCATCGTTGAAGTGCAGTTTGCTGATTATATTTGGCCGGGTCTGAATCAGTTGTTTACCGAACTGAGCCGTTCTTATTATCTTTCTAATGGCAAATGGCCTGCTAGTATGATTTTGCGTGTTCCAATCGGCGCATACGGTAGTGGCGGACCCTTCCATTCATCTAGTGTCGAGTCGGTTGTTGCTAATATTAAAGGGGTAAAAATTGCCTATCCGAGCAATGGTGCCGATATGAAAGGTTTGATGAAATCGGCCTATTATGATCCAAATCCGGTGGTGATTTTTGAACATAAAGGGCTTTATTGGTCTAAGGTTCCAGGTACTAATGCTGCCCGCACCCCAATGCCCGACCGAGATTATGTAGTTCCTTTCGGAAAAGGTCGTATGGTGTTGGAAGCTAATGCCGAGAAAATAGAAAATGAATCGACCCTTGTCGTCGTAACCTATGGTATGGGCGTACATTGGGCATTGAATGCCGCTGTGGATTATCCGGGCAGGGTTTCGATCTTGGATTTGAGAACACTGGCACCTTTGGATACGGAAATGATATATGAACAGGCTAAGAAACATGGTAAATGTCTGGTTGTGACTGAGGAAGCCGTAAATTGCACCCTCGCTCAAAGCATTGCCGCCCGTGTACAGGAAAATTGTTTTGAATATTTGGATGGCCCGGTACGCACAATCGGTTCGGCCGATTTGCCTGCCATCTGTTTGAATGAAATTTTAGAAAAAGCGATGCTGCCCTCGGCTGCCAAGGTTGGCAAAGCTATTGGAGAATTATTGAATTATTGATAAAGACTAAAAGACTACAGACTAAAAGACCGCAGGTTTAAAGTCTGATAATCTGAAGTCTGAAAGTCTGATAATCTAAAAAAATATGAGCAAATTCCACAGCATCCGCGTGATTGATGTCAGAGAAGAAACCGATGACTGCAAATCGATCGCATTTGAAATTCCGGCAGAACTGCAGGATGAGTTTCAATATAAAATGGGGCAGCACCTCACCATTCGCGCTATGATCGATGGCGAAGATGTTCGCCGTAACTATTCCCTCTGCTCCAGTCCATTGGATAAGGAGTGGCGTGTTGCAGTTAAAAAACTACCCGGCGGTAAATTTTCGACCTTTGCCAATGATACACTCAGAAAAGGTGATTTATTGGATATTATGCCTCCGGCCGGACATTTCCATACGGAATTGAATTCCGAAAACAAGAAAAATTACGTTGCCTTTGCAGCAGGAAGTGGTATCACACCAATGCTTTCTATTATGAAAACTGTGCTGCGCAGTGAACCCGAAAGTACATTTACGCTGGTTTATGGCAATAGAAATACCCTCTCCATCATTTTTCACGAGGAAATTGAGGGCTTGAAAAATAAATTCATGGAAAGACTGAGAGTCTATTATGTGCTCAGTCGCGAAAAACTGGAGGAAGCAATTTTCAACGGTCGTATCAATGAAGAAAAATGTAAAGAACTTTTCGATGGTCTTTTGGATGTTAGCAAATCTGATGAATTTTTTATCTGCGGGCCCGAAGAGATGATTCTTGCGGTGGATAAATCATTGAAAGATGCTGGAGTAGCCGAAGAAAAAATTCATTTTGAACTCTTTACAAGTCCTGGTGCCAATCACGGTAGCGAGAAAAAGGTTTATGCCGCTGAAGATGAAGGCAAGGTCAGTGAGATAACGGTCACTTCTGACGGAAAAACTTTTACTTTTAATCTTCCCTTCGGACAGGAAAATCTGCTGGATGCCGCCATGCGCGAAGGTGCCGACCTACCCTATGCCTGTAAAGGCGGCGTATGTTGTACCTGCAAGGCTCGTGTACTAGAGGGTGAGGTTGAAATGGAGCGAAATTATGGTCTCGTGAAAGAGGAAATTGAAGCTGGTTTTATTCTCACTTGCCAGGCTTTTCCAAAAACGGAGAAGGTGGTGATAGATTTTGATGATATCTAACAGATTGTCAGACTATCGGACTTCAGATTTTCAGC
>CAMDAB010000281.1 GCA_945888475.1 Saprospira grandis DSM 2844 | reverse complement strand
TTTATTTACATTCATCTTTGGCCAAATGCCTATAAAAACAACCGCACGGCATTCTCCAATCAGTTAAGCGAAAACGGTAAACTTGGTTTTCATTTTTCGAAAAAAGAGGAACGCGGTTATATCGACAGTCTGTTGTTCAGAACCGACGGTGACATTGCTCAGTGGAAATTTTATGCAGGTCAACCCGACATTGCCCGACTCGAACTTTCGAAACCATTATTACCGGGAGCTATGGTTACAATCGCTTCACCCTTTCTTGTTCAGATTCCAAAATCGGTTTCGCGCCTTGGACACGTGGAAGAGAGTTATCAGATAACTCAATGGTATCCGAAGCCTGCTGTATATGATGCCGAAGGCTGGCACCCTATGCCTTATCTCGACCAGGGTGAGTTTTATTCTGAATTTGGAAATTTTGATGTTGAAATAAGCCTGCCGCGAAATTATCTGCTTGCAGCTACGGGGGTATTGCAAAATACTGAGGAGCAGGAATTTATCAATAAAAGAATCGCTCTTTCAGAGGGTTTGAATTTTGACCAATTATCGCTGCAGAAAGCAGAATTTCCAGTCTCAGACACGGTGATGAAAAGCATCCGCTTCAAAGCTGAAAACGTGCACGACTTTGCCTTCTTTGCCGATAAGCGTTTCCATGTTTTGAAAGACAAAGCCAAACTTAAATCGGGAAAAGAAATTGATGTTTTTTGCTATTTTACCAATGAAGAGGCCAATCTCTGGAAAAAAGGACCAAAATTCACCGCACGTGCTGTAGAATATTATTCCCAAACGGTTGGCGAATATCCCTATCCCCATGCCACTGCTGTACAATCGGCCCTCAGCGCAGGAGGGGGCATGGAATATCCCATGATTACTGTAATTGGAATATCAAATAGTTATAAAGCTTTGGATATTGTCATCACGCATGAGGTGGGGCACAACTGGTTTTATGGTATTTTGGCAAACAACGAAAGAGAACATGCCTGGATGGACGAGGGTTTCAATTCCTATGTCGAGTCGCGTTATAATGACAAATATTACCTCAATGGCAGCGATCGGACCAATTATCTGGCCTATCTGCTGCAAGCCCGTCAGGGAATTGATCAGGCTAGTGAAACACCCTCGCAAAAACTCAGTGGGATCAACTACTTTTTAGGCGCTTATTCCAAACCCACTCTGGTACTGCGTTATCTGGAGGAATATCTGGGAACTAAAGAGATGGACCGTATTTTATCGGCTTATTTCGAAAGCTGGAAATTTAAACATCCGAATCCGGCAGACGTAAAGGCTGTTTTTGAAAAAGAAAGCGGTAAAAACATGGCCTGGGTCTTCGACGACCTGCTGGGCAGTACCAAAAAGTTGAATTATGGCATCATTTCGTCGAAAAATGAGGGGAGCAGGGTACTCATACGCGTAAAAAACAAAGGAGAAATAGCCGCTCCATTTTCTGTTTCCATGCTCAATTCGGAAGATTCAATATTGCAGAGCTTCTGGTTCGAAGGACTGGCTCCGGGAAAAGATACGCTGCTGAGTTTCGATGGGCAAAAAGGGCTTGTTTTTCGTTTGGATGCTTCGGGAGAAATGCCCGATTTTGATTTTATTGATAATGTTGCCAAAAACAAAGGTATCTTCCGATTGGGTATTAAACCCCGCTTTCAGTTTGGTTTCAATGCCAGAAATCCAGAATATCCATTTATTAATATTCTGCCTGCGCTTGGTTTCAATACTCGCGATGGCTTTATGCTTGGGATGGCTTTTTTTAGTTCTCCGATTCCGACCAGAAAATGGGAATACGCTTTGGTTCCGCTTTATGGCTTTGGGTCGAAAACTGCAGTGGGCATGGCTGAAATACGTCGTAATTTTCTGCCGGCTGCAGGAAAAGTTCAGCAATGGACATTGGGGCTCAACCTGAAAAGCTTTAATAGTTTCGATAACAGCAGCTTTGATTATCACCTCAGATACACCCGTTTGAATCCACATGCCGAAATTCTTTTCCGTAAAAAAGAAGCAAGGGCCTATGGACAACACAGTCTGCAAATCGACAATCTTATTTTACTGACAGAAAAAGAGATTTTCGAAAGGCCCGATACGGTCGTA
Source organism: Saprospira grandis DSM 2844 (assembly GCA_945888475.1). GTDB lineage: Bacteria > Bacteroidota > Bacteroidia > Chitinophagales > Saprospiraceae > Saprospira > Saprospira grandis_C. Next base: position 1,580 of record CAMDAB010000281.1, on the reverse strand, counting down.
ATTTTCAAGGGTAAAGACAATCTGTGGCGCTCGACACACAGAATTACGCATACTTATACCAATAGACACCCGCTAACACCATACACTATTCGCAGTATGGCCGAATATGCAAATTACCTCGATACGGGCAGAGATTCTACAAGACATTACCTAAAACTTAGCATTGAAGGCAATTTTAAATTTTATTTTGCCAATAAAAAATCGGTCGATCTCAGGATTTTCGCAGCGGGTTTCCCCTTGCACACACAGCGTGGTTTTGGACAGTTCCCCTTGCATCTAGCCTCGCGCAATAACAATGACTATCAGTTCGATGAGCATATTTTTGGCCGAAGAGAAGCCGAAGGTTTCTGGTCGCAGCAGGTGAACATGCGCGAGGGCGGCTTCAAAACGCCGGTCGATATCAGTCAGTCGATTGCCGATGGTCGCAGCAATAGTTTTATTTTTGCTATTAATCTCAAATCAGATATACCAATCAAACTGCCATTCAGCATACCTTTGATAAAGGTAAAACCTTATGCCGATTTGGGTTATTTTCAAAATACGGCACCATCTGTTACGGTAAATAGCATTTCGGATCAGATATTTGCCAATGCGGGCCTGATGATTGATATTTGGGATGGTGCTGCCGGGATTTATTTTCCCCTTGTGAGCAGTAATAATCTGGATTTGTTATTAAAACAGCGAGGTAATTTTTGGAACAGAATTGGGTTTAGTATCAACCTGAACCGACTGCACCCAAGGGAGCTTACCAAAGCTGTACTCAACAGTATTTACTAGTTCACCATGAGCGATGCCCTGAATTTTTTGTCAAAGATGACCTTTCGCCGACTTTGGAATGCCAGCAAAGTTTACAGCTCATTTATGCTCACGAAGTGGCTGAAAAGGCCTATTCAATGGGGGCTCCCTTTTTCTGTGGCGATAGAACCTACTACGGCCTGCAATCTTCGTTGTCCGGAATGTCCAAGCGGTTTGCGTAGTTTTAGTCGCCCTACGGGCAATCTCAAAGAGGATTTCTTTCGTAAGACGATCGATGAGTTGTATAAAGAGGTGTTTTACCTCACGTTTTACTTTCAAGGCGAGCCTTATATCAATCCCGATTTTCTGGACATGGTAAAATATGCCCAGGGCAAAGGCATTTATACTTCCACTTCTACCAATGCACATTTTTTGAATGAGGAAAATGCCCGAAAAACTGTTGAATCCGGCCTCGACCGACTGATTATTTCTATTGACGGCACTACGCAAGAAACCTACGAGGCCTATCGTAAAGCAGGTAAATTGTCCAATGTCATTCAGGGAACTAAAAATATCTTGAAATGGAAAAAAGAATTGAAATCGAAAAAGCCTGAGGTCATTTTTCAGTTTCTGGTGGTCAAGCCCAATGAGCATGAGATCCCCGAACTTTACAAACTGGCAAAAGAGCTAGGTGTTGACAAGGTAAAACTAAAAACAGCTCAGATGTATGATTTTGAAAATGGTAATCCGCTCATTCCATCCATCGGGCGCTACTCGCGCTATGCCCAACAGTCCGACGGAACCTATAAAATAAAGAACCTACTCAAAAACGAGTGCTGGAAACT
>CAMDAB010000280.1 GCA_945888475.1 Saprospira grandis DSM 2844 | reverse complement strand
TTGATCATGAGCAGCATTGGAATAGCCAATATCACTGCAATTCCGGCCATTTCTTTGGAACTTGCCAATAGTATTTTATCCGTTTGTTCCATACCCTCCAAGCTCCAGGAGTAGAGCCAAATCGATTTTGTATTGCCTAGTAATATGCCCAATGCATAGCAAATGACAATATCGCTCAACCATTTATCAAGCGATATTTTTCTGCTCATTTTTACTAAAATATAAGGCAGTATCAAAAAACTTATGACGAGTATTATAGCGGGCATTTGGGCTGGTTGTTGAATGCAGATTTTTTATAATAAGTAAAGATTTTACACTATTGTTTTACAAAACAAATAATATGGCTAAGTTAGGATATTTTATTTTAATTTCAATTAGAGTACTAATAATTTAAGTGTGAGGATATTTGTTTAAGGGATTTATTGAAAAAACATAGATTTTTATTTAATATTTAGAATAATTGTTTTATGTTTGATTTAGAAACTTTCGGGCTACTACACAATTAAATGCTACAAAATAAAAGCGAAACTATGACCAGACCAACAAAAGAAGAAAGAATTAAATACAATGTCGATTATCCACAAGATACTGCTTTCGCAGCCTATGCACGACTACTTCAAAGTAAATGGCGAATAAAAAAAGGATTTCCTGAATCAAAACTTGGAAATTTTATTGATCCGGAATTTGCAAAATCGACAAAAGTTAATTTTTTAACAGACAACATAAAAAAACTTGTAACGCAAGAACTGGAAAACGCTAAAAAGTCAGGCGGGTTAATTAGCGAGCCAAGGATTTGGAACAATCTGTTATCATCTCAACCGCTTTGCTTTAACTTGTTTGGTGAGTTATCTTTAGATCCGGAAATGGCCACCAATTATTTTAAAAAACTTTTTCCAAATCGTATTGATAGGGTAACTGCTGTAAAATTTGAGTATTCACCTGGGCGGGGAGACTTAAAATATATTGGTGACCATTCTGCCTTTGATGTTTTTGTTGAATATTCAAAGGATAATAAAAGCGGTTTTATTGGAATCGAAGTCAAGTACGCAGAGAGCTTAAAAGAAGAAACTAAAGAAAAAGCCAACAACAACTTTAAGGAACGATATGCCAATTTAACAAATAGCTGCGGCCTTTTCAAGACAGGCAGTGTTGACTTTTTACGACAACCACCACGCGCTCAAATCTGGAGAGACCATCTCTTGAGCATTGCAACAAGACAGGACTACGATGAAGGCTTTTTTGTTTTTCTTTTTCCTGCTAAAAACAGTCATTGTCAAAAAGGTGTGGACGATTATATACAATATCTTGCCTTCGACAATGAAGAACAAAATTGTTTTTATCCCAGACATCTGGACGACTTTGTAAATACACTGTCGAATATCTTGAATGTCGATTGGGCAAATGAACTTAAAGAGAGATACCTTGGAGAAAATGAATAGAAAAAGCAGCTCTCAAAACTTTTTATTTTAGGAAATGCTGCATTAACATTCAATTTCAGACAAAAAAAATCAAATAAAAGCTAATTTTAGAAAAAATGGAACAGTATTTGAATGTAAGTTTGTAAATAGTGTCAAACTGAAATAAAAAACGTACTGTTATGAAAGCTTATATCATAAATTTCGCCTCTTTCCTTTTTCTAACAATCTTCTTACATAATCAGGCAATTGCTCAATTATTACCTGCTGCGCCAAAGAATCAGTCAAACGATCCTGAAGCTACCGCAATTCTGAAAAAATTAAAAGATAAGTATACCTCATTTGCTTCTTTGTATTCAGAATATGTATTGACGATTGACAATCGCGAGACCAAAGAAACTCAAAATGGAAAGATAACCCAAAAAGGTAACAAATTTCATGTTGATAACAATGGCAATCAGATTTTCTGCGACGGTGTAACCATCTGGATGTATGTAAAAAACAACAATGTTGTTCAAATCAATAATTTTGAAGAAGACGAGGATCCGATGTCTCCGGGCCGTATTCTTAAAATTTACGAATCTGAAAACGAATATCTTTACGCTATCACAAGCCAGGATCAGGTTAAAGCTGAAGTTGAATTTAAGCCTTTAAAAAAAGATGCCGATTTCTTTAAAATCCGTATCGAAGTTGACAAAACAAGAAACGAGGTTAGATACATCAAGGTTTTTGCAAAAGACGGTACAACTTATACACTCGATATCAAAACCATTCGCAGCGCAACACCTACCGACGCCCAGTTTGTCTTCAAAAAAGAAAGTTTTCCAGGTGTGAAGGTGGAAGATTTGAGATAAATTATAATTCTTGAAATAATATAAAAACAGCCAAGTTCAAAATTGAATTTGGCTGTTTTTTTTATTAAAACTTACGAATTGCCCTCAAATGATAAGTTGCAATCTTATCCCAATATGATGCCTGTCCTGTCATAAAACTAAAATTCCATGCACCAATTGCATCTACTTCAGTTGATGACCAATACACTGCAAAGCGCATTGTTTGAGCATTTGCCATAGATTCCATTGTACGATTTACATCGAAAAGATTGTTCCACAACATATTTAATTCTTGTAATGAGGGCATGTACCAATCTGTAAATCCTCCGGAATTGTAGGCAATGCACTGTGCGGCAGCAGTAAGCGGTGAATTTACGTCATTCATAATTGCTGCACTGTTTCCGCTTCCGTTATAAGTACTTTCGGCATAGCGTACGTTAACGCAAGTGCCTGCAATGCAAGATGGGGTTGAGTCCCAGGGGGTGCTGATGCTGATATCATTTGGTGCAACTATGAGTCCCTGTTCTGTTCCTGTAGAATCGCGGTATAAATGAAATATAACGCCGCCTCCGAATTTTTCCCCTATATAATGTCCCCCATTTCCGGCCAGAGCGGCAGCTGTACCTGCATGTAGTGCGTAAGGAACCGAAAGCATTTGAGTAGTACCAAGCAATGTAAAATTATTACCGCCATTCATATCAAAAGCTACACGTAGGAAATAATTGTCATTGCCCCAGGTAATCGCATTCATTGAACCACTTTGAACGGCGCCGCTACCAATGATCAAATTAAAAAGTCCAAACTGATCAGTTGTAACATTATGCGTTTCAATGTATTGAATCTGTCCTGTTGTTGCCCCTTTTAAGATAGCGATTTCTACTGCAAGGATTCTGTTTGACAATGGATTTCCGCTTGCATCTCGTGCCACACCCGAGTAGTTAAATGCCTGCGGGAGAATTTGGGCTGAGACAGCAAAAGCGAGTAATAAAAGGATTATTGGCATTAATATTTTCATGTCTTTATCTCTTTAAAATTTTATGCTCTGAAATGCTAAACCCATTTTCGTCCCTCAATTTAAGGAAATAGATTCCGTTTGTAAGTTTTGACACATTAATTGAAAGCTGCTGATTCAGATTGTTAAATTTTTGTTTTGTAATTTCTCTGGCATCGGCACTGTAGATTGACAAATGTATTTCTTTAGCTCTAATATCTTTTAACTCAACATAAATAATTTCTGAACTCGGATTTGGAAAAACTGTCACTGAGCCACTCAGCGGAGCAGTTATTGCTATTGCAGTAATGACCGACGCCCCAATGAATGTACCGGATATACTGCCGCTTGTGTCGGACATATTCAGCACTGCGTATTCGCCAAGGCTATAGCTGATATGATTGCCATTGACTTGTCCGCTTTGCCCTGCGCTATTGATAGTAGTTGGGG
>CAMDAB010000279.1 GCA_945888475.1 Saprospira grandis DSM 2844 | reverse complement strand
TAGAGAAAAGTCTTTATGGAAGTTGGGAGTATTCCGATGACAAAAAAATTACTGAAAGAAAAATCAGATTTCAAAAAGGAGGCAAATTTACCGGCCTTGCTATTTGGACGAATTGCAGCGATAAGAAAAACATCTGGGATGGCGTCTATGAGCTCATTGAAGATGATTTCAAAAACCCCGCACTGAAATTAAAATACAACATCGACGGGGTAAAAATTAAAGAAGAAACCCTACCTATTCAATTAGACGGAAATAAATTAAAAATCGGGAATTACGATTATCGTAGAAATTTTTGATTAATACGCAGTTAAATATATTAGAAAATGCGCGGCAAAGAATAAGTTTGTCGCGCATTTTATATTGTATTATGCAAAAAAAATTGATTCATAACCTCTTTTACAAACTTCTACTTCTTGCTAGGTCCATCCACCTTCGGCAAAAACCAGCCCTTGCCGCTACTTTGAAAAACATAGGCAAATAGAATTTCGTGATTAGTACCCAACTGTGGAGAAAGACTATTGAGCGCGAAACTAAAAGCATAGCCTATACGGTAATTTTCCATAAAATAGATGCTGAAATCGCCCATCATAGTTCCATCAGAACTTATTCCCATGCCTGCTCTTAGCAGATCATCGTATAGATAATGTGCAGAGGCAGTAAAATTGAGCGGAGAAGATGGGGCATTTTTTATCCAAAAGCTAGGCATGATATAATGCCTGTGTTCAGATTTTCTTGAATAATCCTGGATACGAAACTTAGCACCCGCCTGTACGTAGAAATGTGCTACCCTGCGTATAGTCGACAAAGCCAGATCATCGCTGAATTTCACACGCATGGAAATCATTTGCGGCGCCGAAAAACCTATGTAGTAAAGATCGTTATAATAAAAAATACCTGCGCCGGCGTCGGGCATGAACTGCGACTCATTGTTACTTATGATGAGCGGATCATCGGCATCGAGATATCTGAGATCGGCGCCGCGTAATCTGTATCCCAAACCCGATAGAGAAATGCCCATAGAAAGTCTGTTGCGTTTCCACTCCCCGTTTTTCTCCGATTTGAACGGAATATGGTATGCATAATTGAGCGTAATGCCTGTAAAGGAGGTAGGCCCTGTTTTGTCGTGCACAAAATATCCGCCAAAAGCCATGTTTTTATCTTCGGCAAAATGATTGAAGGCGATGTTTCCAGTTCGGGGCGCATTGGGCATATCGGTCCATTGGTGACGATAGCCGGCTGAAATAGCTGTACTACTCTCCCATCCCATCATGGCAGGATTGAGCAAGAAACCATTATAATTATATTCGCTCAAAAGTGGTAGTTGCTGTGCTGAGACGCACATAACTATGAAATTGAGTAAAATAAGCGTAAAAAATGCAACAAATTTCATCAAAATTCAATTTGAAACGCAAGATAAGTTAATTAAACAAAAAAGTGGAAAAATTATAAAAAGAACAGTTTGAAAAAGGAATCTACTTAATCTTTTGCAAATTTTATATCTTTACAAAATGATAAATTCCTTAGCAATAAGCATTCGTCCATAAATCTTAATTCTAATTTTTATTTGGAGTTTAAAACAATCTAAGTATAATATGACGCTTCAAGAATTTATAGAAAATTTTGACACAGAAAATAGTATTGTCTTGCTAGAGGGCAAAAGAAAAGTGTTGAACGAAGACAGTGAAAAACTAATTGCTCTTGGCAAGCTTTTGGCATCGAGGACTTCGAAAATAATTTTCAGAAGCGGAAATGCCGAAGGATCCGATGATTTATTCTCGCAAGGGGTCTGTTCCATTGACCAAAAAAGACTTCAGGTGATTACTCCCTACAATGGACACCGCAACAAGCAAAACCTTGCTTATGAAACTTTTTCATTAGACAACATCAATTTTGCAGCAGAAGATGAACTAATTTATCAGTCGAAAGCCAATAAAAAAACTGTTAAGCTCATCGATGACTTTGTTTCGGGTATAAAAAACCGTAATACCATAAAAGCCGCTTATATTATCCGCGATACAGTAAAAGTGCTTGGTACTGAAACCATAAAGCCAGCAAGTTTTGGTATCTTTTACACCGATTTGAATGACCCTGATTCGGGTGGCACCGGACATACAATGAATGTTTGCCGATTGAACAATATTCCGCTGATCGACCAGAAGGTTTGGTTCGATTGGATAGAAGGAAAGTTTACTCAGAACCAGCCTTAAATATTTATGGTTTGCTTTATAACTTGTCAAACAAGTTATCTGAACTAACCCTGAAACTCTTTCTGGCTGCTGATTAACTCGACTATCGACAGGGTGCGAATCATTTCAGTTTCTTCAGGTTTCAAATTAGTACCTGTTATTTCAACCGCTTCGATTTTACCGATATTTTCTGGGAGTGCAATCTTGGCAACTTCTTTATTGCCAATTTTCAATGTATTGCTTGCAGTCATGCTATTGCGTTCAATGCTGGCCACCTCATTATTACTGATATCATACATCTTTCCATTGCTGCGCAGAAGACCAACTTTATTTCCATCAATACTGATTTCAGTACCTTTGGAATTGGTTCTAAAAACGTATTCGTGATCGTTACTAATCACGTAAATAAGATTATTTTTTGTTGGTCCAATATAATTTCGGAATGCATAGGCAAAAACGGGATTAGTGTCGGGCGACATGTACACTCCCTTGCCGCTTCTTTGATTGCTTTTTTCAACAATCTGGTCCATCTCCTGAGCGGAGATTCCTTTGTCAAAAGATACCAAACCGCCTTTGAATTCTTTTATAGAAGCTTTCAATTCTTTTAAATCTTCAAGTAATTCAGCTTCGTCAGGCTGTACATTTCTTAAAAATTTTAGTAAAAAAAAGGCTGCAGCTACCACTAGTAAAAGGGCAATGATAATGATAATCCAATACATATTTCAAGTTGATTTTGATTAGTAAACAATCTAACAAACCAAATATAGAAATTTAAGTTTAGAATGATTGAGCTTTAGGAGTATAATTTAAAATCAATTATATATCCCCCAATTGAGGCCTGAGAATCATCTCTTCAACGACCGTATTCGAACTGAGATTATAACAAGCCCATACAGCTTCGGCAATATCTTCAGCTTTCATAAATCTTTCTTCGGGAAGTGGACTGCCATCCCATGATGCTGTTCTCGTTGCTCCGGGCAATATTGCCGTCACTCTGATACCTTTATCTTTCATTTCTTCTCTCAGCGCCTTTGAAAAACCAAGCATAGCGTGTTTCGAAACGGCATAGGCCCCGTAAGGCATAATACTGGCAATTGAACAGATGTTAAAAACATGCCCCGAATTGTGCGGAAGCATCAATGGCAATGTTTCTAGCGTCAAATAATAAGCACTATATAGGTTCGTATCCATCATCTGTTCAAAGGCTTCAACTGTATTTGGATCAGCAAGTAGACATGGAATAAAAACACCTGCATTATTTATAAGTATATCAACATGACTCCAATGCTGACGAATTTCAGCTGCAAAGTTGGCAATAGAATCTTTTTTCGACATATCGGCCGCCACAGCGATAAAATGTTGGTTTTTGTACTTTTCAGCCAATTCATTTCCAAATGCTCCAATATCTTCGACAGATCTGGCGCAAATTGCGAGATTGGCACCTTTAGATGCAAAAAGTTCTGCCAATGCCCTGCCAATGCCTTTTGAAGCGCCGCTTATAATTACATTCATATTGATTCAATTTGAGAATT
>CAMDAB010000278.1 GCA_945888475.1 Saprospira grandis DSM 2844 | reverse complement strand
TTATCTACTTCAGCCAGTTCTGTCCAAATCTGTTTTTTTAAATCGAGCATGTACAAATAGGCCTCTCCATTTTTAGCGGATGAAGGAAGCAACTGTTCGTAATTATTGTAAGATATGGCAGCATTTACCCAATCGTTTTTCATTACCAGCGCCTGGCATTTTAATGATTCAATTTTTGCATTGCTGCCGCCCAGTGCAAATTGGCAATTCAGCAGATAATTTAAACACATATTATTTTCCCCATCTTCAAATGCCTTTCTTGCCAGATCATAAATTTCCTTAGGATTTTGAGCAGAAGAAACCAGGGGCAAAAAGCTGAATAGGATAGAGATTAGGATAACTGAATTTTTAATCATTTTCATTGACCGATTGGATTTTTTTAGTTGCAATCTGAATTGCCTGAACTTTGATATCCCTGAGCTCTCAGTGATGACATTCTTTCTTCTGCAAGATCATCCCTGTTCTTTTTCCATGCTTTTTCATCAGCATCTTTTTGTGCCTGACTTCTGGTATCTGTTCCGCTAGAAACCATTAAACTCATGGGTATGTTAACTCCGCAATATTTTACTGTTTTCAGGTATTTCCCAGATTCAAAATAATCAGATTCCGATGTTCTTACCTCACAAACATAATTCCCTACTTTGTAAGTTTCCATCGACATAGTTGTGTATAATTTGCCATTGGAACAAGCACCTATGTATACATATTTGCTATATGTTTTAGATGTTACTTCCGCACCATTATTATTTAGAATATAAATAGTATTTCCTTTCGTAGCCATATAATACTTTTCTGTTTTGCTTTTTACAATATTATCATAAGCAGGTTCTTTTACAACTCTACCTCTTTTTGATTTTAGACCCCATTTACCGGTTTCTCCTCTGAATACTTCTGTTTCCGAATCCATCATATCTGTCTCATCCCATGATTCATCTCCTGCTTTTTCTTCTTTTTTCCCATCTTCAACTTCGTCAAATGCACTGGGCTTTTCTTTTCCGCTTTCATACGCTGCAAACTTTTTTGCGATGTAAACAAAATCGCTTACCCTCCAATGCATTTCTGTTATCTTGTAAGAGATTACTATTGTCCGCCCCATTCTAAAAAGTTCCAGTAACCTACTTTCTTTATCTTTGTGTTTATCAGCAAGGGGGCAAAATTCTTTCCATGAACCTAGAAGTATTGCAGGGTTTCCCCAATTCTTTTTCTCTTTGCCACGTACGTGAACCACTTTCCATGTAGGAATCTTTCGGGTGTAATCAACGGCATAGCCTGCGCTGCCTAAATCTTCCATTATGTTATATCTTTTTCTGAAACCATAATAGTCTTCAGACGACTTATCTCCAGAATGAAAAGTAAACTCAAACCCTATTTTATAAGGTTGGATCAACTCAAACCGTTTTACCAGGTTGGGATATTTTGACAAGTCATACCAGTTGATGCGCTTGTTAATCAACTCCCCTTTATCATTTTTATACTTCACAACAAAATGACCTGAGCTTGTCCAATCAAATTTATAACGCTCCAAAGGCTCTGAACCTTTTATCCACCATTCAAGATACAACACAGCATCACCCACCATACCACAGACTTGCTCATCGCCTTCTCCATACCATTTATAAGGATCGAGCATGGGGTCAAGCTCACCGGGGAATGGTGATTTTACCCGATAAGAGCCCTGTGCCAATTTACCATTAGGCATTAATTCAAGAGCTCCAAGGAAAGATTTACCTTTAAGCGGAATATGGTTGCTTTGACTAAATAACAAAGTCGAACATGTCAAAAGCAAAACAAGAAAGTGGTAAGCTGAACGACTGTGGTTTCGGAATGTGCTATATGACATGATTGTTGATTTTATGAAATCAATTATGAGCTTTTGTGTACGAGCAACTAAAACTTCGCCCTAATTTTTTATAATTAAAAAATTTGTAAAATATTAAAAGAAGATCTGTTCCTGCGATTTTTGAAGAATTGGCTTTCCTGCTTAATACAGGTACTATCTTTATTATTGAAAATCAATAAAAAAAATATTAATTCAAATTTTATAGATGCAAATGTATATCTTTAGCTGCGCTCACGCAATACCCAATAATGGGTATATTCTCAGAACTCGTTTTGCTGAAGTTTACAAAAATTATTAAAAACTTAAATTATTAGATAAATGAAGCCAACTACTTTTAACAAAGCAATAAAAATTTGGGGGAAGACCAGCATCGGCGATACGATTACATCGGTTTTGTTTGACCTTGAAGTTCAAAAAAAAATGTTGAACATTTTTTCAGTTGGTGATTATTACTTTTATATTTTTAACATTAAAGAAGCAAAATTGGTTTTGTTGAGCGAAGAAGCAGCAACCATCCTTGGCTATGAACAAGAAGAAATGGACATGACTTTTCTTGTCAGCAAATTCCATCCGGAAGACCAACCCTGGTTTTTGAATATTGAAAATAAATCAGTAGAATTTTTTAGTAACCTAACCTTAGCTCAAATACCAAATTACAAAGTCCGATACGATTATAGGATTCAAAAAAGCGATGGCGAATACATTCGAATACTTCAACAGGTGATTGTTTTACAGCACAGTGAGGTTGGGGGCATTTTAAGAACTTTTGGCGTACACACTGACATTTCGCACCTTAAAATGGAAGGAAAACCGGTACTCTCATTCATTGGGCTAAATGGAGAACCTTCGTTTATTGATGTTGAAATTGAAAAAGTATTTCCAATTCCTTCTTCTTTTTTAACCAATCGCGAACAGGAAATTCTATTATTATTAGTTAATGGTTTCGAAACCAAAGAAATAGCTAAAGAACTAGGAATAAGCACTGATACAGTAAGCACTCACCGCAAGAATTTGCTTAATAAAACCAAAGCCAGAAATACTTCCGAAATGATAAGCATGGCAATCAAAAAAGGGTGGGTATGAATTTATAGGATCGAAAGTACGAAGGGGCCTATGCTCAGGCAGAGCTCCGCATATTTTTTCATAAAAAATGCCGCTCCGATGGAGCTCTTATCTATTTATGCCCTGACGGGCTACAAAAATATCGCCCCGCTAGAGCTTACATTATTAACGGTTCAACTCATTTAGATCAGGAATGCGAACAGTTTCGAAAAAGTTCTGAAATTTTCAAACTGTTCTATTTTGAGCACCTGTCTGATTGTTTCTGAAAACTCTTCACACAGCAAGATCTCATTTTTCTTGCCTATAAAAAAGTAAAGATATGCCTTTCCCTTAAAACATTCCCGCAGTAAGGTGGTTTTGCCTACCCTTCTCCGACCTGTTAAAAAAGTCAATTGTGCTGATTTATGGCTCAATGTTTCAATCTTTTTTAAGAGCTCCAATTCCTTCTCTCTGTTATAGAACTTCATAAACAGTTATTATTTAATTTATTATTACTGCAACAGCCATTACTGTAATGGCTGTTGCAGTAATGGCTGTTACAGTAATGGCTGTTGCGAAAATACAAAACTATGCCTAGAATTTGAACTGATTGAGTACTAAATTTTGAAGGTTGTAAATTACTTTATCCCAAACTTCTGCAAATACTTATCATACAAGTCTTTTTGTTTATTACGCAGGCTCGCTTGTTTGCCCTGAATATAAGCATCGGTTACAAGTGAAGTTCTCATATCCAGCGCATCGCCTGCAGAGATAATAAAGGTTGCATCTTTACCGACTTCAAGGCTGCCAACGCGGTCCGATATACCAAGAATTTCAGCTGCACTAAGAGATATAGCTTTCAA
>CAMDAB010000277.1 GCA_945888475.1 Saprospira grandis DSM 2844 | reverse complement strand
GAAACGGAACGAACCGACAATGCTTCGATATTGCGTGAAACATTTACCCAAACAGGAGTTGCTGCATTTGCATTGTTGGTTAGGAAAATACTTGGTGCGCCATAGTTGGAATAGGCAGCCATTAGGATATTTGGGTTAGTCGGATGTATAGCCATTCCGGCTACAATACTTGGGAAGCCAGTTGTTGCGCCTGCTGGCGTAATGGTAGCCATACCAGTTAGGTTTGTAGCATTCGCAGGATTGTTCAACCTAAAAATTTTACCCTCGTCAGTGCCAATAAACAGTTTGCTATTTAGGGTAGAATAGGCGCCCCATGATGCTGTGAAATTGCTGATGAAATCAGTTCCAGCTGATATAGGTCCTAGATTCTGCCAATTGGTAGCACCTGCACCAACCGTAGCAATTACATTGGTAGCGTTATTGGTTTTGTACAGATTTCGCTCCCCTGCGTAATAAAGATTGTTATTGTTGGAAGGGTCGAGCAGAAAATAAGTGACAAAATCGCTGGTAGAACCTGTAGGAGTGATTGTAGCTGCCGTAGGACAATCGCGAAACAAATTTCCTGATTGACTACTCATAAAATAAGGTATACAGGCATTTGCCCTCGATATACCGGTTGCACAGCCATCACCACTAAAAACCAAAGTCATGTTGGTTAAATTAGCTTCGCCCAGGCTTGTTCCGCCTTGAGTTGTGCCATTGTCCTGTGCCCCACCTAATACACCATTTGAGCCCGTTAGTGGGTCGAGATAGACATGATAATACTGGTGTGAAGTATAATTATTATTTAGATTGACCCAATTGACAGTAGCCGCTGTCACATCTACCGTGCGGTGAACACCGCCATCGGTGCCCGAAAAAAGCTGATTCACAGCTGTGGGTTTAAATACCAACACATGTACATCTGGGTGATGCGTTACGCCACCTGCACTGTAAAGCGCATAACCGTTGGGGCCCGCATAACCACCTATGCGAACAAAGTTACCGGTAGTAATATCCGTTACCTTGTATGCATTTGTGCCACCTATGACAACAAAATTGGCATTATCGGGTTTTACTGAAACAACCAGATCATAACCACCCTGAGAATTGAAGGGGTCATTCCCTGCACTGCCACCTGCCTCATCGGGAATCTTGTTGGAAAAATTGGTCCAGGTTGCAGTTGCCTGATTCCAGCGCCAAAGGTCAGAATCGCCGGGAGATGCAGTGGCAGCATTACTTTCATAAAGCACGTAAAGCAAATCCTGGTTTGATGGAGCAATTGCCAAAACTGCACGACCAATCTGGTTCCAACCCACAGGGGTGGCATCCGTGGCTATTCTGCTCCAAGTGCCTGCTGCTACTCCCGTAGCGTTATTAGAAGTCCATATACCTTCCTGTGCTGCCGGTCCAACACCGGAAAAAGCTGTATAAACTCTGCCTGTACTGGAAATGACAAGATCAGAAGGATGATTTGTGCTAAAAGTTCCTGTTGCGCTCTGTTCAGTTAACCAAGCATTTGCAGAAATATCGAAACGGAATATCGCACCTAAAGCTGCAACAAATAAGTCACCGGTTATTGGATGAACCGCTATGCGGGTGATTATATCGAATCGCTGATCAAAGGTAAATTCGTTATTTGCAGCAGGAAAACTCATTTGTGTCCAGGTCAGTCCATTGTCGGTAGAGCGCCAAACGCCATGCCCGGCATAAAATGCCCCATTGAAGGATGCACTGTTTCCGGAACCCTCACCGGTAGCATAGTACCAAATATTCTGAAAGCCAGCGCGTGGATCTTGAGCAATAGCGGTTACATTATGCTGTTGGTCCATTGGCGATACCCGAATCCAAGTTGCACCAGCGTTTGTTGTGCGGAATACACCACCACTTACTGCACCTGCCAGCATGGTATTGCCTGTTGCATCAGATCGGTCAAAGACAACTGCGCGCGTTCGTCCACCCAAATTGCCAGGGCCACGTGTGGTGAAGTTACCTAATGTAGTTACGGATGCTTTGCGTCCTTCATAAGCAATGGGAGCCAGCATTGCCGCACGTTGTTCAGCTGCTTTATCTGCTTTTGAAACAGTTCCCGTAGTTGGATTTACCTGTCGGTAGTATTCGTGCAATTCGCGGGCTAAGTCGAACATAGCACGTTCATCGCTGGTCTTCTTCTTTCCTTTTTTTTCAGGTTTTAATGATACGCGCCTAACTAAATCAAAGTTTAGAGCGGCATTTGATTTTTGTGAAAAAATATTACCCCTTTTAATAAAAATAAAAGATATTGTGAGAAGAGAACAAATGAAAATTAATGAGAAATGTAAAAATTTTAATTTCATAGGCCGATTAGCGTTATGGTAAGTATGTAAAGGTAATAAAAGTTAAAAGGTCTAGCAAATTAATTCACAATATTATTCTGCTTAGGTATTAAATTTTAATTTATTTGAAACAAATAAGCTAATATTGCAAAATTTAAATGATATAAAATTTGGATAGATTTGATAACAAGAACAGACTTGTTTTGTTTCACACATGCATCGAAAAGCTTGAAAGAATATTAATCTTACAGTTGAAAATGTATTTCTTTAGAAGAAAACCTTAGGATTTGTCTTTTTTAACGAAGGGAATTCCCCTTTTTTGAAAGCAACTTTACCCGTTCAGGGCATTTGTATAATCTTGCTTTATCAAAATACTTTTGAAAATCTGTTCCGGAGAATTGATCATTTAGGAGTCTCAATTTTTCCTCGCCCCCCATACATTTAAGCACATTTGCCTGTTCTGCAAGTATTTTTACTGCTATAGCGTCTTTATTTAGTTGATTGTCAGTGGCATTCATCTCTTCATAGAGCTTACCCATTCTTTCATTGCAAGTACACCATTTATGGCCCATTTCTGTAGCTTCGCTATAGTCTGAGGAACATGCAAATAAAAATAAATTAGTAGCAATGAATAAGCATTTGTAAAGTAAAAATCTGAACATAAGCTGAGCTTTAATCTACTTTAGCTGTTTTTGCTTTTCTCAACTTTTCCCACATACCCATCAGCAAGCCGATCATCATCATGATTGAACCCAACCAAACCCAGTTGATACCTGGAAAAATCAAGGCCTGTACAACAACATATTCGCCATCTGGATTGGCATCTAGAACTTCAATGAGCATTTTCTTTTCTTCGGGGAGTATTTGAGGCAGCCTGAAAGTCAGACCCAGTTCCTTAATTTCGAAAGGAACATTGTTTGCAGTCGATTCCCTGATAAAGAACAATGGTTTGGCAATCCACATCTTATCGCTTTTCAATTCATGAACTTCCAATAATGCGGTAACTGGTATGTCGCCATCCTGATAGTTGTAGCCTGCTATGTTTGGTGTTTCGTTGTCAATTCGCTTGAACAGTACATAGTGTCTTTTGGTAAAGATGGTATCGCCCTGTGCCATTTTTTGCGATTTCCACTGTTCCTTCTTTTCTTTTTGTTTATCGGGGTCGTCAAATGCCCAGTTGGGTACAGCCAATGTAAATACATCGCGTCCGAGGTAATGTCTGGTATTGGGATTTGCTGCACGAAACTTATATTTCCCATCCGCTAAGGAATCGCGAATTACATTGGGGGTTGTTGTAAACTGGTCAAGAATCTTTCCACTGGAGTCTTTTTTGGTGAATTTTAATTCAAAAAACTGCATGTTACCCTGCGGCCAATCGCGGGTGTATTGCACGTAGTACCCTTCTCCAATTTGTATTTTATCGCCCTTAGCAACCAAAACATTTTTATTCGA
>CAMDAB010000276.1 GCA_945888475.1 Saprospira grandis DSM 2844 | reverse complement strand
GGGGATAAAGCTTTCTGGAAGAATACCTGGGAGGCTGCGGGAAATACTGTGAAATGGAACATGATACACTACGATGTTCAGTTAGTTGGTGGTATTGTGCTGCACAAAGGTAAAATTTCTGAGATGGCTACCGGTGAGGGTAAAACCCTAGTATCGACCCTTCCGGCCTACCTGAATGGACTTGCAGGCGAAGGCGTACACATCGTAACCGTCAATGATTATCTTGCAAAACGTGATGCCGAGTGGAACGCACCATTGCATAATTTCCTTTTCCTTACTGTTGACTGCATCGATAAATACCGACCACATTCCGACGGTCGCAAAAAAGCTTATAAAGCCGACATCACCTATGGTACCAATTCCGAATTTGGTTTCGATTACCTGCGCGATAACATGGTGTACACTGCCGAGGAGCTCGTTCAAGGCAAGTACCACTATGCCATTGTGGATGAGGTCGACTCAGTATTGATTGACGATGCACGTACGCCGCTCATCATTTCGGGACCAACGCCTAAGGATAATCGTGAAGAACTTTTTTCCCAGTTAAAACCTGCTGTTGAAGCATTGGTAAATGCCCAAAAACAGTTGGTAAACGAGTTTTTGAGAAATGCCAAACAGAAAATTACAGGCAATGACAGCGGAGTGGAAGAAGGTCAGGGTGGCTTAGACCTCTTCCGTGCTTACCGCGGTTTGCCCAAAAATCGTGCACTTATCAAGTTTTTGAGCGAACAAGGCATGGGAACTGTTTTGCAAAAAACCGAAAATCACTACATGCAGGAGCAGAGCAAACATATGCAAAAGGCAGATGCTCCCCTACTCTTTATCATTGAAGAGAAAAACCGAAATGTGATGCTCACCAATAAAGGTTCAGCCTTTTTGGGCAAGGGCAACTCCGACCCCAATCTTTTTGTAATGGATGATATCGGATCTGAACTCTCCCGCATCGAAAGTTCAAAACTGACGGCAGAAGATAAATTGCGTGCTAAAGACGAAGCCATCCGTAACTATACTGCCAAAGCCGAAAGATTACATGCCCTTTCTCAATTGTTAAAAGCCTATACCCTTTTCGATAAGGAAGAAGAATATGTTGTAATTGAAGGCAAAGTGAAAATTGTGGATGAACAGACCGGCCGTATTATGGAAGGCCGCCGTTATTCCGATGGTCTGCATCAGGCAATTGAGGCCAAGGAAAATGTTGAAATTGAAGGCTCTACTCAAACCTATGCCACCGTTACGCTGCAGAATTTCTTCCGTATGTACCACAAACTAGCTGGTATGACCGGTACTGCCGAAACGGAGGCGCAGGAATTGTGGGATATCTACAAACTCGATGTGGTGGGAATTCCAACCAACAAACCCATCAAAAGGGATGATAAAAACGACCTGGTTTATAAAACCGACAAAGAAAAATACAATGCCATTATTGATGAAATTGTAAAACTCAGCACTGCAGGCCGCCCCATTCTGGTGGGCACCACTTCTGTTGACAAATCGGAACTATTAAGCCGAATGCTCAATTTGCGCGGCATTCAGCATAATGTCCTCAACGCTAAACAGCATGCCCGCGAGGCCGAAATTGTTGCACAGGCTGGTCAAAAGGGTCAGGTAACCATCGCTACCAATATGGCAGGTCGTGGTACCGACATCAAGTTGAGCGAGGAAGTTAAACTTGTAGGTGGTTTGGCAATTATAGGCACTGAGCGCCATGATTCGCGCAGGGTCGACCGTCAGTTACGTGGTCGCGCAGGTCGTCAGGGCGATGTGGGTTCATCGCAATTTTATGTCTCACTCGAAGATAAATTGATGCGTCTTTTCGGTTCTGAAAGAATTTCGAGACTAATGGACCGTTTCGGACACAAAGAAGGTGATGTGCTGCAACATGGTATGATTACCAAATCGATTGAACGTGCGCAGAAAAAAGTTGAGGAAAATAACTTCGGCATTCGTAAGCGCCTGCTCGAATATGACGATGTGATGAACATGCAACGCGAAGCAATTTACGGACGCAGGGGCAATGCCTTGCAGGGTGAGCGATTGGCAGTAGACCTTAGCGATATGTTCCTCGACCTTGTGTATGAGATCGTTGAAAAACATCAGCCTTCCGCACAATACAACGAATTTAAGGAAGATATAATCCGTTATTTTGGTGTTGAACCCGAAATAGATGCTAAAACTTTCCGCGAAAGCGAGTTGAATAATTTGGCACATGGTCTGCACGACTTTGTGATGGACAGTTACCATAGAAAATTCAAATCGATTATAGAAATGGTCATGCCGATCATTAAAAGAGTTTACAATGACCCTGGCATGAAATTCACCAAAATATCCATACCATTTACAAATGGTATTAAAGGAATGGAAATCAATGCCGAAATGAAAATGGCCATCGATAGCGAAGGCAGATCTCTGGTGAATGAAATTGAAAAAAGTGTTGCGCTTGCAGTTATTGACCAAACTTGGAAAGAGCATTTGCGTAACATGGACGAACTTAAAGATCAGGTTCAAAATGTTTCATTTGCTCAGAAAGATCCACTGGTGGAATATAAAATCCAATCGCGTCGTCTTTATCTGTCGCTCAACAGCGAAATCAGCCAGGAAATGGCCTCTTTCCTATTCCAGGGTATGATTCCAATACAGCAGGAAGAAGAAGTAAAACAGGCACGTGAAATAAAATCCTCTGTAAGCAAAGAAGTGCAAACCAATATCGAGCAGCAGAAAGAAGAGGAAGAAAGAGTAAGAAAAGCAATACAGCAGGATCAGAATCAGGCTGTAGAAAAAGTTTCGCCGCGCAAAGTAGAGCCTAAAATTGGAAGAAACGATCCTTGTCATTGCGGTAGCGGCAAGAAATACAAAAACTGCCACGGCAAGCCCTAAGTCAACATTTTAATCATTTTGATGTTTAATATCTAAACTAAGCTAATATGAAAGTATTTTATCAGTCCAGTCTGGAAAAAAAATCATTCGAGGCAGCATTGCGATCTTTCGAAGCTGATACTACAGTGAAATCTATTCTATGTTTTGTGGCTGATATCAACAAAGGAGACATCAGTTATCTGAACGAGGTATTCAGGTCGACATCGAAAACAATTGCAGGAGGCGTTTTCCCTGGTATTATTCACAATAGCGAAAAAAAGGATGAAGGGGCAATTTTTATAGGCCTGGACTATGAAATGAGTCTTCATTTGGCCGACTTGTCCAACTCAGATTCAATTTACAATTTTGTCAATGAAGCATCCGAATCGGTGAATTTTGATGTTAATACATTGCTGGTTTTTACCGATGCATTTGCAGCTTGTAAAGATGAGTTTATGCAAAGCCTTTACGATGTTTATGGTAACAGTGTCAACTATCTTGGCGGCGGAGGCGGTTCTTTGGAAATGATATCGAAACCTGTAGTGATAACAAATGAGGGAGTAAGTGCCAACACTGCTGTTTTTGCCCAAATCGGGAAAAGATTGTCTGTAGGTTGCGCACATGGATGGCAGGAGATTTCTACACCATTGAAAATTACCGAAGCAAATGCTAATGAGGTATTGAGCATCGACTGGAAACCCGCTTTCGCTGTTTATAAAGAGCTGATTCAAGCACATTCCGGGCAGGAAATTACAGTCGATAATTTCTTCTCGATCGCTAAGTCTTATCCTTTTGGAATGGCAAAAATTGATTCGGAATTTGTGGTCAGAGATCCTCTTTTTACCAATGGTAACAGCTTAACCATAGTCGATAAAATTCCGACTGGAGAATTAGTTTATCTGCTGAA
>CAMDAB010000275.1 GCA_945888475.1 Saprospira grandis DSM 2844 | reverse complement strand
CGAATAAAATTGACTATTTTCGCGCCCACAAAAAACTAATCGGGATGTAGCTCAGTTGGTAGAGTACACGTCTGGGGGGCGTGTGGTCGCAGGTTCAAGTCCTGTCATCCCGACAACAAAATTGAAAGCCTTCTTCGGAGGGCTTTTTTGTAATTAGACATTATTTTTTGACTAATTTTGTCAAATAATGAATTCAACTCATCATCAAATCAGGGAAGCCCGAAAGTCAAAAAAAATGACCCTTCAAGCAGCATCTGCAAAGTTGAAAATTGACGTGGCCATATTAAGCAAAATGGAAAGGGGTCTGCGTCCGATTTCTGAAAGTCAACTCAAAGCCATTTGTGACTTGTACCAAATAGATTTATTGCAACTTCAAAAAGCAATAAAGGCAGAAGAGATAGTGCAGCTCCTCAAAGGTTACAATCAACAGGAAGAGATAGAGATATTAAAACTAGCAGAAAAACAACTGTTGTATCTGCCTACAAAAAAATTGAAAATTCAGGATGTCAAAAATCCCTTAAGAACGATCTTCAAAAAATTCCAATCCATCCAGAAAGCTTGGGTATTTGGATCATTTGCAAGAGGTGAAAATAATGAAAGCAGTGACATCGACATTGTCATCGAGGCTGACCATGGGTTCAGCTACTTTGAGCTAGCAGACGTTCAATATCAAGCTGAAGAAAAGTTGAAAATCAAGATTGATATTGGATTCCGAAATTCAAGTTCCGTGGTTAAGAGTATTGATCAACAGGAATTGAAACTCATATATAAGAAGAAAGTCAAATTCACTTGAATTGTTTATAACGAACTATAACCAAAAAAGCAAAAGACAAATCATGGAAAAAATAAAACTATTCGAAGATAAAAAAATACGTTCCGAATGGAATGAAATGGAACAACAGTGGTTTTTTTCTATTCAAGATGTGGTTCAAGTATTAACAAACAGTGTAGATGTTAAACAATATATCAAGCGAATGTTGAGTCGAGATGCCTCGCTTAAATCCAACTGGGGTACAATTTGTACCCTGGTTGAAATGACTGCGGTTGATGGTAAAACCCGCAAAGTTCAAGCGTCAAATACAAAAGGATTATTTAGGATAATTCAGTCAATTCCTTCTTCAAAAGCAGAACCCTTTAAGCTTTGGTTAGCAAAAGTAGGAGCTGAAAGGCTCGAAGAAATTGAAAACCCTGAAATTGCCACTCAGCGCACAAGAGAACTTTTTAAACTTAAGGGCTACCCCGATGACTGGATTGAAAAGCGAATGCGCAGTATTGCCATCAGAGAAGAATTGACCGAAGAGTGGAAAAATAGGGGTATCAAAGAAAAAATCGAATTTGCCATACTCACTGCTGAAATTTCCAAGGCCACATTTGGGGTAATTCCCTCAGACCATAAAAAAATAAAAGGACTGAAAAGTCAAAACCTTAGAGACCACATGACTGATCTAGAACTGATTTTCTCAATGTTGGGTGAAGCTTCTACAACCGAAATCGTCAAGAAAAAAAATCCCCTAGGTTTTACCGAAAATAAAAAAGCTGCCAAACAAGGTGGGAAAATTGCAGGAGATGCGCGCAAAGCTCTTGAATTACAATCTGGCGAAAACATCGTTACTTCAGAAAACTTTCTACCTTCAAAATCAAAAACCCAAAAAATTAAACCATTCAAAAAGAAATAAGCAAAGCTCTTTTCCAGCTGTACATTAGCATGACAATACGCATATTAAAACAATGACCAACAACAGCATCTTCCGCCGCATCCGATTTATTTTTAATTTCTCTGATCATGACATCATGGATGTTTTTCGGTTGGTGGGTGCCGAGGTCAAGCGTCACCAAGTCATCGGATGGCTCAACAAAGAAGATCATGAAGATTATGTTCCGATGTCAGACGAGACGTTGGCTACTTTTCTCAACGGCTTCATCGTGCTAAAAAGAGGAAAAAAGGAAGGACCGCAACCCGTTCCTGAAAAGCGCCTTTCCAACAACATTATTTTTAGAAAAATGCGCATTGCCTTGAACTTAATAGATGAGGATATCATCCAGATTTTGGCATCCGTTGAAACTCATCTCAGCAAGCATGAACTTAGCGCCTTTTTCCGCAACCCTTCTCAACGCCAATACGTGGAGTGCAACAATCAGATTTTACGGAATTTCTTTCAGGGGTTGGAGGTGAGAGAGGAGCGGTTTAGGGATTGAAATAGAAATCTCAACCTAGCTGTTGAACAATGGTATCAATAGCTTTTCATAACAGAAGATTATTCTTACCTTCGTAACTATATGCAAAAATCTACAATACTCGAAACTTTAAAATCCTTACCCAACGACTTCAATCTAGATGAATTGATAGAGCGTCTTCTTGTCTTGGATAAAATTGAACATGGATTGTTCGAGGCTGAAAAAGGTGATTTAATGAATCACTCAGAAGTGAAGAAATTGATTTCTGAATGGAAAAAATAAAATGGACCAAAAAATCAATTTCAGATTTGAAGGTTATTTACAATTTCATTTGCCAAGACTCTGAGGTATATGCCAATCGGTTCATTAACCAAATCATTCTCAGAGTTGACCAATTAATCGATCATCCATTATCTGGGAGAATTGTCCCTGAAACAAACAACCCAAACATAAGGGAACTCATCTTTGGAAACTATAGAATTTTCTATAAAAAATACATAGACAAAGTTGTGATATTGCGAATTCATCACTCTTCCAGAAACTTTAAATAACTCTTTATCGAGTCAAACTTTACGTCTGCTTTTCTAATTAAGCTATTTGATCTTTTTATCACACCATTCAAAACGCTACTTCAATCAGACACCAATGAAGTAGAAGTAAAAGTAAATTTATCCCATTCAAGTAAAAGTGACAAAAGTGCAGTATAAAGAGACTAATTCAATCAATCCCCTCAAAATACCGCATCACGGCCTCGCGCATCAGACGATCTTGTTCAGCAGGGGACAATTCAGGAAGATCCTCCTGTCGTTCAAAATGGGGCCAGCCTTCTTCATCACGTCCGATAAAAGTGTAATAACCATAGGGAATCAATAATGAACAAATCCCGATGTGCATGATTCCCACTTTTTCGTCCTTCTTAAAAACCTTGTCAAACTGTTGCAATTCCTGCAATCCGACCAAAAAGATAACAGCTGTTAAATCAGGTTGCCCCATGTCAAATTTCTCCCCGATGCGCTTTAAGGTTTCCAACCACTCCCGCTCAAACTGATAATCCATTCCGCAAAAGTCGTATAAATTTCCGCTTCGCGCATATTTTAGTTATCTTCGTCACTAAATTTTCTAGCCATGCGTAGTCTATTCATCGCCCTCGTTTTTTCTTCTTTTTGCCTCACCTCCTGGGGACAGAAAAAAGAATATCTGAACAGTGAATTCGTTGTCATCGAGGAAGAGTCGGTTTCCTCCTACACCAGAACTTCAACATTGAAAGACGGCATGTACGATGTAACCATAACTTTCCTGGGCGGTCAGTTATTCATGACAGGCAAGTACATGGATGAAAAATTGGAGATGCCCCATGGTCATTTTGTATTTTATAACCAAAACGGAAACAAAGAAGCCGAGGGTGATTATCACAAAGGAATGAAAGTAGGGACATGGAAACGTTGGAATGCAGAAGGTGCGCCACTTCCTGACCGCGCTTACCAGAAGGCTTCTGAGGAGAGTGCTAAAACAATGGAAAACTCCAACAAGGCAACTATTCAAGCTAGCTTTTCTGATCTAGAAAATTACATTGATAAAAACTTACGTTACCC
>CAMDAB010000274.1 GCA_945888475.1 Saprospira grandis DSM 2844 | reverse complement strand
TCAAAAGCTCAATCCAGTTATACATATTTTTTTAGGTTATTAAGACAGCGAATGTCATTTTTAAAACTAATGGGCAAAGGCCGGCTTATTCTGTTTCTGTTTTTTGATTTTTATGTGCAATAGTCATTGCTGAACCAAAAGCAAGTGTCATAGCTTTAATTTTGGCTAAGTCTTTTCCTGTTTTGCCTTTGAAATAAGAGCCTGAAACGGTAACCTGCTTAGGATCATTTCCTGCATTGATTTTAGGATCATTACCTTTTTTCTCTTTCACAGCATTCTTTGCTATTTCTGCCAATATCTTGTAGTTAGGTAATTGTTTAGCAACATCTTCACCTAATAAAAAGACCGTTGCCTCGACCAATCTATCGAGGTATTTTCCGGCTCGATAAGTTCCATAAGGGCCATTTTCTTTATAATGTTTAAGTGCATGCAGTGTATCACCTACATTTTCATTAGCAGATTGAAGATACATTTCTTTTCGCAGATTATATTTTACGTCTGTAATATCGGATTGTTTCTTCACACCAGCCATTTGGGGGTTTATTTTCTCATCACCTGATTTGATATCAGCTGCTTTTTTTACCGCGCCCTGCTTACCATAAACAGTGTGTAAAACTGCGCCTTGAGTAGCATAGACTTCATTAGCATAAGTCAATCCTCTTGCAACAGTATCATGCATGGCCAATACCATTGGTTCTAATACTTCAGGACCAGCATCAAGTGCCTTCAATCGTTTGATTTCAATGCGCATTTCTTTTACTTTCATTACTTGTTCCTCATAAATTCTATTGGATGCCGATGTTGTTGCAGCATCTTGACTGTAATGATCCATTTCATCGAAAGTAGCTCCATACATCAAATCAATTCTTTCTTTTACAGAAGCGTCGAATTTTGCAAATTCTTTTTCTACAACAGCACATTTTTTCGCCGTTTCCTGACGCTCCCTATCATCTGTAATTTGAGAAAGAATAGTGGATTTATATTCAGCCCATTCAGCATTGTCTGTCATATTGCGGCGAATTTTCACCATAGACCAGATTTCGTTTTGATCATCCTTTTCTACCATTCCCTCCGGACTTAGTTTTTCTTCTTCTCTTGGGGTATAGGTAACAACACCTTTTTTTCCAGCAACTTGATCGCCAGAAAACATCCAGTCTGAAGCATAAAGATTGATATCGAACAAGGTTCCAGATTCAACTCCAAAAGTATTGAAGAAAGCTTGATTGAGCATTCGCAGACCAACTTCTGTATTTTTTCCTTTAAGCGGAATGTCTATATCTGCGGTAAGGGCATCCGATCCGGCCGGAACCCCCAGTTTTAGATTTTCTGCTACTTCTGCAGGTGTTTCAATTTCTTCGAAACCGGGCTCATCTTTTTGGGCATTTACTTCAGCAATAATTTGACCAATTGTTTGGTCAACAAAGCGCTTCCAGGTTTCGGTTCGGAGCAGAATCAGTTTGTTCATAAGAGCCATTCCATTGGCATGACCGGGATTTACATTATCCCATTTGTCCATAAGCAATACATCCTTAGCATGAAACCAGTTGGAGCCAAAGTTATTTTTTAAAATTTCCATTGCCTGATCAGAACTTAATGCATCTATGAATCCAGGCTCCATCATAGATTCTCCCAATAAATCCAAAGGAGATTCCTCTGCTATTGGCTCTAATCCACCTTGTCCATTTTGAACCCTTTCAGCCATTTCCTGCTTCATCTGCTGAGGGCCTTTTGCGCTCAACTGTTCCTTGAGTTTTTTGGCATTTGCAGCTGCATCGGTGTTGTCAACAAAGCCAGTCTGATTAGCATTAGTTTTATTCTTACCAGTATTTCCTGCGTTTACAGAGGATTGCTGCATATTGTCTTCATTTAAGACTTTTTCACCTTGGGGCATAATTTTTTGTTTTAGTAATTTGGCAATTTACATTTTTGCATAAAATCTGTTCTTAGTCTAAACAATACGCCCTCAACGAAATAAGATAAAATTCTTTGTAAGGTATGTCTATCTTTGACAGACTTCAGATTTTAGAAATAAGTTCAAACATATTTAAATACTAGATATTTTCTGTTTTTCAGCTTGTCCGGGGCCTATAAAATTAACGAGTTCTATTTCTATCACTCCACTACTCACATTATTTTTAAATTCTTCAAGTGACATAGCGTTAATAATAGCCTCTGGAGTACCACCTAAGGTTCTTCCGCCAAATAGCCATTCATTCGTATAGGCCCTGCCTCCGGCGTGTTATCCATAAAACCTGTTTCATTTACAGCACTATTTTTACCAGTGTTGTCAGCATTTACAGATGATTGGTTCGACAGATTTTCCTCAGATTCTTTTTCGTAAGCAGGCATATTAATTATTTTTTAATGCTTAAAATTTATTGCTATTAACCACAAAACAAGGATATAAAAAAAGTGCGTTTTAATAGGTAAAATATAGCAAAACTGATACAAAGTACACCGAATTAATTCCAAAATTTAAATAGTTTACAAAGTAAGTATAAAATTGATTTTCAACAAATATTTTTTTTAAAATAATTACTCAACTTTGTAAATGTATGCTAATGTTATAAATGTTTTTGATACGGCTAAAAATAATCATCTACACTCAAGATAGATCTTCATAAATAAAATTAAATTTGCAAAAAACACATGAAATTATTTTTGTCATTGATAGTCATTTTGGCAACAGTTTATGCTTGTCAAAAAGCAAATAAGTCCTCCGATTCAGCACAAAAAAACTCAGAATTTGGCTGGCTGCCCCCAGCTGCTTACAAACCCAAAAATCAAAAAGCTGCGATGCTCAGCGATTCTGCAGCGGTACTTCAGGTCAGAGCTCAACAGGACCCAACACTGGACGATTTTGAAAGACTAAAGCTGATAAATCAGGCATTTTCGATGCTGACAGAAGCCTTGAAACTAGACCCTGATTATGGAATGGCCATGTCTAACCTTTCGGCCGTTTATTTGGAAAAGGGCGACACGTTGAAAGCATTAGAACTTATGCGTCGTCGACTCAAAGTGGAGCCCGAATTAGCCGAAGGATGGCAGGCTGTTGGTATATTTTCTGACCTTAGCGGCGATTCTGCCGAGGCTAAAAAATGTTACCAAAAAAGCATCGAAATTTACGATGGCAGACTCAAAATGGGTAAAAAATACAGCAAACCGGAAAACCTGATGTATTATTATGACAACTGGTCGGGCAAGGCCTTTTCACTCCTGATGTCGGGCGATACCAAAAATGCACAGAACAGTATCAGAGCCCTGCTCGAAGAGGCTGCCCCAATTCTTGGACAAAATACAGATACCTACGCAGCAATGCTCAGCAAGGATCGTTGGATTTTATTGAAAGAGATGAAGGAAAATTAGGGTTTTAGACGATAGACTTTAGACTTTAGACGATAGATGCTAGACGCTAGACTTTGACGATAGACTTTAGATGCTAGACTTTAGACGATAAACTTCACCCTTTCACCCTTTCATTCTTTCATCCTTTCATCCTTTTGTTTTAAATAAAAAACTCCGCCATAATACCGTCTGCCATTAGTTTTCCGCTGTTTGTAAGGATGTATATGCCCTGTTCATTCTTTATCTGACCCTTACTGACAAAACTATCTGCTAATTTCAGGAAATCGTTCATTTGTTCAGTTCCCCACTGTGCCTCAATTTTTTTTGGATTTGCGCCCCATTTGGTTCTAAAGGAGGTCATAATAAATTCATTGTACTGCTCTGCTTTTGTAAGTATTTCAATTTCTGAAGGAATTTTTCCAATCTTTATTGAATCGATGTATTTGGCATTATTGGCGACATT
>CAMDAB010000273.1 GCA_945888475.1 Saprospira grandis DSM 2844 | reverse complement strand
TTTGGAAAAATTCGCTACGCGGAACTTCGTTTCTTTTCTCTTCGTTTCTTTCGATCTTTATTCTGTTTCGGCATTAAAATACCGCGCTCTGTTGGTTTTGTTTTTCATAAAGGCCGTTTGGTCTCGTCTGCCGGACGAGATCGGTTTCGCTTCGCGATGACGAATTTTATTTTCAAATTTTCAATCCGATAGCTATCGGATTAACTAATTTTCAAATTGAAAAAATCTTTCCTCTTCGTTTCTTTCCTCCTTCCTATCTCATCAAATACATCTTACCAAAACCGTTTCGGAACATTGAGCTGATACGGTTCGTAAAAAGTTTCATCTCTGCTTCGTCCTCTTTGCGCATTTTAGCAATCACTCTGTACAGGTAAACACCATTTGCCAAACGGTCACCGAATTGATCGGTTCCATCCCATGCATATTGTGTACGATTAATGCCGATATGAATAGGTCCCAGTTCATTGAGCCCAATTTCTTTAACCACCTTGCCGCTAATGGTATAAATCTGAATTTTCATATATTCTGGAAGTTCCCGACCAGTAAGTGTGAATACAAATTGGGTTGATGTGGTAAAAGGATTTGGATAATTCAGTACATTTGAAATCATAGAAGCATTGATAACATCGAAATCGACACTGTAATCCAATGTTCCCGAATTATTGCCCGACTTATCAGTTGCACTCACAAAGAGCGTATATTCGCCATCCCAGGGCAAGTCAAGGTCCATCACAATCTGTGCTTTATTTTCTACTACCAGATTGGTAGCATCGGCAGGAAGGAAAACCAGATTTCTTACAACAGCGGCAGTAGGGCTTAATTCCGTTTCTCCATTCTGGAAATTCGGATGACGCAAAATGATTTTAAAATCTTCCAATTCATCCAGACCCAGCCAAAGGTTTTCATCAGTTAGCGATACTACAATCTGTGGCTTACCTGAAACTAAATCTCCGTTCATAATACGAACACCATCGAAGGTGACGTCCAACAGCGGATTGATAATATCGGTCTGTACAAAAAATGGAATGAGCGCAATGTTATTAAAATGGTGCATCTCTCTTTGGTCGTTATCCGGATTGATTTCTACAAAAAGGTATTGTAGGCCAGAAAGATTAGTTGTTTCTAAAGACAGTAGTGGTGTTCTCATCGTATCCCCTGCAGTCAGTTCGGCCAGTCTTTTGTAGGTAGGATTTTGTCCAACTATCTGATATTTAATCAGCATACTATCCATGTCTACAGCACTGATATTTTGCATCATGACCTGAAAATTAAATTGCATGCCCTGTTGTACGGTATCGAATTGAACAATATTGAAAAGTTCGGGACGTAGGGCGGCTTCGGGGGCAAGATCGCCCAAAATTCTCCAGTAATTGAGTTGAGCCGAACTTTCATTTACCACATCTTTGGTATTCCAGCTCAGTTGCAGATAAGGATAAGTGACTGCACTGATATTGTTCAGAATGGTATCGGGTCCTGTAATGCCTGCCATCAGCAATGTTTTATTGGTTTTTGTGCTGTCGAGACCGTAAATGTCGAAGCTGACAATGTCGTTCAAAATTCCATCGGCACTATGATTGCGCTGATGAAAAGAATACCAGTTGAGTGCAGGTCCAATAATTGTTGAATTGAGATTTCCACTGTTCCAGGTGCCTGGAATGAGTGCCGAAAGGCTAATAACTTCTGAGGTATTAATTCCCAAAGATTCAGTTCTGTAGGCAAAAGCAGGATTATTTTTCTGGTAGTAAAATGCCCATGGAAGCCCACCCTGTGAAGCAGCAACAGTTCCAATCTGTGCAGAACCTTCGTTTTGAAGAAGGCTCAAAAGGCTGCTAGGCCAATTGTCGGCATCTGAATCATTTAAACTATATAGAATGACAAAATAGCCGTCGGGAATACTGTCTCTCAGGAAATTTTCAAAAGCCGTACGCTTGGCAGGTATATCGGTTTCGAATAAAAATGAATAAGCAGTCCTCCCTCCCGGGTCGCAGTTGATGGACCCAAAAAGATTGCTTCCGGAGGGGTTTTCCCAAATGCCCAGATTAGCAGAATCGATAACCGTTACATACACGCCACGATTTTGAAAACAGCGACATCTGTCCATCAATACGCCATTTAGGTAGGTTGATAGCAGCTCGGGATGCAATGGGGTGGGAGTGAAACCGTTTGTAAGGGTTATTTCTTGTAAAGAACTTAAAAACTCAAATTTTCGGTAAGGTTCATTCAACTCTATATTTCTGTATTCATCTTTTTTGTATTGGAAATAGTGCGATTGATTCCATCCGGGATAGCTACCATCGATAAATATAAATGAGCTTCCAGTCCAGTCGAAACCAACTACAGGGTCGATAGAATCAATACTCACCCTCCAATAGTAAACTACACTGTCAATATAGCTAAAAGAAGGGGCCCATTCCACAAGACCACCTGCCTGGCTTAGTGTAGTTTCTCTGAACAGCGGGCTGTTGAAATACTCTGTCGTATCAATTTGAATTCGATAGTTTTGAATATTTGCAAAAGTGTTACCAGTAGAGGCTTTTAATGTAATAGCTTGTTCGGGCACAATGGCAAATTCGGTAGGATATACTGGAATAATGGCATCGGATATTATCTGTACTGGATATCTGATGACTATGTTGTTTTGTTCTGCTGCGGGATTAGGTGATTCTGAAACTTCTTCATCGGCGTCTATTTTTATTTCGAAGAAATTAATACCAAGGGCTTGTTGACCGCCAACAGGTACTTCTACTGTTATGCGCTGGTGATGGTAAGGAGCATTGATTTGTTGTCTGCTTACAAAATCTGTCTGCCCGTTTGGATATTCCCTGTTAATTTCAATGTAAAAAACTGTGTCAATGGCTTCGCCAAGGTTATAAATATCCAGGTTTAGATCGAATGTACTCATTTGGGTACTTACCGGACTGGGACTATGACTAACCAGCGGCTCATTGATAAAGTAATCGGGCCTTAGTCGGGTATTCAGTTTGAAAGCAGGGTCACCATGATAACACATGTACTGAGCGCCCATTTGTATGATTGTGCCATAGCCGCCTGAGTTTTGTAGCTGTTCAATTGTGGATTTTGCACCCGCTGCCGCACCTTTGCCAAAATCAGGACCGCTAATTTTGGTATAATAAATATTTGCAAAAGTATTGAGTGCATTGAGGGCTGCAGCACCTACCGAAGCGAAAAACACACTTGCCCCGGCATCTGGTTCAAAAATAAATTCTTCGCTGATTCTTGTGCCATCTTCAAATATAGTACCACCGTAACATCCTAAAGAAATGAACATTGGATATTTTTGATAGTTGTTATAGTTTTCTGGCCTGTCAAGGTTGAAATCGAAACTATTGGCAGAGGAGTGACCGAAAAAGGTGACCAGTGATACACCGCTGTTAATCATGGAATCGAGATAAGCCGACTGTGCAGCTTGAATGGGATTGCTCGAAGTTTTGAAAAAAGAGGTAACATCACCGCCATAGCGTGGCCCTTCAATGATATCTTTCATGGCATCGAGGTTCTGTCGAATGAGGGTTTGTTGCGCACTGTTCGAACCTCCGCCCAGATGTATCACATTTTTCATCCATCCTCGGTCTTCAAGTGTTTGAGCCTGCGATTGTTGGCTTTCTACATCCCTGATTTTTTGCAAATATAAACTTACCTGGTCTCCGCTTGTTGCAGCCAGACGACCTACCGGGATGATAGGGGCATCAGAGCCAAGTTGCGAAAGTAGCAGGTTGTCGCTCGGTGGATAGCCAAAAGTTGGTAAGAGCTGATCAAAGGTATTGAAATTTCTTACGCTGTTGTAAATGCGGCCCTTTCC
>CAMDAB010000272.1 GCA_945888475.1 Saprospira grandis DSM 2844 | reverse complement strand
AGGTAGTTTTGCCATAAATTGTAAACTAATTTCTCATCAGTTGGCCAGCTACTGCCGCATACCAAAACTTTATGCTTGCCTTTGAATTTATGAATCAAAGGCAATGGAATTCCTTCCGATTTTATTTCCAAAACTCTGTCTAAACGAGTATCGCCACTAATGATTACATTTTCAATGCCAATACTTTTAAGCAAAATTTCAGAGGAATTTTCTTGTACAAATATATAGGTAAAACAACGAAGCATTTCGCGTTGTAACTTCCCAAAATAGCTAAAAAAAAGTTGCTCTTTTCTGAAATGTGCCGACACAAGGTATAACTCAGTTTTACTTCGTTGGGCTTCTTTTAGGAAAAAATACCAAAATTCATATTTGATAAAGAATACCTTTTCAGGTTTTAAAATATTAAACCATCTATCAGCATTATGTCTGTTATCGGCCGGCAGGTAAGTAATGAGATCTGCTCCAGAATAATGCTTTCGAAGCTCATAACCCGATGGAGAAAAGAAACTTAAGATTACAAAAGCATCAGGATTCTGTTTTTTTACAGCTTCTATGAGTGGGCGACCTTGTTCAAACTCACCAACAGATGCACAATGAAACCAGTACCTTTTTTGTTCTGGTCTGCACTTACTTATTTTTGTTTCGAGGGAATAAAAAATATTTTTTCGTCCCTCAATCCAAAGCTTTGCTTTCGTTTTAAAGAAGGAAAATAAATAAATAGCCCCAAAATAAATTCGGGTAACCAAACTGTACAGAAAAACGGATAAGCCCATTTAGATTTAATAAAACTGCAGATTTTCGTTCAAGGTACTACTTTCCGAATAGATAAAAATTGGGATGCAGAATCCAGCTCTAAAGCCCGTTAAAATGTCGTAGTGTAGTGAATTATCGGCCATTCTTGTATCGAAATTCCAAAAACGTCGATTGCGGGTAAAGCCCTGGGTAAAGTCGAGGCCAATGAATAGATTTACCAACTTTGAGGGGCTCATATATCGGTAGCCTATATATTGGTTGAGTGCAATACCGGAAGTGAGGCGGTCGTAGCCTTTTTTATAGTCCTCGAAAAGAGGCGGAAGTTCCTCGGGGCGCCCTAATAATCGGATGCGAAACCAATGTTGCAGGTAACCGGCACCAAATCGTAATTCAAGATTGTGTACCCTGCTTCTTTTGCCAAGTTGTATAAGTTTGCCAGCTTGCCCAAGTACCATAAAGCCTCTCTGTCCAAGCTGTGTAAGCCCCATTCTACCTGTCGTCTCAACAATATGTCCGTTCGATTCACGCAGTGGTTTCAGAACATCTGTTTTTACAAGGTCCTGAAAAAGCCATTCGCCTCCAACGGAAAATATCCAGTTTCGGGGACTAAGATAGGCTATCCTTGCTCCGATATTAAAATTGTAATAAAAATCTTTTTTCATGGTACCCCCCGGCTCTTGCATACCATAAGCAAGGTCAATCATTACTACTGCCGGTTTTATACTACTACTGTCTTGTGCTGTCAGGTTAAAACAGCTTGAAAGTAGTATCAGAAATAAGGCTATTCTCATTACGTTTAATTTATATTGAATGCTAAATATCGTTAATCAAATAATCATAAAAGTATGTAAAAGATTCAAATGAAACTTCTCAGGATTCAAAGATATCAAATTTTGCATTGTCATGAAAAATAATTTAGGGACAATTATACAAAAAAAGGTTGCCCGAGTAGAGCAACCTTTTGTACAAAGCATTTCTTTCAAATTATTCAATCACTAGTTTACGGTTTTCAAGACCTTTGTCGGTTTTGATTTGAACCATGTAAACACCGCGTGCAAGTTCATTAACAGGCAATGTTAAGCTGTTGCTGTTGATGTTTTCTGTCAGGTTTACAAGCTGTCCGTTTACATTGTAAATAGTTACAGTTTCAAGTGATGCATTCAGAACGCGAACATTGAATTGGTCTTTGGCAGGGTTGGGGAAGAGTTCTACGCTGTAGTTGTCAACAGCCTCAGTACCTGAAAGCAAGGTTACCGTTACTGTTCCGACCTGCGGATTGGTGCCAATTTCGGTATTCGCATTGTCAATCAGACGGATATTGCTGATGTTCATATCCATTGTGCGGGTAGTGCTGCTACGGAGAATATCATCGCGAATCGTAAAGTTAAATCTACCAATTTCACCGAAGCCGCTATTGTTTAGACGATCTCTTCTTGCAACAGCCACTTCAATTTTGCCCAATTGGCTGAAATCGTATTGGATATCGAGTAGGTTTGTACCCATCCAGCTTTGTGGATAATCTACACTTACACTTCCGGCTTCTACCATCTCGGGGTCGTACTCGATTGTAAAGGCAACACCATATACATCTGCAGCAGGCTCAGCAGCAGTGCCCAGATTGATAGGCAATGTCAGACGGTCGCCCTCATTGGCAGATACAGAAGGAACAAAGAATGGAATGTTACCTGTCATGGAGCTGCTGCTGCGATAGTAACTGCTTCCGTAGTTCTGCTGAATTGCTGTGAGGTCATTTTGGTTGATGATACCATCACCATTGCAATCGATGTGCTTATAGTTTGGCAGATTTGCAATCGGGCTCACAGTTTGCCAATTACTTGCATATTGACCAGTCCAGCTGATATTAGCATTTGGTCTTGTCAGACCTGATTCTCCATGTGTTAAGGCAATTGGCAGAAGGTCCCAGTTATTTGCTGTGGTATTGTCATCTGTGTCGCCAGGCCATACACAACCCTGTGCTGTTCCAACTACAGCAGTAATGGAGAAAGGTGAGCTGAAATTATTGGTACTGACAGTGGCAACAAAAACTCCAGCACATATATT
Organism: Saprospira grandis DSM 2844; assembly: GCA_945888475.1. GTDB lineage: Bacteria > Bacteroidota > Bacteroidia > Chitinophagales > Saprospiraceae > Saprospira > Saprospira grandis_C. Next base: position 1,011 of record CAMDAB010000272.1, on the reverse strand, counting down.
GTTTCTCACAAAACTTACGCCACCAGTTGGTGCACCACTGCCTGTTTGCGCAAAGCCATCGTTCCATAATAAAGTGTAAACATTGTTTGGCGTAGCTGTTGGGAAACTAATAGTGATGCTACCTGTGCAGCTGCTATCGCAACCACTTCCAGTCGTCTGTACAGTGTAGTTGTTGCTGCCGCCACTATTGCCACCACAAGGTCCATTTGTCCAGGATGTTAAACCGGCACTGTATTGAGCAATGCATGAGTTGATGTAGGTAACGCCATTGCAACCGCATACAGGTGCATAGTTAGTTGGACAGCTAATACTTGGATTTACAAGGCTTGAATCAAAACAATTGTTAGGAGTTGTGCTGTTGCAACCTACATAGAAGCTATGCTGATAAGCATTTTGCAGAGAGTCATAAATCGTAACGCTGTAAGTAGTGTTGGGACAAAGACCTGTAATCAGATTGCTTACAATGTTATTTTGCCATACAACAGTATATGGCTGAGGAGCAACTGTGCCATTTGCTAAAATAATTTGGTCGAAGTAGAAAAATCCAGTGCATGCACCATTGCAATTCGCGCTTGGACCAACTGAATCTACAACTGTGTATCCACCTTGACCACCACCACAAACATTGCTTGAGTCTGTAACCGTAACAATCACTGAACAAGTATCAATAAGGGCATTTACAGTTCCAGGAACATTACCACTAGAAACAACCAGGAAGTATTGATATGTTCCAATATCGTTGCAACCAAAAGTGTATATAGAATGATAATTGCCGTTGCTGTCAAGCAACCACATTGAATTGGCATTTACGCTGCCGTTGTTCAACATTTGAGGCGTAAGTATTACATAACCATTCGTTGCTGAAAGGTTCAAATTTAGTGAATTTACACAGTTGGCCTGTGGCTGGTTTGTATTGCCGCTTCCGCAAACATTTGTTTGGTCAACAATGTAGATAATTGAATTGCAAGTGCTGATTAGAGTGCCACCAGTACTGTCGGTATATACAACTGC
>CAMDAB010000271.1 GCA_945888475.1 Saprospira grandis DSM 2844 | reverse complement strand
AGCTTACCCATCGACTTGTGATAATTTAGCAGCTGTTTGATATCAATATCAGCAACTCCATCACCGTAAGTTAGCATAAAGGTTTCCCCATCGACATATTTTTTAATTCTTTGAAGGCGGCCAGCAGTATTGGTATGATAACCTGTATCTACCAGGGTTATTTTGAATTTTTCATTTTGCGCCTGATGTACATCAACACTATTTTGTGCTAGATCTACAGTTATGTCTGAATTGTGAAGGTAATAATTAAGGAAGTATTCTTTAATGTAAGCCTGTTTATAACCAAGACAAATGACAAAATCATTATATCCGAAATGAGAATATATTTTTAATATATGCCATAATATGGGCTTTCCGCCAATTTCAACCATTGGTTTTGGCCTAGCTTCGGTTTCTTCCATCAGTCTTGTACCAAGACCACCTGCAAAAATGACTACTTTCAATTTTTCAAAATTTTATTTGTAACAAATATAAAACTTAGTTCTTTTCTAGAAGCAGAAACAGCGAAATAATTGAATAAAAATTTACCAAATAACTGCCTAAAGTTATTTCAGCTAACTTTTTCCACCAAAGCAGCAAAAAAATACTATTTTCGTGTTGTAAATCGATACGATTTTAAAGATTTGGATGGGAATTACCTCCACAAATTTTTTACACCCCACATAATTCTTTGCCACAAAAAGTCGATTTCATTGAATCTCACTTTTTCTTCTCTCAAGAGCAGACCTGAACTCCGACCCTAAATATATGGCCGACAACAACAATGACAAACAGCTGCCGAAACTGACCGAATTAAAGCAGCAAGATGTTTTAATTGAAAGCCAGCAGATTCAAGCCCCTAAAGTAGTCAGTGATTTTTTTGAAGCTGTTTTGGCTAATAAGTCGGCTTATCTGATGGCAGCTTTGCTATTGGTTGCATTGATGATACTTTTTTGGGGCTACCTTTTTGGGGATAGCCTCTATCTTTTTAAGGACATCGGCAGCGATACACTCAATTATTACTATCCCCAGATGCTGAATGTGTCGAATTATCTAAGGGAAGAAGGCATTCCAGCCTGGAGTTTTAATCAGGGAATGGGACAGAATATGTTGCCATTGAGCATCGGAGACCCTTTTATGTGTATCCTTTACCTTTTCGATCCTAAGCTTCTGGCATATGGCATTGCCTGGATGGAAGTTCTCAAGTTTTTTTTAGCCGGTTTGCTTTTTTATAAATACCTGAGGATATTGTCTTTTACCCATCACAGTTCATTGGTGGGCGGATTGGCCTATGCCTTTTGCGGATTTATGATGGTTGGCAGCGGATGGTATGTTTTTTCAACTCAGGGAGTATATATTGCTGCATTATTGCTTGGATTTGAAAGACTTTTTCAGAAAAAATCTTGCTGGCTATTTACCATTGCGGTTTTTTATCTGGCCTGCGATATTTCATTTTATCTCTATTTAGGGGCATTGCTTATCTTGGTTTACAGTACATTCAGACTGATTGACGAGTACGGATGGCAACCTAAAAAATTTCTCAATAGTTATTTTCAGATGGCAGTCTGGGGAGCCTTGGGCGTTTTAATGAGCTCAGTACTGCTGTTCAGTACCATCGATCAGATGATGCATTCACCGAGGGTGGCAGGCGATTCGGCAAATTTTGAAAAATTACTCAGCAGATTTCCATTTGCGCTGGCGGATGCAAAACATAACTTTACCGTAATTGCCCGATTGTTTTCGAATGATTTATTGGGAAATGCAGATGTAAATGCCGAATCGAGGGTACTTAATTTTACTGGCTGGTATAATTATTTGGAAGCACCGGCGCTTTATTCCGGATTGTTCACTTTGTTGCTCATTCCGCAGGCTATTTCCTTATCAAGCGGAAAGAAAAGAAGGCTCTATCTTGCAGGTTTGATTCTGGTGACAATTCCAGTAATTTTTCCCTTTTTCCGAAATGCAATCTGGTTATTTACAATGGATTATTACAGGATTTATGCCTTGTTTTTTATACTGGCTTATCTTGTTGTTGGACTTTGCGCACTCGATTTGATTTATAAAGAACGCAAAATAAATATAAGACTACTGATCATTACATTCATCTTCCTTTTCTTGCTATTGCTCATCCCTTTTGAATTTTTTAGACCCGGCGATATGACCGTAAATATGGGGCTAAGAAATATTTTGTTGATATTTTTAACGGTTCAGAGTCTTGTAATTGCCGGATTAGGATTTGTAAAATATCGAAATTTTACCAGAATTGCCTTTCTGGGTTTAGTTACGCTAGAGTTGATAGTTATATCTTCCTTTAATTGTTCAACTAATCGTACTGTGCTCAGTAAGCAGGAGTTCAAACAAAAGCTTTATTATAATGATTATACGGTCGATGCAGTTGAAATGCTAAAAAAGAAAGACCCCGAATTTTATCGCATCAGCAAATATTATGCTTCCGGTGTTCATAGTCAGCTCAATGACAGTAGAGCGCAGGGATATTATTCCACGTCTAATTATCATTCTTTTAATCATATCAACTACATTCATTTTCTCGCCGCGCTCGATCTTATTAATCCAAAAGATGAAACCCAGACCAGGTGGGTATATGGATTAAATGAAAGACCTTTGCTGCAGATTATGGCGCATAATAAATATATTTTGACAAAAGAGTCGGAGCTGTCTCAAATTGGATATGAAGTATTTGATTCGGTTGGGGATGTCAAAATTTTTAAGAACAATTACTTCCTTCCCTTTGGCTATGCTTACAATAAAATGTTGGATTCGGCCACTTTTCATAAACTTTCAAAGGAAGCTGGTAGCCTGAAAAAGCAAGTTTGCCTGCTAAAAGCAATTGTCTTGGATAATGCGGATATGGCTTCTTTTGCTGGCTTGGAAAAATTCGATACCTCAGTGCTGACGCAAGCTGCTTTAAATAATGAGCTGCCCTCCGATATAGCAGCGAGAAAGCAACATGTGATGGAAATGACTAAATTTTCTCAAAATAATATCCAGGGTCGCATTAAATTGGAAAAAGCGATGGCAGTTTTCTTTGCCATGCCTTTTGATCCCTCCTGGTCAGTGAAAGTGAATGGCAAAGCGGCAAAATTATATCGGGGCAATCTTGGTATGACGGCATTGCCGCTTCCAGCAGGGGAGCACAAGATTGAACTCAGTTTTACAAGACCTTATTGGACGCTTTCGCTCATCCTGTCGGGCTTGGGTTTTTTGGTTTTTGTGATAACTTTGGTCCGGCCACTGATTGTAAAGCGTAAAAACATTAAAAAAATATCCGAAGAAAAGCTGTCTGAAAGTTCAGAATTCTAACGAAAACAAAAAAAATACTAAATTAGCAGCCAAATTCATTAACAACGTCTATAACAGAGGAAAATAAAATGGAATACACAAACTTACTTATAGAAAACCGCGATGGAATCGTAATTGTAACCATCAACAGGCCAAAGGCACTAAATGCCTTGAATAGAGATACTCTGAACGACCTGAGGGCATTTTTCGGACAGGATGCGCTGAAAATCCAGGGACTCAAAGGCGTAGTGCTTACAGGATCGGGGGAAAAATCATTTGTTGCCGGAGCCGATATCAGCGAATTTAACGGACTTGATGCACAGGGTGGACTGGAAATGGCGCAGAACGGACATGACATCTTTTTCCTGATTGAACGCTTTCACAGGCCTGTGATTGCTGCTGTGAATGGTTTTGCATTGGGCGGAGGTTGCGAACTGGCAATGAGTTGCCACATGCGTATTGCCGGAGAAAAAGCCCGTTTTGGTCAGCCAGAAGTGAATCTGGGCATCATTCCAGGCTATGGCGGCACGCAAAGATTGATTCAATA
>CAMDAB010000270.1 GCA_945888475.1 Saprospira grandis DSM 2844 | reverse complement strand
CGATTCATCTGCCTTGGGCAATCATGTAAGAAATATCAGAATTCTAAGGCCGCAACACGAACAGAATTACCTTCAGAATCCTTTTTACGAGGTCTTTCTTGATAAAATTGAGGCCTTTTCCACCATTCGTTTTATGGATGTTTTGGCTACCAATTCTGCCTTTCCGCAGCTGGAATGGGGCGACCGCAAGAAAAAGCATTTCTATTCGCAGAGTATCCGTTTCGGCATGTCATACGAATACATCATCGAAATGGCCAATATTACGAGGAAAAATGTCTGGATAAACATTCCGCATACAGCTTCGGAAGATTATATCAGAAACATGGCAAAGATGTTCCGTGACAGCCTCGACTGTAATCTGGAGATTTATCTGGAGTATTCCAATGAAGTCTGGAACTGGATGTTTCCGCAGGCACATGAGGTTGCACAAAATGAGCCACAGAACATTGCCTATCCGCGCCGCTATGCCGAACGCTGTCGCAAAGCATTCAAAATTTGGACCGAAGAATTCTCTGAACAGCCATCGCGACTGCACAGGGTCTTGAATACACAGGGAGCCTACCCTACCTATGGTGCAATGATTTTGGCACATTTGAATCCTGATGAGTACGACTATCTCAGTCCGGCCTGGTACTTCAGCTATAATGGTTCTGCCTGCGCGGCAAATTTCGATTCCACTACTACAGCTGCAGAAATCATACAATGTTCCAGAGATTATTGGCGCAGTACGCTTTCAACTATGAGAGCCGATTACAGAAATGCCTCGCTCCACGCTAAAAAAATTGTCAATTATGAGGGCGGACAGCATATGACCGATTTTGGAATTTATCCACATACACAGGCGGTTTGGGATGCACAGTTTCATCCCGACATGTACAACCTCTACAATGAGGTAATCGATACGCTGAAAAGATTGGGAACCGACCTGGCCATTGCCTATAATCTGGCCCGAATCAATGAAACAGGTTGGGGGTCCTTCGGGCATCTGGACGATATAGACCTTGTTCCCGACAGCAGCAATGCGCCAAAATGGATGGCACTGATGCACAATATCTGCCCGCTACAGCCGCATCCGGTTTTCGACAGCACAATGACTTATGACAACGACATGCTCAGCGTTCAGTTTGGTGCCGACAGTTATCAATGGTATGATTGTACAAGCGGTTTGGCTTTGCCAGGCGAAAACTCAGCAAGCCTTTCTCCGGTTCCGCCTGGTTCCTATCGTGCAGAATTGAGTTTTGGAGGCTGTACTTACAATACTGATTGTTTCACAGTTACAAATAGCGAAACGATTCAAAAAAGCAGTCTTACAGTTATTCCTAATCCAAACAATGGTAGTTTTTGGGTGAATTTTGAAGAGAGCGGAAACGCTGAGATTTACAATTTGCAAGGAATTAAAATCTTCGAAAGAGAAGTGAATTGTCCACAACAAATTGATTTGCAATATTTACCCAAAGGATTTTATGTACTAATTTTTAATGGTCAATATGTTAAATTTGTGCTGTATTAGAAAAATAAGTACTAACTTTGCCCAACATTTTCAATCATTAATAAAAATTTTATCATGAAAAAACTAATGTGCTTATTCTGTCTGTCAGCAATGGTATTTTTAGCATCCTGCGCTGGAAACCAAACAGAAAACAAAGAAAAAGATGCCGCAGAAATTAAAGCAGCCGATTCATTGACTACAGAAATGGATAATCTCCAAGGCGAAATGGAAACCTTGGGAACAGAACTTGACGATGCAGTGAATGCCTTAGAACCAAAAAAATAATAATCGATTTCAAAAAATTTTAATGCACATAATACTTTAAACATGAAAACATTACAATATATATTAGGAATTTTTCTAATTGCTATGCTTTGTAACCTCAATTCTATTGCTGCTCAGGGCAATTCAAAGAAAGACGATAAAATGAAAGGAAACGATGGCAAGGAAAAAAAGGAAGAAAAAATGAATGGTAATGGCCAGGATAAGAAAGATGATAAAATGAATGTCAACAAAGGCCAGGAAAAAAAGGAAGAAAAAACCGATAAAGAGGATAAAACAACTGGAAAACCAGAAGAGCACCCGGGCAAAGGACATGCAAAGGGGCACGACAAAGAACATCCCGGCAAAGGCAACGCCTATGGCAAAAGCAAACAGGACCGTGTAGCCTCAACTACTAAAGAAGATGCTGAAAAGGCCAAAGCTGAAGAAAAAACCGAAACGGAGACTGTTGTAAAAAGCAGTGAGGAGAAAATTGCCGCAGCAAAGGAAAAAATTGCTGCCGCAAAAACAAAACTCGAAGCCGATGTAAAAGCTAAGAAAGTAACAGATGCTGTTAAAAAAGAAACTGAAGCCAAAATTCAATTGGCCGAAGATAAATTAAAAGCGCTGCAAGCTGCCGTAGAAAAAGGAAAAGCTATGACAAAATAATAGCATTCATTTTTATAAAAAAGTCCCGATATTGATGTTTCTTTATCGGGATTTTTATTTAGGTCTGGTAATTAATTTCTGGACTAAGCAAAAAGTCTCTCTTACTAAATCATGTTTTCTAATCCAAATTTGATGAAAAAATATCTGATACTTTCGATTTTCGCACTCCTTTCCTGCGCTGCTTTTTCGCAAAAGAAAAGCCCCATTGCCATTAGCGATAGTATTTTATTTAAGCATTGTTCCTATCGTCAGATTGGTCCTTTTAGAGGTGGCAGAAGTGCTGCCGTAGTGGGCGATGCCAAGGAAAAAAATCTTTTTTACATGGGTGCAACCGGTGGCGGTGTCTGGAAAACTAAAGACGGTGGAAGTAACTGGACAAATATTTCGGATAAGTATTTTGGCGGTTCCATTGGTGCAATCAGTATTGCGCCTTCGGATGCAGATATTATTTATGTGGGCGAAGGCGAAAACTCCCTGCGCGGAAATGTATCGGAAGGTTTGGGGATTTGGCGCAGTAACGACGGCGGACGCACATGGAAAAATTTAGGATTAAAAGACACAAGGCATATAGTAAGAATTGTCATACACCCCAAAAACCCGGATATAGTTTGGGTGGCTGCTATCGGTCATCTCTTTGGCCCAAATGAAGAGCGCGGCGTTTTTAAAACTACAGACGGAGGAAAAACATGGAAAAATGTTTTATTCAGCGATAAGCAATCGGGGGCCGTTGATTTAGTCATGGATCCTACAAATCCGGATGTTTTATTTGCCAGCACCTGGACCGTTATTCGTACGCCCTACAGCATGGAAAGTGGTGGAGCAGGTTCGGCCCTCTGGAAAAGCACCGACGGTGGAAATAGCTGGAATAAATTAAATAATAAAAAAGGATTTCCGAATAAATCAGTTCTAGGAATTATTGGAGTGGCCATTGCACCAAGCAATCCTGATAAAATTTATGCCATCATCGAAAATGAAAATGGTGGTTTGTACAAAAGCGAAAATGGTGGCGAAAGCTGGGAACTGCAAAATTCTACGAATGATATTCGTCAACGTGCCTGGTACTACTCTAAGGTTTTTGTAGATCCGAAAAACGAGCATACTGTGTATGTTTTAAATGTAGAATTTCTGAAAAGTACCGACGCTGGAAAAACATTTAAAAGCATTCCTACACCACATGGCGATCATCACGATTTATGGATTGACCCCAAAGATGAAAAAAGAATGATTGTAGCGGATGATGGCGGCGCACAAATTTCATTTGACGGAGGGGATCACTGGAGTACCTATTACAATCAACCCACTGCTCAATTTTACCGTGTAAGCACCGACAATCATTATCCCGACCGAATATTGGGCGCACAGCAAGATAACAGCACGGTAAGAATTCTATCGAGAACGCAGCGGTCTCAAATATCCAATG
>CAMDAB010000269.1 GCA_945888475.1 Saprospira grandis DSM 2844 | reverse complement strand
CAACTGTCAATTCTTGCAGCATTCATCAGCGCATTTTTTAAATCAAAAGAAGTGGCATTGGGTCTGCATTGAAAATATAAAGCGGCAGCTCCTGCAACCATAGGTGCGGCCATTGAAGTGCCTCTGGCTGCTATATGCCAACCATCTTTGTCTATATTTGGAAATCCGCTGTTTCTGTAATTGCTGAGGGCTATAAGTGTTGCTGCCGACATTACCTGGCCACCAGGTGCAGTAAGATCAGGTTTTTGTCTGTTATCTCTGGTAGGCCCCAGGCTCGAAAAGTGAGAAATACAAGGCGGCAAGGCCCCCTGCGTGAAAAGGGCAACAGTGTCTCCCTGATAATTTTCCATCCAAGCCATATTCTGGTAAGAGGCTACCGTGATAACATTTTCTGAACAGGTCCAGTATCCGACTATAGTTTGAATGCTATCGGGATTTTTGTAAAAACTTGTATTGCCATTCATGACCATTGTAGAAATACCCATCAACTGCTGATTACTCCAGATATCTGCCTTTCCTTCGCCACTGAGCGTAAGTTGCCAATAGTCACTTGTGTTTTGGCTGTTCGAAATTTCAAAATATAATTCATAAACACCTGCCCACTGTTCTGCATACATAGTGAGCAGCACCATTTGGCCATTGATATAAAATAAAGTATCACGAATCATGGACGGTTGTCCTCCGTTGAGGTTAAAATCCCTTAGGATATTAAAAGTAGCTGTTCTGCCTTTTTCTGTGAAATTATTGCGATCAATCCATTCAAAAGAAAAATTCATATTGTTGAAATCGGCAGTATCGGCATATAGGTAACTCAATGTTTTGGAGATGCTTGGCACCGGCTGGAACCACACTCTTGATGTGTCGACTTGATTTGCATTAGTAGCCTGCCAATGAATTTTAAACTGACGGGCATTGCCTGCTGCCTGCACAAGGGTTCGGCCAGATTTTTCAGCCAACATAGAGTCGAGCAGTGCACTGTAAAGGTCTCTGCCATCGTGCGAACCATAATAGGTGCCTACACTTGAATTGATGGCACATGGCATATTCAGCTCATCTGCTTTTGAAAAAATATAGTGTGCGCCATCCACAAAGGCCCCAAGAAAATTTCCTCCGCTTTCATCAATAGCAACAGCTACAATTTCCGATTCAGGTGCAATCCCAATAAATTTATTGGCAGCACGGGCATTTCCGGCAGCTGTTCCCAGAACATGTGAACCATGTGTATTTGGATTATGTGTAATCAGCCCGGAATCGATTTCTGAAGCGTCCCATGACGAGCCATAAGCATAAAAATCTTCGAAAAAATTTGGATTTACATGTGCCTGATCCCATAGAAAACGAATTCTGGTACTGCTGTCATTATTTAACAGATCGGGATGTCTCCAATCGAAGCCATCGTCGATAATCCCCAAAACCACGGATTCTCCTCTGAAACCATAGGGTAAAATGCCATCTCCATTATGAACCGGGCGTAAATTGTTATTTAGCTCAGCTGTTGAATCCTCGTAAAAAAGTTCGGCTGTTTTTGCGTAGCGGTATTCCAGTCTTTTTATTTCAGGGTATTCTAGAAAAGTACCAATTGAATTCAATGGCAAATTTACAGATGCGATATCGGATACGGAATATTTAAACCTTCCTTTAGCAGAATTTGTAAGGTTTTTAATAAGATTAATGTCTCCTTTAATCAATAAATCAACAGTCGCTAAATTATTGTTTCCCTTTTCCAGCAGTCTGTAAAGATCTATACTGATACGAGCATTGCTCCGTTGAGCAATTGATAACAGCGGCATTAGGACAGTGAAAATTAAAAAAACAAATTTCATACTACTTTAGAAAGTTATTTTAGTTTAGCAGTGCCAAAAATAGCGATTTAGCTGCTTGTTTTTGTTGAAAATGATTTATTTTTGGCACGGATTAAATCTAAACAAATTAGATGCTCAATCAGTTCTAATCCAACAGAAGTCAAATTTACATAAAAAAATCGAATTATGGTTGGTCAAATAATATTTGCAGTGCTACTTTTAGCAATTTCAGCACTCGCTTTCGTAAAATATTCTGCCTTAGTCAGAAATATCCGATTAGGTAAGGCCGAAAAAATATCTGGAGACGGCGCCAAACGTTTAAAAAATATGATGCTCGTTGCATTTGGTCAGTCTAAAATGTTTAAGCGACCAGTTGCAGCAATATTACATCTTTTTGTTTATGTGGCATTTGTAATAACCCAGGTAGAACTGATAGAAATAGTGATAGATGGAATAAGTGGTCAGCACCGATTCTTTTGGGGGCTTTGGAAAGAAAATACATTACTTGCTGGTTTTTATACTTTTATCATCAGTTTTATCGAAATTCTTTCGGTTTTGGCACTCGTAGCGACTTTTGCATTTCTTTCGAGGCGCAACTTGCTCAAGATTCCACGTTTCCGTAAATCGGAACTTAATGGCTGGCCTTTTTTAGACGCCAACATTATTCTCTATGCTGAAATAGTTTTGGTCGCCTGCATTTTTACAATGAACTCTGCCGATATGGCAATGCACAAAAATGAATATGGTTTTGCGGTGAGTGGCCTATTGTCGGGCATCTGGGGCTCGGCCTCCGAGGGAAGTCTCGAAGTTGCTGAGCGCATTGGCTGGTGGGGACATATTCTGGTAGTCTTTGCTTTTTTGGCATACCTGCCTTATTCAAAGCATTTGCATATTATGCTGGCATTTCCGAATACCTATTTTGCGCGCATCAATGCAAAAGGAGAGATGGCCAACATGGAGTCGATTCAGAAAGAGGTGGCATCCATGTTCAATCCAAGTCAAGAAACTTCAACAACTACAGAAATTCCAAAATTCGGAGTCAGTGATGTGTTCGATTTAAACAGAACTCAACTTCTGGCAGCCTATACTTGTACAGAATGTGGTCGTTGTACTGCAAGTTGTCCCGCAAATTTAACCGGTAAAAAACTCTCTCCGCGTAAAATTATGATGGATGTACGCGATAGAGCAGATGAAATTGGTAAAAATATCGATGCCAACAAAACAGAGTTTATCAAAGCCGATCAAAAGGATAAAGTAAGCAAATTGACAGCCGATAACTATGACGATGGTAAATCGCTGTTCGATTACATTAGCAATGAAGAATTGCATGCCTGCACCAACTGCAATGCTTGCGTAGAAGCTTGCCCGGTCTTAATCAATCCTTTGGACATTATAACGGAAATGCGTAGAAATCTGATTCTTGAGCAGTCGGTATCGCCCGATTCCTGGAATGCAATGTTCAATACTGTTGAAAATAACGGCGCTGCCTGGGCTTTCTCATCCGACGAAAGGGCCAAATGGGCAAAAGAGTTTAACGCTTAAATGAAATAAAAAAAACCTTCAGGATTTCCCTGAAGGTTTTTTTAGCTTTGAATGCTAGGCTTACGCTCCTTGACCAAGAGAATATGCTCTTACTCCATCGATTTCATAAAGATTTTCAGATTTGATGCTATTCAGTCCGGCATTGGTAATTACTTCCATAACTTTTATAATATCTGAATATTCAGTAGCTGCATTTTCTGATTTTTTCAGGTAGCGACAGCGCCAGTGATCGGTACAATAGGTCGAAGGATTAGCATCCGGATAAACCTTTTGGCCTCGGTTACTAATCATTTTCAACTTCAAATTCTGCGCAGGAAGACTGTCAATTATTTTGCCTAACACTTCCGGATTTCTCGAGGTTCCGTCTTTTTCGACCCAATCGAGAAAAATATCAACACCCTGAAGTACTTTTGAAGCGCGCTTTATTTTGGGTCTCTCAACTTTAATTGGCTGAAGATTCCCTTCGTAATGTACAGGTTTCAGTTTCTGATAAGACAAATT
>CAMDAB010000268.1 GCA_945888475.1 Saprospira grandis DSM 2844 | reverse complement strand
TTATGATTATTACTATGCAACTACCGACAATGATGGGTCGAATTTAAACATAATGGAACTGGAGGGTAGCACCTTCGAAGCTGAAAATGATTTTCTTGTCTTTGTGTACTACCGCAAATATGGAAGTCGCTACGATCAACTGGTCGCATTTAATAAAACTAGTTCTAATAAAAGGTAAGAAAATCCGGTTAATTCATATACTCTTTTAAATGATTTAACTAAATAATGAAAAATAATAAAAAAGAAATATAGAATATTATATCTTGCATATCAATAACCTATAAACTGTATAAGCCCCGTAACCAATCCTACGAAATTACAATAAAAAAAGTGTAATTTTAAACATGGAAAAGAGAAAATTCACAAAAACAGAGAAGCTTAATGTTTTAAAAGAAGCTTCAGAGCAAGGGGTAACAATGACATTAGAAAAGTATGGCATTTACCCAGCAACCTATTACAATTGGAAAAAAGAACTAAAATCAGTAGGCGAGAAAGATTTTGGAGAGAAAGTTTTTAAAGAAAAAACTAAGGAGCTAAAGAGGCTTGAGGATGAAAACCGAAAGCTGAAAGAGCTTGTAGCAGAAAAAGAATTGGAAATCAGAATGCTGATGGATGTTAAAAAAAAGTCTTAAGCCTGGGCGAGCTAAAAGATCTTGTGCGTCGCTACATATCTTTTGGTTTGAAAAGGGACCAGGCACTTAAAATTGCAAAAATAAGCAAAGATCAGTATTACTATAAACAGACAGGATCCAAAGGTGGCCCTTCTAAAAGTAAATTAACTGCAAAATTAAATGAAAAAGGAATGGAAACCACAGTTTGTAACTCGCTGGTAGTTAACGAGATTAAGTTAATAAAAGAAAATCCAGATCGCAGCTGCGGATATCACACAATGACGTACGAACTTCAATTGATGGGCTTTAAGATTAATCATAAAAAAGTCTATCGTTTGATGAAGGAGAATAATTTTTTAGAAATGATCAATAGAGAAAAGAAAAAAAATTATGCAAAATACAGAGTAGTTGTCCCAGAGGCACCTTTACAGGTTTTAGAGATGGATATAAAACTTATATGGGTAGAAGAAGCTAAAAAACATGTACAGGTTTTGACAATTATCGATACATTTACAAGGGTTATACTTCATTGGAAAATTGGGTACAAAATGCGTAAAGAAGAGGTAAAAGATGCTTGGTGTCATGTGATAGAAAAGCATTTGCAAACAGTAGATGCTTTAAAGAAATCGCTTCATATAGAGGTCAGGAATGACAATGGCCCTCAATTTTCAGCAAAAACAATTCAGGATTTTTTTGAAGAAAATCATTTGCATCAGGTTTTTACACACCCATACACACCGCAAGAAAACGGGCATATAGAAAGTTTTCACGGCATATTAAGTAAGCATCTGAATCGCAATACATACTGGACATTTCAGCAATTGGAGACTGATTTAATACTGTTTTATGAAAGGTACAACAATACTCGTTTACATGGCTCAATTGGATACTTGCCACCGAATGTTTTTTGGAAATGTTGGGAAAAAGGTCTTGTTAAACGTAATAAAATTTCAAATAAAAATGTTAAATTTAAACTTGAAAAACCACATTATATGCTTATTCGGGAATTACGAGCTTGAGGGCAGTTGTTCGCATCAATCATTGCCGGCTCGATGCCGGTAAGGATTGAAAAAAAGAGGTGGACGTATGTCCACCTCCCAAACTTTCGGTATAATACTCACCGTCGGTTGTTGTTCGCAATTACAAAAGTACGACGGATTTTTTTTATTTATTTACTAACCGTAATATTGTCGGAATAATAGGGGGCCAAACCATAAACAGCCTATTGAATTATGAAAAGATATGCAAAACTACTTATTCAAAATAATTCTTTCAATTTTATTATTCTGATTCTTATTGTTTTAAATGGGATATTTATTGGCATACAGACTTATGATTGGGCACCTGCATGGATACATTATATCCAACTTATTATTTTAATATTTTTTTTGATTGAAGTAATAATAAGATGGGTTGGCAGAAACAGCACTGCTGAATACTTTAAAGATGCATGGAATTATTTTGATGTGGCGATTGTCATACTTGGCATCATACCCGAAATTGCAGATATTATTTTAACAGAAGAAAATTCAAGCCAAAGTTCAGTATGGGCTACGCTTAGAGTATTGAGAATTATTCAGCTTTCACGTTCGGTAAGGGCCGTAAAGGAATTTCAAATCTTAATTACTGTTCTTATTAAATCGATAAAGTCCCTTTCATACATTGGGATTCTATTTCTGCTTATAATGTACATTTATGCTATTATAGGTGTAACACTTTTTAAGAACCCAGATTATGACAAAACAGAACATCTTCATTTAACTGTAAGTAACCCTGATCCATATGGGGATATAGGAGAAGCATTTTTTACACTTTTCAGAATTTTAACTGGGGAAGACTGGACCGACTTAAGATATAATATGCTAAATAATAAATATACTACTTCTAATGAACATACTGTAACTGCTACAAATGTCCCAAATTGGGTGAAGACCTTTTATCACGTTTCATGGATGATAATTGCTGCTTATTTGCTCATGAATCTTGTTGTTGGGGCAATAGTTAGTAATTTTCAAATGGTCTTGGATGCGAGAAAAAGTGAACAAGGAAATAATTCCTGACAGGCTGCACCTCTTTTAACTTAACCCAATTCCGTCATTAGAGTTCGTAATGAAGGCCAAAAGTGCGAAGGAAATAAGGGCTCACACAGTTTTTTCGGGTGAAGGAATAGTCACAACTATTTCAAGCTCGAAAAAACGAGTAAGTGCTTAGTTCCAAAGCAATTTTGGGTTGTAATAGAATTTCTAATGACGGATTTGGGTTAATTATTGCATTATAAAATATTATTGGGGCTGTATATCGTACTCTACTTAGTAGGTTACAGTAGAATACACTTGTTCAACTTTTTTTATTTAACAGCTGAGATAATTCGATCAAAAAAGTTGTTATTATATCGTTTTTTTGCCAATTATCATGAAGTTCCGACGAAATACTTTATATTTTCACAAGCGAAATTTCCTTTTTGATTTCTGCCTTTTTTGACCAATTACATCCTCACAATAATAAACTCAGTCCTTCTGTTTTGCTCATGCTCTTTCTCTGAGCATTTAGATATTTCTGCTCCTTCGCAACTGCAGTTGTTAACCAGTTTCGTTTCACCAAAACCCTTGCCGCTGATTCGCAGTGGATTGCTGATTCTGCTTGAAATATAAGTAGCACATGATTTTGCACGACTATCGGATAAGGCCATGTTCGAGTTATAAGATCCGCGGCAATCGGTATGCGCATTGATTTCTATAATCATGTTTGGATTCTCATTGAGTACCTTTACAATCTGTTCGAGAATTAGCGTCGACTCAGCATTCAGTTTTGAGGATCCTTCTTCGAAATAAATAGGTTTGAGGTTAATAACCTTTGCAATGTCAATACCCGTTTCAAACTTTTCTACTTTTACCGAATCGAGACTTGTGTTAAAAATTTGATCTCCTTCAACAGTCAAAGCTTTATTAAAATTGAGGGTTTTGGACTGAAAACCTTCTTTTTCGAATGTAATTTCAAAAGAAAGGTATTGATTCATTTTATACCCCTCGAGCATAGTTGAAAATTCGCCCGACCAAATAGTCTCGTGCAATTCCGTTTTTTGTGTGATTTTATTTACGATTTTAAGCTTTACGCCCGATAAAGGCTCCTTATCGGAACTGTTTATGACCTTGCAAATAAATCTAAATTCAGGAATTCTATTCAAAATAAGTGTTGCACTAATTTCTTCGGCATCGACGGCAAGATTTATTGGTTCGCTCTTACCG
>CAMDAB010000267.1 GCA_945888475.1 Saprospira grandis DSM 2844 | reverse complement strand
ATCACCGAATTCCAGCAAAATGCAGGTAATAAAGAAAAGCAGGCATCCCTCAAAAAATCAATTTCTGAACTTGATTTTCGTCGTAAGGATTTGTTCAACCGTTTGAAAAAAGAACAGCCCGAGTTGTCTAAAATTGTCGCACTGTATACTTACCAAAGTTTTCACAACAACCAAAAATCTCCGGAGCAGACCGAGGGTGACTACATTGGCGATAATTATTTTCAGTTCGCTAATCTGGCCGACAGTTCCTACATGCGTATAGCTTTTTTCTACGAGGCTTTTAAAAGCTATGCATCCAATTTGGTACAGGTTGGTTTAACACAAGAGCAGGTAAAATCTTATCTCGATAAAACCTTGGCTAAAGTCGGCAGTCAAAATCCACATTATAAACCGGCCTTGTTGGCTGCTGCTTTTGGTGTAATGGCCAACAATAAAAAACTGTTTTTGAACTATGCCGAGCAGTATCAGAAAATGTACAAAGGTCAAAATCAGATTTTAGACAATTTCCTTGACCAGCAGATTGCTCAATTGAAAAGCAGTACAGAAATTGGTGATGAAGCCCCCGATTTTTCTGCAGCAACTCCCGAAGGTGGAACCAAAAGTCTGAAAAGCCTGCGCGGTAAAGTATTGTTGGTCGATTTTTGGGCGAGTTGGTGTGGCCCTTGTCGTCGTGAGAATCCAAATGTTGTAGCGGTTTACAATAAATATAAAAGTAAAGGATTCGATGTGCTGGGCGTTTCGCTCGATTCTGACGGAGCAAGATGGAAAGCTGCCATTCTGGAAGACAAGCTCTCCTGGCATCATGTAAGCGACCTGGGCGGCTGGCGTTCTGCCCCTGCACAATTATATAAGGTTACAGGCATCCCTCAAACCCTGCTTTTAGACAAAAACGGTGTAATCATCGCTAAAAATCTAAGAGGCCCTGCCTTAGAGGAAAAATTGAAGGAAATCTTCGGTGAGTAATTTTTAAGATTATCAATAAAATGGCTGTTTCGTTCGTTCGTCACAGCCATTTATCTTTTTTTCAAAACAATAATATTGAAATAGAAAATGCTATAAATCTCAGTGAAATGTGATCTTTGTCACATTGGCTGTTTTTTCAATTAATTAGCTTTGCTAGGTTATAGCATTCATCAACATCTAAACTAAAATCTATGTTAAATTTTTATTCAGCAAGTGCAAGAATTGTCAATACAAAAAGGGCAGTTATGGAATGCATGGAGTCGGCAATGGGCGATAACTATGCCGATTGCAACCTTGTTATTCTTCATGCTTCCATTGGGCATAATTTTCAGGAAATGGTCGATCAGGCCATCGAAATGGCGCCAAAAGCCAGAGTGGTTGCTGCCTCCTGTTGTGGTGTTGTAGGTAAGGAAGGAGTGAGCGAATCGATGAAAGATATGGCGCTGATGGCAATTAAAGGCGATGATTTTGCCCTTGCCAACTGTGATGAAATCTATGGGCACAACTCCTATGAAAAAAGCCTCGAAATGGCAAAATCGATGAAGGCTGAAAAGGATGGAATTAACATGATTTATTTCCTTGCCTCGGGCATCGATATCGATAATGATCGTTGTATTCAGGCATTCGAAGAAGTATTTGGCAAGGCAGTTACCATTTTTGGTGCTACCTCTTCCGATAATATGAAAGGCTTCATAAGCTATCAGGCAGTTGATAATCAGGTTACAGAGCATGGTGCCTTTGCCATTGGTTTTGCCGATTCTACCCTCACTGTCGATACGCAGGCAACCCATGGTTTTGTCGCTGTTGGAGAACCGCTTGTAGTTACTAAATCTAATGGTTGTGTGATTCAGGAACTGAATGGCAAACCTGCATGGGAAGAATATACTCGACGACTTGGACTAACAGCAGAAGCTAATTGCAGCGATACCATTCCTATCGGTGCACTTGGAGAAGAATTGAGTGCTGAGCTTGCCGCAGAATATGGCAACAAGCATATTTTGAGGGCTGTTATCAAACGTGTTGGAAACGATATGTACTATGCTACAACCTGTCCTGAAGGCACAAAATTATGGCTTACAACTCGCGACGAAGATTTGATATTCAGTGAAATGGATAGAATTGTTCATGAGATGTCTAATCGCAATACAGGCAAAACACCTGTCGCAGTATTTCATGCCGACTGTCTGGCCCGTGGACGATTCCTTTTCAACCGAATCATCAAAGAAGAATTGGTGAACAGAATGCAGTTCCCCTTCTTTGTGAATGGCGAGTGTCCGCCTTGGTTAGGGATGTACGGCTTTGGTGAATTTGCCCGCCTGGGTGGTGAGAATACCTACCACAATTACACAACAGCATTGTATGTAATTTACAGATAAATCAAGCATAAGTTTTAATATGAGCGGCAGAAATCATGAATATGATAAATTATTGGCGGATTACAGGGAGCTTCAGCTTCGTGTAACCCGCTTTTCTGCTGTTGAACAAGAACTGATAAATACACGTGATCAGTTAGATGCTGAATTGGTACTTTACAAAAGACTGAATGATTTTATTAAAGATGCATTTAAAGTTTCCTCTGAAAAAAAATTCTTACAGTTAGTTTGCGAGACCGTAGTAGATTTATTTGAAGTGGAGTCTGGATTGGTCCTGCTTAAATTTTTGGACAATACAAATGAACCGCTGCTTTTTACCGAAGGATTGAGGTTAGAAGACAATGAAAGGCAATCATTTATCCAGAATTTGGAGCAATTGTCCGGCGGGCTTAAAAAAGCAAAGGCTTTTATTTTGAACAAAGAAAGTCTGACGAAATATCCTGCATTTATTGAATTGTCTAGGTCATTGTTTTATCAGTTTAATGATGAAGCAAACTCAATTCAATGCTATATTTTAGGTTTGGTCACTAAAGAGTTCGACCCAATCTATCAGCAGTTTTTACCAAGACATGAGACCATTTTCAGTGTTTTTGCTCAACAGGTTCAATCTCTTTTGGGTAATATTCGCAAAAATGATAAAATCAGAGAACAGGTTCAGGAAATTTCGCTTTCCCAAACAGAACTAAGGAAATTATCTCAAATTGCCATTAAAACCAAAAATGGCGTAATCGTAGCCGATTCCTTTGGACGTATAGAATGGGTGAATGATGCATTCGAATTCATTACGGGCTACAGCCTCGAAGAGGTAAAAGGTAAAAAGCCCAAAGAATTTCTCCAGGGAAATGATACAGATAAGGTAGCGCTCGAAAAGTTGAAATATGCTTTGGAGAACAAAGAATATGTCGAAGTCATTGTTACCAACTACAAAAAGAATGGTGAAAAATACTACAATGCACTGCAGATCAACCCAATATTTGACGAAAATGGAAGGCATCAGAGTTTTGTGGCATTGCAGCGCGATATCACATCAGAAATTATTGCAAAAAATGAATTGCTGAATGTTAATGAGCGATTTGAGATAATAGCTGAAAAATCCCATATCGGAATTTGGGAAAGGGATTATCTCAGGGATAAATCAACCTGGAATTATGAATTACTGAATCAGTACGGTACAAATGATACAGAAATGAGTGTCGAACCATTGAGGCATCTTATGAAATTCATACATCCGGAAGATAAGGATGCTATTGTTGAAAAAACATACAGCTTCATAGGTTCAGGGACTGATATTGTTGAATTCGAATTCAGAATAATTCATGGACAAAGCAAAGAAACCAGAATCCTGAAAGCCCTGATCATTGCAGAACGCGATGCTTCGAAAAAAGTAACCAAGCTGATAGGTACTAACATAGATATAACCGAGAAAAAATTACAGGAGAAAGCACTTGAAAGTCACCTGAAACAGCAGGAGTTGCTAGCGGAGATATCATTGGAAATTAATAATTCTGCCAATCTAAACGAACG
>CAMDAB010000266.1 GCA_945888475.1 Saprospira grandis DSM 2844 | reverse complement strand
AATGAGTTAATTTTAAATGTACTCAAACAACAATAACATAAACCTATAGAAATTACATTTAAAGTAGAGAACAGCAATTTTACTGCTTCAATTATTCAAACGCTACGCAAATACTCAACAGAAAGTATAAGTGAATTAAAACAAAAACTGTTAAACAAGCTTCCATTGCTTTATTTAAATCCAGATGACTATGAAACTTTAGAAGATGCCGAAGTAAAAACCTTTGAAATAATAGATGATCTTGAGAAATCAGGTATCCAGCTTTCTATTTTTATTGTTTATAATAATTAAAGAATAAGTAGTACAATGCATCATCAATTGCTAAGTTTGAAAATCCACTTCAAATAAAAGATTTGCAAATTAAAGCGCCATTCAATAACAAATTGAACAAACTCAAAAAGTCCAACCCTGAAGCGTTTTTCTATTGGTACAAAATTTATGAATTTAGAAATATAAAGGAGTGACCGAATCTAACAATTTCTTAGGTATATGAATTTGAGACAACCAAACAAAAATTACTGATAAATGCCTATATTTGTGGGCTATGAACAAACCTAATCAATTATTGAGGCAAAATGAAAAAAAATAAAGGCTTGGGAATCGGCGCATTGCTGTCTACCATGAATACCAATCTTGAAACAGAGGAGAAAAAAGAGTTGGTCAACCAACTTTCTACTACTGTGAATGAAATTGCATTGTCGAATATTGAAGCCAATCCTTACAATCCACGTGTTGAATTTGAGGAAGAAGCGCTGCAGGAATTATCGGAATCCATAAAAATACACGGACTTATACAACCCATCACCGTACGTCACCTTGGCGGTGAACGATTCCAGCTGATTTCGGGTGAAAGAAGACTTAGGGCCAGTAAAATGGCAGGTATTGAAACAGTGCCGGCTTATGTGCGTATAGCAGGTGATGATGCCATGCTCGAGCTTGCACTGATAGAAAACATACAACGCCAGGACCTTAACTCAATTGAGATTGCCAATACCTACGAGCGCCTGATGGACGAAATGAAAATCACGCATGAAACACTGGCAAAACGTGTCGGAAAAAAAAGAAGTACCGTTTCTAATTATCTCAGGCTCTTGAAATTGCCTGCAGTGATACAGGCAGCAATCAAAGAGGAAAAAATTACCATGGGCCATGCTAAAGCATTGGTGAATGTCGAAAATCTGTCTTTGGTGAATGTAGTTTGCAAAGAAATTATCGAACAGGATCTTTCTGTCAGAAAAACAGAGCATTATGCCAAGTTATTTTCAAAAGCTTTGCCCGATTTGATTCAAGGACTTACAAGTTCTGTTATCAGTCTGGGACATTTTGAAAAAATCTCAGAAACTCCCGACATTGTCATTCAACTGAGCGTTTATAAGGAGGTTGTCAGAAAAAGACTTTCTATTCCTGAAACTGAAAATCTTATCAGTCAATTTCTGAACGGTTCAAACAATTCAGGAAAAACACTATCAAAACCAGAAGCTAAACTAACGGCTGCTTATCAACGGGTTAAAGACAACCTCAAATCACTGCTCAGCACCAAAGTAGATTTAAAGGTTGACAAAAACGGCAAAGGACAAATAGTTATTAATTTTCATGATGTTGAGGATCTGAACAGAATTATAGAAACAATTGACAAATAGTTATGCATTTGAAATTTGTATTAAAATGCCTCTTTTTAGTATTTTTTCTAAAGTTAAACTTTATTAATTATGCTAAAGCTCAAAATCTTACATCCAGTCCTGACAGTTCTATTAGCAAGTCGGTGCATAAAAAGCATTTCAACAAAAATCACTCGCCAAAAAAGGCGCTGATTCTTAGTTTTGCCTTGCCGGGCGCAGGTCAGATTTACAACCGTAAGTTTTGGAAACTGCCTATTGTGTATGGAGGTCTAGGCGCATTGACATATCTTGCAATTGACAATGGCACAAAATATCAATGTTATAGAAAATCTTACTTTGCCATGGTTGATGACGATCCATTAACGGTAAACACCTGCGATCCAAATCGATCGGCGGACGATATGAAATTATACAGAGACAATTATCAGAAAAATTATGAATATTCAATTGCAGGTCTGGTTGGTTTTTACCTGCTGGTTGCTGCCGATGCATTTGTTGATGCGCATTTGAAAAATTTTGATATCAGCGATGATTTGACCTTAAAAATCAAACCGGATCTGGAATTGCCTAGCTTTGGCAGTTTGAACAGCAATACAAATCTGAGTGCAGGAATTTCTTTTGAGTTTAATCTGAAACAAAGCAAAAAAACAATCAACAGAACTTATTTCTGATAACGCGCTGCCTCAGCTGTCATCAGTTCAATGATATCCAGCACCGTAGCATTTAAATTTTCAATCGCCAGGCCTATACACCAATTTTCTCTGTTTCGAGGTTCCACATAGTTTGAAATTCCTCTGATTTCCAAGAAAGGAATCTTTGCTTGGAGGCAGGAAAAGAAAAAGGCTGCACCTTCCATCGATTCTACATCAGGCTGATATTTTGCCAGAATTTTATCGATACTTTCAAGATAGCCGTGAACCTTATTGACAGAAATAGAGCGCACTGAGGGTAAAAAATCAAAACCACTTATCTCAGCATTGTAAAGTCGGCCGTTAACAAATGGCATTTCATTGTGTTTTAACAAGCCTAATTCAAACATGTCGGTGAATGAGCCGTCTTTTTCTTCGACCCCTAAATCGCCGAAACATTGGGCAACAACATTCACCACCTGGCCTAGTTTTAAATTTTTATCGAAAGCTCCTGCAAGCCCTGCATTGATACAGAAGTTGGGTCGATAGGTGGACAAAGTCCATCCCATGGCAAAGGCGGTATGGGTAAGACCTACACCGGTTATCAGTATTTTAATTTCATGTTCTTTATTGAAATAAATATTGTTATCCTTCAACTTAAATTTTTCCCCAAAACTTTGCAGCAGAGGTAAAATCTCAAATTGAGTGGCAGCGACAAGGAGTATTTTCATAAATTGGGGAGGCTTTACTAATCAATTCGTTTAGGTTCACAATCCGTTTTAGCATAAGAAAGTCGACCCAAAAATTCTGTACTGTAATAAGCGTCTAGTCCAGTACAAGCAAGTATATCAGCTTGCTCGAGTGCAACAAAGCCATCATCAGACAGCAGATTGTCATCGAAGTGTATTTTTTCAACAGAACCTAAAACCATAATCGTTCCATTGATGGCGATATCAATTTTTTCAATGAATTTCATGCCTATTTTAACCGGGGCCTCAGTGATAAAAGGCGCTAAATAATTGTCGATATAAGTTTTCCCAAAACCAACAGCTTCGAATTCTGAACATTCATATTTGGCAGAAGTTTGATGCGCTTTAGTAAAATCGGAAGTTTTTACATAATTAAAACTATAATAGCCTGTTTCGAGAATATTCGTAAGCGTGTCGCGTTTTACGGTGTCGGGCCTGCAGATAAAGGCATAAATAGGAGGATTGGCACCAATATGAATGAGCGAGTTAAAAATTGCCAGATTAGACTCCCCTACGCTGTTTTCAGATCCAATAAGTACAGCAGTTTTAAATCCAGCCAAAGAATTAATCAACGTTGCCCGATACCTTGAATTCAATTCAAGTAGTTCATCTTTTTCAAAAATTGCCATTATTTCAACTTTTTACCGGATTTAAAATCTTCGAATACCAAGTGTCCTAGTCCTTGTAATGAACTGTAAAAAGCACGGCCATTATTGGCTTTGGTAAAGGCTTCAACAAATTGAACAAGATATTGATCGCGGGCAATCATGAAGGTAGTTATAGGAATATTCAATTTTCGGCATCTTTGGGCCAGGGTGATGGTTCGACTGATAATTTGACGATCTAAACCCCAAGAGTTTTTGTAGTAATTTTTACCTTTTTTGATGCAG
>CAMDAB010000265.1 GCA_945888475.1 Saprospira grandis DSM 2844 | reverse complement strand
TAAGACCGAAATTGATGCTAACAATCCTTTGGAATCATTATTTCTGATGATGGATAAATTTTCTTTTTCTGCCAATTGATGAATAAATGTTTCACCGATTCCATTCAATTCTCCAAATGGCCCCATTAACCATTGGTATTGAGAAGGATCAATTTTTCTGCCCCAAAGAATGACCCATTGTTGTGTAAACCAATCTTGAAATTTTTGCTTCCGATATGCTAATTTCATGCTGCTTCAGTATTATCCGGGACATAATTCGATTTCTTATTCCATGCACCATGTTCAGATAATGGTTTAAATCGTAAGGTGGTAAATTCAAAGTGAAAGTCTTTTCTATCGCGTTCTTTCATCGCGTTTATATGTCTTTTTGGTTGCGGCATTTTACTGTGGCCATGAACCATATCCGTCATTGCCTTTTGTGTTTTCCAAATAGAAAAAGTAGAAATAATGTTTGGATAGCGAATAGAAGCTAATGACAGGGTAGTTCCACTATCGTCTCTTACTTGTTTTTCTACAGGTCTTCCCCAACGTAGAAATCTAGGAATTTGAGTGTAATTCATTCGCGCTATGGTGACCGCAACTACAGGATTATTTTCATTATATGCCGCTGATTCCAGTTTCGGAATTTGAAATCCAGAAATACGTCCCCATTGTCTTATAAAAGCTAATCTAATATGCCAGCCTTTGGCTAATTGCCTGCCTTTGGAATTAGATAGTAAAAAATCATTCAGGTAATTTTCATTTTCCCATTGAGCAAAAACTACAATTTCCCGATTGAAAATTCTTGACCAGGAAAATATGGACGAACCTAATACCATTGCAGACATGGTTTCTGCATGAATCAATCCTGTAATTTTTTTTGATTTAATTGGGAAAAACAAGATGCTGAGCGCAGCTGCGAATGGTAATTTTACAAGATGATAGGAATATATACTCATATTTGGGCTGTTGACCTGGTGAGGAGTTGTGTAAATTACCTTTAAGTCTTTATGCTGCTTGCTGTTGTGTACAAAGAAAACAATAATTGTCGAATTAGTCAAAAATTACATACAAATAACATTTTTTGAATAAAATTAGGACGGAAATTACTTGTGCGCAGTTGAATTGAAAATTAGCTTCCTAAGATCTATTTTTTTCTTAACTGAAAAAAATAGAAAAGCAAAGCACTTAAAAATAAAAAGGTTGACCAAAATAAAATGATCAACCTTTTTTATTCATTGAAATAGTTATGTTATTGAAGCTTACTGCAATTGATGTAAATACGATCGTCTTCATCAATTCCTACACGACCGTCCGTTGTGCCGTCATAAAAATTAGAAAATTCAAAATATCCAGTGTTGTAAACACCTCCTTCTCTTTTTTGAAGGAAGTCACCAGGCATAATAAAACATTTACCTTTTGAATCCCTACAAATTGCATTAACCTCAAGAAGGGTTCTGTTTTTAATTACGTCTGTATTTTTATACGTATAAACATTCCATTCCTTTGCCTGGATGATTACTTTAACAACAGTGATGTCTTCATAACCTTCTTCCGTCATTTCTTCAATTTGTTTTTTTACAGTAGCGGAAACATGAGCATCTGTCATGCCTGTTTTTGGAAGATTCACAGTGTTTGTTTTTGCTTTTCTAACTGCTGCTAAGGCTTGCTTGTAGTTCTCTGTTGCACTAATTGTAACATCAAACTTAATTTCTACATTATCTGAAACACGTAACCAATAGGGTGCATTCGGCTCTTTTTGGCTATTTAATTTTTCCATAGCTTCAACCAAACGAGATAATTTAATATCATCCCCAGCTCCTGCTGCCGGAACCAAAGCATATTGAACCACGCTAACCGAATCCTTGCCGTTCTTCTCAATTATTGGGTAAATTTTTACTGTATTAGCAAGACCATCTTTAGAGTTGAAAATCTGTTCCTTTCTTGCATTTTTTGCCTCACGTTTTTCTGACAAATAGTAAGTTACGTAAATAGTTTCTCCGCCTTTAAAACTTGTCTTAAAATCTTTCTCAGTTTCTGTGCCTAAGGTAATTATATGGTCAGAAAGAAACACCTTGTTTAAATTTGCTTTGTGAAATGGTCCTGTCACAATATTGTCAAAGTGCTTTCCTACATTGGAATACAAGGCCTCTAACTTTGTTTGAGCTTCTTTCAATTCAGCATTATTTGGTTCAATCAACAAACAAGCCTGAATGTTATTTAAGGTTCTGCTTAAATTAGTATATTGGCTTAAGCGCTTTTCACCATTTGTATTTGCGGGTAAATCTTTGTAATCAGCTTGCGTGTTGATATTAGCCACTAGATTTTTAATCCAAGTTTTGTAATTTGGATTATCCCCTTTTTTGAAAAAATAAAGCCTTTCTTGGTAATAAGTCGAATGACTTTCTTTCATTTTACTCAGATACTCTTTCGCCGTAACAACAGAATCACAAATTACCATAATCTGTTGCCAATTGTAAGTATATTTACCCTCGCCTTTGTAATATGACAGAAGTTCTCCATTTTTGGCGGCCTCATAAAAATTCTCTTCCATTTTGTAAATTACTAAGTCATTCCGATCGAGTAACTTTTTATTCATGGATATATTAATTTTATCAGTCTTGAATTTGTCGTAAGAAGGTTTACACAAAGTGAGACATTCGTCAATCTTTTTAGTTTTCCATTTTGGATCTCTCTTACTTATTTCAGCTTTCAAAGAAATGAGCGTATCGTAGTCTGTTATAAATTCATTTTTTTGAGTATCAAAAGATAGACGATTACTTGCATTATTAGCGTCATTAGTCAAATTTTCTGCTAATTTATCAGCTTTTGGAATTATATCCTTTGCTGGACTTTTTTTCACCTTGGCATCATAGATCATGTCTACGTATGTGTTTTGTGAATAAACATTATTATTCAAGGATGAAAATATCATGAATGATAAAAACAAAAGTGCCACAAATGTTTGCTTTCTAATTTTTGTGAATGGATTCACATTAATGCCTTGTTTGGTCATTGATTTAAATTTTAGTTGTTGTTGAAATTAGTGTTTTTTTGCTACAACTCATACTTATCCAAAAGTTATTTGGAAAAGATGAATATCCTCTTGAACAGCAGTAAAATTATTATTTAAGCTCAATTAATTGAGAAAATAATGGTTTTGAAAAATAAATCAGGTGGGATATGGTGCTTAATTTTCTTGACACCTTTTGAAATAGTGATGCAAATATATTCCAAAGGCAGATAAAAGGTAAACAACTCCTTACTTTTTTCAAAAAACAATTAAAAGTAATGCTATCATTTTTATTATTGTTCGGATCAATTCTAAAATTAAAAGCATATCAAAGCGATATAAATTTTAGATTTTACAAAATTTTTCAGTTAATCCAAGATAAGTTTTTATTTGGATATTTTGTTTCATTACTTTGAAAAAGAGTGAAATATCCATGGTTTCTTATATAAATCGGCAATGGTTCTAGTCTTTTGATTTTATTTCTAATAAGATCAAAATGTTAATCATGCAAATTTCTATGCCGAGCACTAAAACGCCAATTTATTATGCTGCTGTTATTACTATTTTTTACCAGGGGCCATTTTTTGTAATATTGATAAATCGTCCGTTTTCATAACGATATGCCCCGCCAAACCCCACAAACCAAAGCCGCCTTTGCCGGTCTTCGTAAATTTGAAAAGTCAGCGGACCATAATTGCCTTCTTCAATGCTATATTTAGTGAGTTTCTCCTCACTTAATCGGTATATATCACGAGCGCAATTAAACCAGATGTCACCCTTTGAATCCACGATTATACTGCCTGTTCCTTTACTTTTTTCAAAATGCTTTTCGGAAATATTGCTAAGTGAGTTTCCTTTGAGATGAAAAAGTCCTGCTGAAGTAGAAATCCAGAATCCCCCT
>CAMDAB010000264.1 GCA_945888475.1 Saprospira grandis DSM 2844 | reverse complement strand
AAAATTTTGGCAAAGGAATCGAATTCTGTACTTTTGGGTCAGGTTCCACTGGTACAGGGGATTCGTGAAGGTGGCGACAGTGGGTTACCGGCAATTTTGGGAGATGACCTGCAAACTAAGGAAGCCTTTATGAAAATTGCTGAAAATACCTTACGACAAATTGCTATAAGAAACGAATCGCTGGAGCCAACGAGCGTGGTGCAAATGAAAGAATAATAGATAAAAGGCTGAAAGGATGAAAGGATGAAAGAACTTTTAATTAGGCAATTTGAAAATGATTTCTTAATTCTGACTTCAAATTTCTAATTTCTTCTCGTCCGTAGGACGAGACTGACTTCAAATTTCCAACTTCTTCCCGATAGCTATCGGGATTCTAATTTCTAATTTACGACTTCTAAGTTCTGACTTCCAACTTCAAATTTCTGACTTCAAATTTCCGACTTCTAATTTCTAACTTCTGACTTCTAATTTCCAACTTCTAACTTAACATGAAAGCATTCATTTTCCCCGGACAGGGGGCACAATTCCAGGGAATGGGCAAAGACCTTTATGAAAGTTCAGACCTGGCAAAAAAATATTTCCAACAGGCAAATGAGATTCTGGGTTTCGACATTTCTAAGGTAATGTTTGAAGGCAGCGAAGAAGATTTGCGTCAGACTAAAATCACTCAACCTGCAGTATTCTTGCATTCCATCATCACTTATTTCTGCAAAGCAGGAGGAGAACAGCCATCTGCAACTGCAGGGCATTCTTTGGGCGAATTTACAGCATTGGTAGCAGCCGGTGCAATGCAATTCGAGGACGGACTTCAATTGGTTTCGAAACGTGCGCTAGCGATGCAGGCTGCTTGTGAAAAAACTGCCGGCACTATGGCCGCTATTATGATAAATGACAATAGTGTGGTAGAGGAAGTTTGTGCAGGCATTGCCGAACATATTGTAGTGGCTGCCAACTACAACAATCCAGGACAATTGGTAATATCCGGCAGTATCGAAGGTGTTGCCGAGGCTTCCAGACAACTTTCCGAAAAGGGCGCCAAAGTAATTCCACTAAGTGTAGGCGGAGCCTTCCACTCACCTCTGATGATGAGCGCACAAGAGGAACTGCAAAAAGCTATTGAAGGCACTGTAATTTCATCGCCATTCTGCCCTGTTTATCAAAACATCAATGCTCAGCCGGTGACAGAAGTGTCTCAAATAAAAACCAATCTGATCAATCAATTGACTGGGGCGGTACGCTGGCAACAAATTATCGAAAACATGCTTGGTAATGGTATCAGCCATTTTGTAGAAGTTGGAGGCAAGGGCCGGATACTCTTGGGTATGGTAAGAAAAATTACCCGCGATGCTCAAATGGATCAATTATAAACAACCTCCAATCAGAAACAAAAACGGCAGCAAACAATAGTTCGCTGCCGTTTTTGTTTTTTATTGATTCAGGAAAATTCAATTACTTCACAATAAGATACCATACATCAGGTGGGAAGTTTTTGACAAATTCTTTTTTCACCAATTCTGATTCTTCATTATTTGAAACATAAACATAGGCGCCAACTCTTATAAAGTCCAGCTTGGAATTTTCTTGATACGTTTTAAAACCACTCTTTTCCAGGGCTTTAGTCGTCTGGTCTACAAGCGTTTGTTTTTTAAAAGAACCTACAATCAAAATTTTTTCCTGTTTACCCGCCTCTGATTTTGATATTTTAGCAATAAAATCCTTATTGGTCCAAACCAAAGGTTTTCCGGTTTCAACAGAACTCAAAGCGGTAGAACCGCTGGTAAAATTGGCATTTTTCTTAATCAGTTCCAGTTTTTCTTTGTCGATATTGTCTAATCCGTCTTTACCGACAATAATAAATTCAGTTCTACGGTTCATCTGATGCTCAGCTTCGCTGCATTTAGCAACCTTCGCACCTTCGCATTCGCAATTGTTATTCAATTTTGACTCACCATAGCCAATGCCATAAATTCTGTCGGGATTACTTATTCTTGAAGCAATATAGGCTGCTGAAGATTTAGCACGACTGTCGGACAGTTTTTGGTTGTATGAAGCTGCACCCCTGCAATCAGTGTGAGAACCGAGTTCTATAACAAGATTAGGGTATTTGTTCATGATTTCTACAATTTTATCCAACTCAATTGCAGCGTCCTTACGGATATTGAATTTATCAAAATCGAAGTAAATGGGGTTAATCTTAAACAATTCTGCTAAATCTTCTCCGACCTGTAATTTTTGAGTAGGTTCAAGGATTACATCCAATTTATAGCTACCACTTCTGTCAAGCACTTGCTCGAAAGGTACAGTTTTAGCGTTATATCCCTCTTTTTCTACGGTAATTTCAAGATTGGTTTTGGAATTTGCTTTGTAGCCTTCGAGCAGTTTTGACAATTCACCATTATCAGAACTGGAAAGTTCAACTACAGTGCCTTTATCTTTATCGGTAATTTTAATCTTAGCCGTTGGAATTGGTTTTGAGTTATCCTTGTCTTTAACAGTTAAAAGAAGACTAAATACAGGTTTTCTCTCCATTACAACATTGGCCTGTACGACTTGAGAAGGGCCGGAAACATCAATTTTTTGTGTTTTTCCGGGTTCAAAATCGTCCTTTTTCGATTCGATATAATAAGAAACATCAAGATTCTCTATTTCGAAACTGTACTTACCGTTTGCATCTGCAACTGTCTCAGCTATTTTATTGCCAGCCTCATCGTAAAGTGTAATAATAGCCCCATCTGTGATAACAGTATCTTTGTTATAAGCAATACCTTCAACAGTTTTGGTAAATATAAAGGGCTTTAAGAATTCTACGCTATAGATATCGTCATCACCTTTTCCACCTTCACGGTTCGAGGAGAAAAATCCTTTCTTCATATCGGCATCAGCAATTACTCCAAAATCATCAAAACTGGAATTCAATGGAGCGCCCATATTGATAATTTTTCCCATTTTGTGCTTTGGCGCATAAACTACAAACATATCAAGTCCTCCAAGACCGGTATGTGCATTTGAGGCAAACATAAAAAGACCTTGTTTTTCCTGATAGAATGGGAACATTTCGTCACCTAATGTATTGATTTTTTCTCCGAGATTGACCGCTTCTCCCCATTCTCCACCTTCAGATCTCTCAATTTTATAAATATCTGTGCCACCAAAACCGCCGGGCATATCACTGGCAAAATACATGGTATTCCCATCTTCACTGAGCCAGGGATGACCTACCGAATGCTCGCTGCTATTCAGTTTAAAAGCAATTTCGTTTTGCCAAACGCCGTTTTTCAATTCAGCAAAATAAATTTCCAGTTTGTGAATGCCCTGTTCCGATCTTTTAACATAGTTATTCCTTGTAAAAGCCATAAAAGTACCCTTTTTAGCAAAGCAAGCAGGTCCCTCATGCATATCTCTGTTTAGGTTATTTTTATGATATCTATTTACACTGTGTGCGTCTTTCAAACTTCCATCTGAAGATATATCAGCTACATAAATATCGAGATAGGGCTTACCATTCCAACTGTAACTTTTCTTAACAGGTCCAATTTCTCTAGAGCTTGAGGCAAAAACAAGTTTATCGTTCCAATAAGCCGGACCAAAATCCTGATTTTTAGAATTAACCGATGCGTTCGAAATTTTGTAGCGACCTTCGTCTTTTAGTAGGTTAAGTACATTTTTGCCATTGCTTACAAAATCTTTCGAACGACTGTCATTTGGATTTTTTTCTGCAAAGCGCTGCATCCAGATTTCGGCAGAATCATATTTTGCATTGGCTTCAAGAACAGATGCATAATTGAACATATCCTCATCGCTATACTTTTCCAATGCCATAAATTGGGCGTACTCTTTTTCAGCTGCGCCAAAATTTCTGACTTTCAGATGACAGATTGCTAAGTTTCTCAATCC
>CAMDAB010000263.1 GCA_945888475.1 Saprospira grandis DSM 2844 | reverse complement strand
GCTTCGCCCAAATCTTCATTGTCAAGTACCAATGTAACATCTTCCAATACTCTTTTCAAATCACCTTGTTCTAAATCAGGATTGATGCGTTGAATGCTTTCCTCGAAAATGTCTGTGAAAATATTGGTGTCAATATTCCATTTAGCCTTTGATAGCGAAACATATTTATATCCCAGTCTGCACAGATGCAGAATAGCAGGAACTTTTACTCTTGTATTTTCGTTGAAGGCCATTATTTAATTTATCATATTTTCAAGGCTCTTAATATCGTAGTTATTGTTGGTGCGGCTGGCTAAAAGAAATTTTAAAAAATGCGAAGGGGTGTGGTAACTTGCTTATACCCGTAACAATTTTCTGTATAGCCACTCATTTTGGTATTTATTATCTAAGCATCGTTCTGTTTAATTTTAATATAAAGATAAACTATTTAATTCAGAAGAACGCATTTATACAAGTATAATCCTTAATAGCAGAATTTTCATTGAGCACACCTTCTTTAAATCGGATTTTAAAGGTCAATACAAATAAAGGAAGATATTTTTAATGGAGAATAAATTTCATCTGCACTGTGTTTTAAATAGTCAGCTTTTTTCTTGTCCCACAAAAAGCCTGGTCTTACAAGTGTGAATTCATTTGTTTTGGTTATTGAATGAACATAACAATAACCCCAAGGAGATTTGTAAATAATTTGACCTTTTAATGCTACGCTATCAAAGTTTTTTTCTGCAATCCGTGTAATCACTTTATTAAATGAAGGACAAACCTTTTTTTGAAATACGGCTAAATTTTGATCTAAGCTGCTTACTTTATATTTTAGGTCATAAATTCTAAGAGTGATCTTAGAAAACAGTTCATCTAAATAATTATTGAAATTGTCTTTAACTTTCCAACCTAAATAATGCATTGTATTTAATAGTAATAAATTGAAATAATGCAATTCATTATCTTTCCAAATATTATTTAATATACTAACTATTGTATTTACAAGAGCATCGTCCTTTAATTGTTCTAGCTTTCTTTTCATAAAGCTAAATTCATAATCTCTGAAACCATTTCTTATTAACATTAGAAAATCACCAATTAAATTTAAGCAACAACCTTTAACATTATCGTTATCATAAGAACCAATAAATGGCAGGTAGCTAAAAAAATGTTGAATTTCATGTTCATCATATTTTTTAGATTTTCCACCATACTCAAGTAATAATTCGAGTGCTATTAAATATTTGGTTAATTCTGTTAATGAAGGTTTAAAATCTTTTTGTTGGTTCTTTCCATAAATTAATTCCTGCTGTTGCTTGTAAAGATTGTCAAAGTAGCTTATCAATTTTCTTTGTTCTAATTTAAGAAAAGTTAAAGATTGGTTATGAAAAGCTAATATTTCAAATGCTTCATTTCCACTTATATTACTTAAATTCATTTCTTGTTCATAGATACTAAGGTCTTCATTCTTATTTGATGTAATTCCATTGTTGTGAATAAACTTCAGAACATCTAAAACACGAAGAGAAAGAGAAAAAAGTAAAAGATTTTTTTCAAATGTGATGTTTTCAGTTGGTATGTAAGTTGAAAGGTCATAAAGTTTTACTGGTTCTTCCTTGTTTGCTCTTTGAGCCACCATATTTTTACTGTGCTGAAGATTATTTGTTTCTTCGTCCTTCTCTGACTGGTCAATAATAGCAAAATGTAATAAGTCAAGTATCTTGTTTAATTCTCCGTTTTGTATTTCACTATAAATTCTTTCTAAGTCTTCGGTTTTTGGATTAGGATGAGTTTTTGCAATAAGAAAGAAATCTGAAACAATTAGTTTATTAGATAAAAAAGCAGATGTAATATCAGCCAATTGAATATACTGAATTTTGCTAATGTCCTCGCTTAGTTTTATTTTTAGTTCTTTTTCAAACTTTGGTATTTTTAAAGATGACAAATATTTATTTTGTTTATCAAAAAAAACCAATAAAAATGGATTGGAATAATCACCACTAGTATGTATTAATAGTTCGTCATAAATAAGCTCCGCAGAAAGGAGATGAACTTTGAATTGGTTGTTTTTTATCACTGTTTCATAGATAGTTAAGGAGGTATTCATTTTAAATTCAGAAAGATTTTTGCTTTTTTTTAATGTCAAATTAAGCCCTAACATATTTAATAGTCCTCCTTTTTCTGTTTTTATAAGTAGTGAAACTTCTGCGTTTGGATCTTTAACAGCAAATCCCATTCCCTCAGGTGTAACATTGGCACTACCAAATAAGCAAAACTCTTTTCCGTTTTTTGCTTTAAAATGAATAACTTTTCCATGGAGTTTTGATTTTGTAATATCCAATTTTTCATTTTGGAATTTACTTATGCCCACATCACGCCAATCATAAAATTTAAAAGCTTCGCATATCTGCAAAGAAGAAGGGATTAAACCACTTTCCTCCAAAATAACATTTATTTTAGCATCTGGAAAAATGGCATTTAGTTCTTGTAATATTTTTCCATTTTTGTCATAGTATGGAGAAAGCGAAGTAATTTCTATTATGTTTTCAGTAATAATATGTTTTAAAAGTTCTTCCCAAATAGAAGTTATTTTTGAATTAAATAAGAAAGCAACTTGGTCTTTTTGTGAGGTATCAGAAAACTCAAATGGTATTAATGTGGGTAATTCATTTAACCATTTTGAATGATCAACTATCCATCTTGTAGTCTTTTCAAACATCTGCCCTTTGGCTTTTGCTGAAATTATTGAAAGATAATTCCATGCTGCTGAAAAAATAGGTGCATTTTCAGTTGATAGAATATCCAAGTGAAATGCTCCCCAAATTTCGTCATTAATCCCGTTTCCAGAACTAGTTAGATTTCCCGAACCAACAATTAATAATCCTTCTTTATCACCAAATAACATCCATATTTTAGGATGAAAAATTGATTTTTGAAAAATAGGATAAAGGGAATAGCCGGGACTGAGTTGCATTTCTTCACCGGTAGCATTGTTCAATATCTCTGAATAGTAATGTCCATCAATAAAAACATTTATGTTTCTAACACCTCGTGAACGTAAATATTTCATAGCTTTCATTTCAAAAAAATAAAAGTCAAAACTGAAAGTTGTGAGAATACAAGAATGATATCTTTTACTTCCTATTAAGGTTAATATGTTTTCTCTTTCCAATGTCATTTGTCAGCTATCAAAGTTTTGTGAATTGGTAATAGTTCGTTTTGTTCATTAATTATTTGTAAATCGAATAATATATTTTGTAGGGCATTCATTCTTGGTGATGTGTTTCTTGGTGGAAATTGATCTATAAAATGTATAAATTGTTCCTCAAGGAAAAATTTATGTGTCGATTGTGAACCATTTCCCATTTTTCTAAGCGCTACCATTGAATGTCTATAAATGATTTTTCGTAAAATAAATTGCTCAACAAATTCAATGAGTGTTTCACTTTCTGCATTATGAACAATAAATAATCCATCAATCATATTTCCATCTCTTTCTAACCTTTTTTTACTCATAAACTCTTTCAAAGGGTGTAGTTGCTCTCGATTGTTTTTGAAAAGTTGAAGTAATAGCATAAATCCATGTTTTCCAACAATTACAGGATCGTTTGTTTTGTCAATTTCCATTTTGGTCTCCTCCTCGTTAGTTGAGGAAGATATAAGAGATAGGATATCTTTTATTAAAGAAGTTGATTTTACAGACTGTTGTAAATCATTACATATTTCTTTTGATATATTATTTGAAAAATTTTTCACAAATGAAGGTAAGTATTGGTCCTGATTAAAATTAGAAAGATGCTGGAGTACTGCCCAAAAAATTGCTCCGCAACTATATTGCCAATATTCATTAAGCTGGTAGCAGTACCATCCAATGTTTGTTTCTGATTCAATTTGAAAACTAGTCCCTATTTTTTTTTGAT
>CAMDAB010000262.1 GCA_945888475.1 Saprospira grandis DSM 2844 | reverse complement strand
AGCGGTAGTCTTTTGCTCCCATCAGGTCTCGGTATTAACTTTGAGCCTGATGAGAAAATACATAAGCTGACAATTCTGCATACCAACGATGTACACAGTAGAATTGACCCCTTCCCTATGGATGGCAGCAGCAATCAGGGCAAAGGCGGTGCCGCAAAACGCATGGCGATCATTTCAAAAATAAGGGCTGAAGAAAAAAATATACTCTTGCTCGATGCCGGAGATATATTTCAGGGAACTCCTTATTTTAATTTTTTCAAAGGTGAACTTGAAATTAAACTGATGTCACAAATGGGTTATGATGCTGCCACTTTGGGTAATCACGATTTTGACGGCGGCATTGAAAACCTGAGGGATCAACTGAAGTCATTTGCTAATTTTCCAATTATCAATTCAAATTACCAATTTGATGATACAGCAATGAAGGGGATGACGCTTCCTTATAAAATCATCAGAAAAGGCCCACTTAAAATTGGGATTACAGGCGTCGGCATCGAACTGAATGGTTTGGTCCCAAAAAAACTCTGTGGTAATACTTTATATCAGAACCCCTTGGAATCGGCCGAAAAGTATGCAAAGATACTCAAGCAGGATTTTAATTGCGATTATGTAATTTGTCTTTCACATTTGGGATACTCCTATAAAACAGATCAGATATCGGATATAAAACTAGCTGCTGCAAGCGCTCATATTGACCTAATCATTGGTGGACATACGCATACTTTTCTGGATAAACCTACTTCAGTTAAAAATATTACAGGCCGTGAAGTTTTAGTAACACAAGCTGGCTGGGCAGGTATGATTTTGGGACGCATTGATGTGCTTTTTGAGCGCGGAACCCGAAAAAAATCTGTATCGTCCAACCACATTGAAATAGGGACTTAAATCAAAAACGGACAAAGTCCATTTCTCAAAAACTTTAGCCAATCTTTTTAATAAAACAATTTTTTTCTTTGATTTTTTGTGTTGAAATTCGCTTCACACTTAACAAAACTGGCAGTGTATGGTGATGACTAAAATCACATAAAACACAAAGTCAATAAGTTAATACTTACAACTACACTTACAAATAGAAAGATAATCGGCAGGAGTATTAAAAACTCTTTTCGAGAAGATATTTTTAAATATGAACAGTAACCACATTGAAATTTGGCAGAATTGTCTATCCACTATTAAGAATCATGTTGACGAAACTGCATTCAAAACATGGTTCGAACCTATAATTCCGAGATCTCTTGAACAAGATACGCTAACGATCCAAGTTCCAAACCGTTATTTTTATGAATGGCTTGAAGACAAGTATATCCAGGTATTACAGATTGCACTTTTGAAAGAAATCGGTAATAGCGCAAAGCTCAAATATTCCATTTCGAAAGAACAGGTTCAGCAAAAAATCCAACAAAATCCGGCAAAAGAAACAGCCAAACATCCTATTCAAAGCAGTCAAAAAATTATTGAAAAGGGAATCAATCCTTTTGCAATACCAGGCATTCAAAAAATTAAGATTGAATCGAATCTAAATACATATAACACTTTCGAAAATTATATTGAAGGCGATTGTAACCGACTAGCCAGAGCTGCAGGTGTAGCTGTTGCTAAAAAGCCTGGAAGTACTTCATTCAATCCGCTTATGCTTTTTGGTAATACGGGTTTAGGGAAAACACATTTAGCGCAAGCTATTGGCAACGAGGTGTTGCGCACGCAACCCGATAAAGTTGTACTTTATGTTTCTTCCGATCATTTTTACAATCAATTTATAAATGCCCTTGCCAACAATGCAGCGGCTCAGTTCACAAGTTATCATCAAAACGTTGACGTTTTAATTGTGGATGACATTCAATTTTTTATTGGCAAACAACAGTCTCAAGATATTTTCTTCAATATATTCAACTATCTGCACATGCAGAACAAACAGTTGATTTTTACCTGCGACCGTGCCCCTAAAGACCTATCGGGTATGCAGGAAAGATTGATTTCGAGATTCAAATGGGGACTTTCGGCCGATTTACAGGTGCCATCTCTGGAAACACGTATGGCTATCATTCAACAAAAGATGAGCAAGGATGGTATTGAGTTGCCACATAATGTTACTGAATATCTCTCCTACTCTGTAAGAAGCAATATCAGAGAATTAGAAGGTATATTAATTTCACTAATTGCTGAAGCTGCCCTCAATCAACGCGAAATTGATATGGACCTTGCTAAAGAAGTCATCAGTAAATTTGTTGATCATGTATCTAATGAAATATCCATTGAATTTATTCAGAAAATAGTTGCTTCGCACTACAATATACCGGTTGAACAGCTCAAGGATAAAACACGAAAAAAATTGATCGTCACCGCCCGAAAATTATCTATGTATCTTGCTAAACAGCTAAGTGATAAATCTTTGGTCAATATTGGCGAATATTTCGGAAACAGAGATCACAGCACGGTCATTCATGCCATAAAATCTATTGAAGAAATGCTTCAAAAAGATGATCGCTTCAAAAATGTGGTAAATGACCTTACAAAAAAGATAAAAACGAATACCGGTTCATTCTAAGATAAACCACAAGCTAATAATTTTAAAACCCGAAGCATTGACTTCGGGTTTTTTATTTGTAGAAAATAATTACCAGTATCGCTTGTAGGGCGAGCAATCCATCTAAAAAAAACTGATAATAAATTGCTTGCTGATTTTTTAATGCGCCTCTAATGAGCAATATTGTCAACAAAGCTACAATACCAAGTAGCATGGTCAGCATAATTGGATAAATATTAAACAAGGTCAGCATCCAGCATAAAAGTGCAAAAGCAGCAAGCCAAAAAGAGTTTTTTCTTCCAAGAAACATCGGTATTGTTTTTGTTTTTAACAGCCTGTCAAAATCAATGTCCCTGATATCGAACGCCAATGCAATAGAAAACACAAAGATTGATCGTTCAGCCATTAGCAATATAAATTTAGCGTCATAAGCCTGTCCAATGTAAGCATATGGTAACAAAACTGTAACCATTGACCAAACAGAAACGAGTATCAGCATTTTTAGGAACGGAAAATCTCTTAGCCTCTTTCCTCCAAATAAAGGCAAAACATAGAGCAAAGTTGGTATTGAGACAAAAATAAAAGGCAAATAAATGCTGTTGTACATGGTACAAATGATCAGCACTAAAGCTATTGCTGATACTGAAGTGATTGTTATAAAGTAAAAAAGATATTCGCCTAAGAACTTAAAACGATGATGTCCGGGACTTTTAAGATATCCTACAATACTGTGAAGATTGTAAACTGTTAAGCAGGCAAAAAATACGAGGGCAATCAATGTCAAATCAATATCTTTTTGTAAAAAGGCAAAAGTTTGCATGCTGAGCAATGCTGCACAGATACTGATGAAAAAATTTCCGGCAAAAAAGAAACTGATTATTTTTGACAAAAGGCTAAATAACTTTATCAATCATAAAAGGATTGAAATAATGAACCGCAGTCTGCACTTTGTGCAAACAATTATATTTAAAGTAGTTGATCAGTATCGGCCTCGATTTGTCTTAGCCTGTTACGGCAGTATTCAATTAACATTCGCGCCTTTTTGGTCTGTTCGGTAATTTCATCAAGACTTATTGCCTTGTTTTCAATTTTACCAAGAATTTCCTGCAATTCATTGAGCGCAGCTTCGTATGAATTTGACTGTTGATTTTGTTGTATCATAGATGTTAATTGTTTCAGGTATTTTTATCGGAATGACAATAAGTATAAAATTATGTTCAATTTCCAACAAAATTTATTTTCTACGTTAGTTTTGAATCTAATGCAAAAATACAGTTTTATTTGATTTTAAGTCCATGGTAAAAAGTTAGCATAATGATTTATTAAAATGTAATCTAAGGCTAAACTGATATTTGACAAAAAACCTTACTGAAGTCTTAAATAAGC
>CAMDAB010000261.1 GCA_945888475.1 Saprospira grandis DSM 2844 | reverse complement strand
TATTTTTGTGAAAATGTCAAACAGTAGATGAGAGAATATTATTCGGTGCTTGGAATCAACAAAAATGCCTCCGAGTCTGAAATTATCAGTGCATACCGCAAATTGTCGGCCAAATTTCATCCCGATGCCAATGGCAATGACCCTTTTTTTGCGGAACGATATCGCGAATTACAAGAGGCCTACAATGCGCTCATCAATCCGTCTCAAAGAGTAGCATATGACGCTAGTCTCGATCCGAAATTTGCTCAAACTGTTGAAATTATAAAAGATAAAGAAAAGCCAATCATTACTTTTTTTGAAATTTCTAAAAAATCCATTTCAGAATCAGAGCCTGTGACACTGCGTTGGCAAACAATTCATGCCTCTGAAATACAGATCGACCTTATTGGAAATGTTGAAACTGAAGGAACCAAAACACTCAGAATTCCCTTTGAAAATAAAGAACATTTAAGGATTTTTATCAATGCCAAAAATAGTTTTCTGAACGAAACGGCATCTAAATTCATTGATGTAAAAAACAAGGATTTTGATGAAACAAAGCTTGTTGTTTTGCCAAAACAAGAGACAATAAAGGAACATAGATCAAGCGATAAAAAAGTTGAAAATAAAGTAGCGGCTAAAGCATTTCAAAAAGAAGAGCAGTCCAAAGTCGCAAAAGAAATTAAAGAAAAAAAGTCGAAAACTTTAGAAAAAAAAGCGGAAGAAAGCGAAAAAAGGAAAGAACGTCCGCTTACCAAAGAAGAAAGGCTTGCCGGAATTACAATTGCCTATGAGGAAGAGTCAGTATCAAAATCATTTAAAAAAAGCGATTTATATGTTTACATCGTGTTGATTGTACTCTTGGTCTTTGTTGTAATGATGCTCATTTTTGCTTATAGCCTCAATCC
This sequence comes from Saprospira grandis DSM 2844, assembly GCA_945888475.1. Taxonomy (GTDB): domain Bacteria; phylum Bacteroidota; class Bacteroidia; order Chitinophagales; family Saprospiraceae; genus Saprospira; species Saprospira grandis_C. Next base: position 3,035 of record CAMDAB010000261.1, on the reverse strand, counting down.
GGTAGTTTAAAACATATTTCATATAAAGATATAATTTAATAATGTTTGGATTTTTAAAAGTTAAGAAGCACGAGTCGAGAGGTTTTAGTTATAAACCACGCTATTTCGATCCCGAAAAAGAGGCGCTCAGGCAAAAAATAAATGCTGCGGAGAAAGCAGAGGGTAAATCCCTGAATGAAGATACTGAGTCTGTCAAATCTAGAATCCGAGACAGTATGCGACATGCAAAAAATGTCAACAGACGAGATATGAGAGGACTTTGGCGGGGGGGCAATCTGAGAATCGTTGCCATTCTTATTGCATTAATCTTCTTTTTCTACATTGCAATGGCCAAATTTTTGCCCCTATTCATGAAAATGTTTTTTCCTGAGTACTAATTATTAAATCGAATCAAAAGCCCCAATGGCAGATATTATAAAACTTTTACCCGATCATATTGCCAATCAGATTGCAGCAGGAGAAGTGGTACAGCGCCCTGCTTCGGTTGTGAAAGAACTGATGGAAAATGCAATTGACGCCGGCGGTAAAAATATAAAACTTATCGTAAAAGACGCTGGTAAAACACTCATTCAAGTAATTGATGATGGTATCGGCATGAGCGAGACGGATGCCAGAATGTCTTTCGAAAGACATGCCACTTCAAAAATTAAATCGGCAGAGGAGATTTTTAGCATAAAAACGATGGGTTTCAGGGGTGAGGCCCTTGCCTCCATTGCTGCAGTAGCTCAGGTTGAACTCCGCACCAGGAAAAGAGATGTTGAAGTAGGAATCAAAATTGTGATTGAAGGCAGTAGGATTGTTGAACAGGAAGTCTGTCAAACGCTTTCCGGTACTTCTATTTCTGTTAAAAATCTGTTTTATAATATCCCTGCCCGTCGCGCTTTTCTAAAAGCCGATAATATTGAAATGCGGCATATCATAGATGAATTTCAGCAGATTGCACTTGCGCATGCCGATATTTTTTTCTCACTGCACCACAATGGTGAGAAGGTATATCATCTGCCACCTGCTAATCTTCGTCAGCGGATTGTTGGTATTTTTGGTCATAAGGCTAATCCGGCGCTTATCCCAATTAAGGAAGAAACTGATGTGCTGAAGATTTACGGATTTATTGGGAAGCCTGAATTTGCAAAAAAGGTGAGGGGCGAACAGTTTTTCTTTGTAAATGACCGTTTTATCAAGAGCAGTTACCTTCATCATGCATTAATGCTTGCCTATGAAGATTTGCTTCCGGCAAAGATATATCCTATGTATTGTGTTTTTTTTGAAATGGATCCCGGAAAAATCGATGTAAACGTACATCCCACCAAGCAGGAAATTAAATTTGAAGATGAAAAGCTAGTGTACAATTACTTGCGTGTAACTGCCAGACATGCGCTGGCACAAAACAGCATTACACCTACAATCGATTTCGAACAGGATCTTACTTTTATTGAGCAAAATCTGAATAGCAACAACAATGAAGAAAACGAAAACGAGGATACTGTTGTTGAAAGTCGGCTATCAGGCAATTTTTCGGGTTTTCAAAGTATTAAAAGCGAAAGTCCCGAAAAAGAAACTAAGGGTGCGGGATTTGTGTGGAAAAATGAAAAAACCATGCAGGAGCGCAATAATCTGAAAAACTGGGAGTATCTCTATCAAGGACTCATGAGCGGCGATAATTCAGATAGCGAGGAATCTGAAATGCAAAATATAGAAAGCAGTCTTTCTTTTTCAGATCAGTTAAATGAAGTGGATAATAAAGCCGAATTAAATATTAAACAGCTCTATCAATTGCACAATGCCTTCATTGTAAGTTCCATAAAATCGGGAATGATGCTTATAGATCAGGTCGCAGCGCATCAAAGAATTTTATTTGAGTCTTACATTAAAAGTTTGGATAATAATACTCCACTCATCCAGAATAGTCTTTTTCCGGTTAATATACAACTTAATCCCTCCGAAAGCAGCCTTCTTTTAGAAATTCTGCCCAATTTGAATGCCCTGGGGATTGATATCAGAGAATTTGGCAAAAACAGTTTTGTTATTCAGGGGCTACCTGTCGAACTTGGAAAAGTAAATGAGCAAAAACTTATTGAGGAATTATTGGAACAGTTCCGTAGCGGACAAAATTTGAAACTTGGGCCACGAGAAAATCTTGCAAGGTCGCTTGCTGTACAGTCAGCTGTGAAACAGGGAAGCAGCCTTAGTCAAATAGAAATGCAAAGTATTGTTGATCAGCTTTTTGCCTGCGAACAGCCCTTTAGTTCTCCGCTTGGAAAGAAAACTTTTATCAGAATTGAAATGACTGAATTGTTGAAACGATTTGAATAAATGGTTGAACTATTTGTAGTTCGCGATGTTTATTCAATAAAATTCACATGAGAAAAATTACAGCAATTATTCACTTTTGCCTTATACTTATTGTAAGTTCGGCTTGTTCACAGAACACTCCAAAAGTCAGCAACAATAAAACAAAAGAAGAAAAAAATATTAAAAACATGGAAGGATTAGAAATTGCAACACTCGGCGCAGGCTGCTTTTGGTGCGTAGAGGCACTTTATCAGGATTTGAAAGGAGTTGTAAAAGTTGAATCGGGCTACTCTGGTGGCGCTGTCGAAAACCCAACATACAAGCAGATTTGTGATGGCAACACCGGACATGCAGAAGTTATTCGTGTCATTTTTGACCCCAAAGTCATCAACTATGATTTAATTATCGAGTTGTTTTGGGCTGCACACGACCCCACAACACTCAACAGACAAGGCAATGACGTAGGTACGCAATATCGCTCCGCAATTTTTTATCATGATGATAAACAAAAGGAAATTGCCTTGAAATCGAAAGAAACTGCCAACAAATCAGGCGCTTTCAGTAAGCCAATTGTTACAGAAATCAGTCCTCTGATCAATTACTGGCCTGCCGAAGACTATCATCAGGATTATTTCAACTTGAACGGAGATAAAAATCCTTATTGCTCCTCTGTTGTCGCGCCAAAGGTTTCAAAATTCAGAAAGAAATACGCGCATTTGTTGAAGGAGTGATGATGCCTTTTA
>CAMDAB010000260.1 GCA_945888475.1 Saprospira grandis DSM 2844 | reverse complement strand
TTATATCGGCAAGAGCTGCATTGTAATTCTTGCTGAGATACCATCCAATTGACCTGCTCTCGTATGCTTCTGCATCATCGGGAAATTTTTCGATAAAAATCGTAAGATCCACAATTCCACCCTTAAAATCGCCCAGATTCATCTTTGATACGCCACGATTGGGATAAATTTCAAAATTACTGCTGTCGAGTTTTAGTGCGCTGTTGAAATCATACAATGCCATTTCATGATTATTCATTTGTTTGAGGCAGATAGCACGGAAAAAATAGGCGCTGCTATGCTCCGGATTTAAGCTGATAACATTGTGTAAATCATAGCTTGCAGACCTGTAATCATACAGTTGTATTTTAGACAGGGCTCTGTAATAATAGGCTCCCTCATTATTGGAATCCTCTTCAATACAGAGATTAAAATCGCTGATTGCTTTTTCATAATCATGTGTAAAATAACTGTTTAGCCCTCGGTAAAAATAAGCCCGGGTGAGGTCAGGGTCAAGCTGAATTACTTTATCAATATCCATTGATGCCGCACTATAATTACCTAAGCTGATATGTGCTGCGGCGCGGGTTAAAAATGCTTCGGGATAGTCGGGATAAAGCTCCAAAGCCTTGTTCACTTCTTCGATAGCAGCTTCATAATTATCCGAATCGATTTGTGATTTAGCCCTTTCCACGCTTTCTTCGGCAGCAGTTTGGGCAAAGAGCAGCACAGGTGCAAGAAGTACTGCAATCAAAATAAATTGTTTCATAATGCTTGTTTTTTTAGGTGTTCAAAATTAAAGTTCATTCAAAACAGGCTTTCTAATGCACTGATTTTGAAACGAAAGTAAGTTGTCAAAACCTAATAATATTTTAGCATTATGTTAATTATATTATAAAAATACAAAATATATTGAATGGTTATTTTAATCAGTACTTATATTTAAGTATTTGATAATCTTATATTTGTATTTTTATTGCGGAAGTTTTTTTATTAATGATTTTGTAAAATTGGCGGGGAAATGTTGTGGGATTGTTAGGGGGGTATTTAAATGGTTTTAAGTTATTTACAAGGTCAAAATTATTACTGATTTAACAGTTTACTTTTTTGAACTTCAAATTCTTCCATTGTTAAGAGGCCTGCATCTAATAAAGTTTTTAGCTTTAATAACTCGTCTGCAACATTTACATGTTTGACTTCAATAATATCAATAGGTTCTTCAGCATCTTCAGCTTCTTCGCTGTATTTATTTGGATAATTTTTATTGAAGTAGTCAAGTACTTTTTTTGCTTTCTTATCAGAACATTCGAATAGTAAAATGTATTCTTTGTCATTTTCCGTGTAGGAAATTGAAAGAATATTGTCAATACCACTTAAAGATTTAGATTTTTCTTTATCTCCTATACCAGTCATTCCTCCAACTATTGCTCCAACAGGTCCTAAAATAAGTCCACCTACAAGTGCTCTTCCAATTATAGATTTAGATTTTTTTTCTGTTATTTTCTTTTGAGCTTCAAACGCCCAATAATTTATCCCTTCATCAAACAACCCAAATCTATAGGCTGAAAATCCGTGTAGCATGTGTAATTCTAATCCTTTAGGCCTCACATCAAAAAAGATTCCTTTAGTCGTTATGTTATTTTTTTCAATTAGTGAATCCAGTGACTGAATACCCCCTAGATAATTTACTTCATAAAGTAATGAATTGCCAGCTTTTCCACTGAACATACCAAAGCTACCTAATTTGTCATTGATTGTTTTTTTATCTAAAACTTCCATATTGTATTTTTTATATTTACTATATTGGCAAAATTACTAAAAATTTTTTAAGGTTTTAACGTTTTTATTACTTTTACAAAAACTTCATATTTTACATATAGAATTTCATATAATGCATATATTAAAATAAAACATTTAACTAACGTGTCATGAAAAAAATTATTTTTTTACTATTTCTACTACCGGCTTTTTGTTTTTCGCAAAATTGCAAATATTCTAAAAATGAAGTAGATGAGTTTACGGGTAAAAGCATTAAAACAACAAAGCAAGTTATTGTTTACAATGGCCTATTCGGTGGGTTAGCATTTAAATTTACAAAAATAAATTCTTCTAGTTATTTAGAAATGGGCTTTTCGGAGCTTAGTATTATAACTATTGAAAAGGGAGGTGCCTTGATGTTCATATTGAAAAACGGTGAGAAAATTGAATTATCTGCGATAGAAAGTAAAGTTGCAACTCCATATACAAGTCAAACAAGTACAATTTGGGGTATAGAAATGGATTATTTTATCTCTGATAACGATCTACTCAAATTGATTAGTAGTCCAATTTCTAAACTCAGAATTTACACCAAACAAGGATATATAGAAAAAGAAGTGAGAGAAAATAAAGCAGTTAAAATTCAAGAGGCTGCCAAATGTATCAAATAGTTTGGATCATGAATGTCATATCTTGATTTTTGAGTTTATTCAACTTACGCCTTGGGTTATCTTCCGATACATCTTCTTCAGCAGGCAATTCTTCAGGTTTAATACCACTTTTGCCTAAAAGATCCCTCACATCTTTATTGTTATTGATGTGTTCGGAAGTGATATTTTCTTCACCATTGAGGTTTTTCTTTTTAACGTTAAAGTTTGTAATTTCGGTAGCTAACTGCTTGGCAGTAATGGTGATAGTAGGCAGAAAATCAGCCAGCGGACGGTTTTCTTTAATGCCCAATTTGCGTTTCATATCGCTGGTATTGTAGCCACCAAACAATGCCCAGTCACCCTTGCTTCTTATTCGGGCAAAACCTGAATTGTCAATACCCAATTCAAAAATATTTTTAGAAAGTTCCGTTTCCGTTGCTGCTAATTTTTCACGCGCCTGTAAACGCTCCATGAGCTGAATACGCTCTTCCAGCAACTCCTGTTTGCGGGTCTGAATGGCAAAATAGCTTTGGGCAAAGGCAATTTGTTCTTTTTTGGGATCACCGTTTTGGGCAATAAGGTAGCAGGCATAGCGGGTTAGCATAAATTCATCTTGCTTACGTTCTGCCCCAGAGCCAATTTTGACCATTTTGTTGACGTCAACAAAATGGTCAGAAAGGGCTTCTCCAGTGGTTTCGCAACTTTCTTTGGCTTTGTTGATAGCATTTAGAAAATTGCGCCAATCGGCATAACCCAACAGCTCCTGCAATTCGCGCGCTAACCAATATTCTATGCCATCCTGCTCATAAGCGTATTCCTCGAATCGCTTGTTCAATTTTAGGATTGTATCCTTTTCCATCTGATTTAATTCCTTTTATTTTGAAATGATTTAATGTCATTTTCAAATATAGTACTTTTTGAGAAGGAATGCAAATGAACTTTTTAGAATTTTGGGGGCGATAAAATTATAATATATTGATTATCAATTATTTGCCTATGCAAAATTTCGAGAAAATATTTTCTAAGAGGTCTTCAACATCCACTTGCCCGGTGATCTCACCCAGGTAACGCAGGGCATGCCGGATATCCATAGCCAGAAAATCGCCTGTGATGTGCAGCGACAAGCCGTTGAGGACAGAAGATAGCGATTCATAAGCACCATTTAAGGCCTGATAATGGCGCAGATTGGTCACTACCGTATTTTCGCTGCTGATATTTCCCTCAAGGACCAGCTTGTAAAGTGCCTCTTTAAAAGCATCGATGTTATCGCGGAATTTGGCGGAGATTTGGTAATGTTCGGCAGGAATTGCTGCCTTTTGCTTTTCGTTGAGGGCATCTGTTTTATTGGCGAGGACCAAAACTGCCAAGCCCTCTTTGCTGAGCTGAGCCAGGTCTTTTCGCAATTCTTCCTGACTGCAGTTGAGCGCATCGTACACATAAACCAGAATGGTCGATTCAGCAATTTTCTCAAAGGTTTTTTGTACGCCAATAGCCTCAATCTGGTCGCTGGCCTCGCGGATGCCTGCTGTGTCGATAAGGCGAAAAAGCACGCCATTGATGTTGAGCGTTTCTTCGATGGTATCGCGGGTGGTACCGGCAATCTCCGATACAATGGCTCTTTCTTCGTTGAGCAGAGTGTT
>CAMDAB010000259.1 GCA_945888475.1 Saprospira grandis DSM 2844 | reverse complement strand
TAGTACATTGTACCCCATTCTTGCAAAGCAATAAAGTTTGGAGCTGTTACGCCAGGAAGGTATGCATTGTCACCAAAAGGACCGCCATCAGTTGCGATATCAACTTTCGACCAAAGATTCTCAGTAAGGTTGAAGAAACCTCTTACAGTGTCACTTGTTGGTTTTTCGTCAGTATTGTCAGAAACAACAATATATTCGTAACGGTAAGCACCTACAGTTGCCCAAGACATGCTAGACATATCTTTTACGTTCCAAACGGTAGAGTCAACAGCAACATTGCCATACTGAATAGTATCTGTATAAACATTGGTGAATGTAGCAGGAGCTGTAAAACGATCAACATTTAAGCGAACATAAGTATTTGGAGCAGCATTTGCACCACGGTTGGTAACAGTAGCACCAAAAAGCAGTTCAGCAACTTCCAATTGATTTACTGGCATGTATTGGAAACCGGGGATACGAACGATGTCGCGAGTCCAACCGTTTGCATCTTCAGATGGAAGACCCAAAGCAAGGTCGAAATTAGGCGTTGGTTCAATAGAGATGTTATCAACGGCAAGACCACCGGCCCATTGAGAAAGATCCTGATAAATAAAAGAAATCCAAACTCTTGACTGACCAACATAGGCAGCAAGATTGATACTTTTACTTGACCATCCACCGCTGTTGGCACCTTCGCTAAGAACACTTGTCCAGGTAGCGCCACTGTCGGTACTTACCTCAACTCCCCAAAGTGAGCCATAATATTGCTCAGAATAGAAATCAAAGTTGAGCGATGCACCGGTAAGCGCACTAAAGTCCTGTTCAGCCATAATAACGCGCTCATTAGGCATGTTGCAATTACAATCATCATCGTTGATGTAAAGAAATTTTGTCGTTGCAGGAACTGTAAAATACTGTGAGCCGGCAGCAGCTTCGTCGCCTACTCTCCAACCCTGAGTGTTTCCAGCACTGGTATCCTGAGCCCATCCTACTGGTAAACCAGTGGTATCCATGGTGCCTTCAAAGTTTTCTGTAAGAATGGGCTGAGCATTCAGTCCCAAAACAGACAGAACTAGGCCCAAAGCCATTAAAATTTGTGTGAAATTGATTTTTAACATAATTGTCAGAAATTTCGATGTTTATAAAATAGGCAATGATTCGCCAAAAAAATAAAAGAACGCAATAATAAGATTTTTTTACTTGAAATTCTAAAAAATTGCGTAACAATAATTTAAAAAAAAGGCAACGCTTTACAGCGTTGCCTTTTCATATAATTTATTATTGTTTTATAAATCTTTGTGTACGTAGCCCTTTATCAGTTTTTACAGTTACAAAGTAAACACCTGCAGGCAGTCTGCTGATGTCGTAGCTGTAAATTTCTTCTTTGAGATTTTTACGGTTTACAACATCCAGAACCTGTCCGTTGATGTTAGTAAAGATGTAAGTTACAGTAGTAATTTCCTGTTCGAAAGCTAGTTTCAGATTCAGAACATCTTCTGCAGGATTTGGATAAATATTCATCTCGGCATCGATGTCTTCAAAATCACCAATAGCAACCGGATTGACAATCGCTGTATCAAATGGATTGAGATTGCCACCCAACACTAAACGTATAGAAGGTGTTAGATCGGCACCGAAACCAACCCAGTTCCAGTCGTTTGTTGCTGACACAAAAGTAGTACTGTTTGCCTGTGCAATACGGGCAGGAGCTGCATGGCGTGGTTTTGAGCCATCTGCCAAAATTGCGGCATTGATAGAATAATTCAATTCATCGGCACCATACCAGGCGCAGCGGTAAGCAGTGCCAACTGCCAAACCCTGTGCATTGCGCTGATCTAAGGTTACAAAATAAACACTGGTATCTTTTAGATAGAGCGTAGAAAAGGTATTCAGATCGATTACACTAACCGTTCTTGCACGGTATTGACCGGCAGTAAGGGGCACTGTATCGAGTCCGATACCAACCAATGAAAGCTCATTTGTGGTTGCACTGGTATTGAGTGTTCCGTCACCGTCCACGTCGCGGAATTCATAAACACGAATAGTTATTGGAGCAGCTGTAAAGCCGCTTACTAGTGTGTTTGGTGCATACACTCTGAAATTTACGGAATCGAGTCTAACGCTGTCTCTTGCACCTGCGGGGAAGAAAAACATAGAACCATGCTCAAATTCTGTTACCACATTACCGGCTGAAGCGCCAGGGAAAATAGGGCGATTGGCAAATACCTGTCCATCGGTTGTATTCAAACGGCATCTGGAGAAATATTTCTCGGTAATGCTGAAAGTATGACGCAGTGTATCGTTCGATGTTTTACCATCGGGAAGGTTGTGAACAGCAATAAGGGTTGCTCTGTAGTTTCCAAAAGTATCAATCATATTGATATTGGGAAAATTTGCCTGATCGGGTGTAATGCGCTCTTCGGAACGAACGGTGTCTACAGGAATTGAACCTGTGAAAATATTGCTCCAACCTGTTCCAACCTGCTTTTCGAGGATATAATCGATTCTGGCATTGTTGGCCGGAAGAATATCTTTAGAACCAAAGTTTGTTACACGGGCAGTGTAAAAATAGTTGCTCAAATCCTGCTGTGTAATTGGAGAAAAGCGATAATCGGAAGTATAGGTTGTTGTAAAGCCATCGCCCAAGGTACTACCCGCGGTCTGTCCGCTGATAGCAAAATCATAATCTGGTGTACTGACTAGCGAAAGGTCGTCGACCATGGCAAAATAGTAGTAACCATCGAAGGTAAAACGGATTTTGCACTGTGTAAGATTGGTTGCGCCATCCAAAACACCAAAAAGCGGAACTTCGATTCTTGCAGTATTGAATTCGGCATTGGCTGCAACACCCTGTGTAATGTCAAAGTCAGTCCAGGTGCCACCATTATCTGTCGAAAATCCGACAGAAAGCTCACGAATGGTAAATGGGCGGTAGTAGAGATAAAAAGCTGCGCTAACAGTAGAATCGGAATAACCCGTAAGGTCTATAGTTGGGCTATGCAATTCTCCACGATGACCGGGAACTGTACCACCGCAGTTATAACCGGTTGGTGCTGTGCCAGCGTTGAAGGTTGTACTGCCGTTATTATCAAGATAATCAGAATCAAAAAGCCCTACGCCATCTGCCACAGAAGGCGAAGTCATTGCCGGTCTGTTTCCAAAAAAGTTACCAATAGAGCGGCCCGTGGTAGAGCGGGTCCAAAAAGCATTTCCCGGCAAAACCTGTGTGCAACCAGTTACATTACCATGAAAAACGCTAACTGCAGTCCAGGCATTTGCTCCCGAACCAAAAGGTTTTGAGAAGCGGCCGATAGTGTCGGAATTTGCATTTGCAGAACCAGCGCCCCAAATAACACTTTGTGCATTCAGGGTTAATGTCGTCAGTAGCATTAAGAACAAAAATGCTGAGCTTAAAAACTTGAGCATAATAAATGATTTTAATGATTTGTTAGAGATTTATCAATATGTATTATGGATATGAAGATGCAAGATAATAAATTGTTCAGAAAATATATACTATTTCGATAATTATTGTCGCGCCTTATTAACTTTGCATATGTTCTTAACCTACAAATTAAGCCGTTATGAAAAATGTACTTTTCCTGCTTTTATTTTTAATTTATTGCTTTCAGCTAAATGCCCAGGTTTCAAAAACAGAAAAGCTGCTAACTACCCGTTCATGGCTTTTCAAGAAGGATGCAGGTAAATTGTTAAATGATCATGAGTTGGGTATCATTTCTTTCGCCAAAGATGGTAGTCTGATTGTTACAAAACTAGAAAATGGAAAAAAAACAAGCGGAAACTGGAAGCTCGATAAAGATGGTGAAACCCTTAGCTTCAATTTGGACAAGAGATCAAGTCTCTATTATGAAATCAGCTCCATTGATTCAAAAGCAATGACTTTATCAAAGGATGGGGAAATTTCAGAGGCGGTAAATGTCCCCAACAATTACAAACTACCCAAAAAAGAACGCTCAAAAAAACTAGTCGGCGCTTGGCTAATTTCCAAAAAAAATGGTGAAAACGTTGCGCATTTAAACGAAATGATTCAATTCAATGCAGATGGAAC
>CAMDAB010000258.1 GCA_945888475.1 Saprospira grandis DSM 2844 | reverse complement strand
ATGAGATAGCCAAAGCTAGAATCCTCGGCTGGGGGGCGGCCCACAACGCTAAAATGCCAGATAGCATCCTTGCGGTGATAAACCTTATCGACTTCCATTACAGGAAAGTCATGCTCGAGGGAATAATAGCCGAGGTGGTCGCCAAAGGGTCCTTCGGGCATTTTCTTGTCTTTGACAACTGTGCCCGTGATGACAAAATCCGCATCGGCTGAAATGCCGAAACCGTTTTCCCAAAAATATCTAAAACTTCGCCCATTGAGCAAACCAGCAAAGGTAAGCTCAGACAAGCCCTCTGGCAATGGCATGATAGCTGAAAATGCATGAGAGGGCGGCCCACCCACAAAAATACTCACTTTAAATGGATCCTGACTTTTATTGTACATGCTATGATGCACGCCAATTCCACGATGCAATTGATAATGCAAGCCGATTTCCTTATTAAGTTCGTATTGATTTCCACTCAATTGAATGCGGTACATACCCAGATTTGAACGCATAATATTTTTATCGCCGGGTGCCATACTGAACACCTGTGGCAGGGTCACAAAAGCTCCGCCGTCCATTGGCCATGATTTTATAAGTGGCAGTTTATCGATGGTGGTTTGTCCGTATTTGATTGGTTTGCGCCATGCTTTTTGAGGCAGTGCAGTCAAAGCCGTAAATCCCGAACGCCAGTATTTTCCAGGCTTTTTAAGGGCGAGCATTGGATCGATTTTCAATTCAATTATCTTTTGCACCTTGGCTAGGGTATCTCTAAACAAAAAACGAGTGCGATCTATTGTTCCGTAAAGATTCGAAAGTGCAGGAAAATCACTTCCTTTTACATTTTCGAAAAGCAGCGCAGGGCCTTTGGCATCGAATATTCTGCGGTGAACCTCGGCCATTTCCAGATTTGGATCCAGTTCGGTTTTTATGCGGATAAGCTCTTTGTGCTTTTCGAGGTCGAGGGCGGCTTCTTTTAAACTTCGGTACATTGGTAGCTGATGAGAGAGTGAAAGAATGATAGAGGAAAGAATAAAAGAGGAAAGAAGAAAAGAGGAAAGAAGAAAGAATAATTTGAAAATTAGTTGATTTGATAATTTGAAAATAATTCTGATTTCTGGCTTCTGATTTCTGACTTCTGATTTCTGATTTCTGATAATCTGTCATCTGAAAATCTCCAAACTAAACAAAGATAGGGCAGGAAAGGTTAAAAAAATACAATACTAAAAATGCATTTAATGCCCGAACAAAAACTTGTAGATGAGTTATTTTATTCATATATTTGTAAAAAAACAGTTTTAGCATGTCAATTACAGGAAAAAATATACCGGAATATCTTATTTATGAAATGTTCGAAGATAGGCCGATTTATTATAGAAACTACAAGCAGTTCCTAAAAGGAAAATTAAATATTGAAGAAATCATGGGGAGTTCTTATTTGCAATCTTTTATTATCACTCAGATAGTTCTATTGCTTGGAAAATATTTAAGTGATGATTATGTGCAGTTGACAAATGAAATAGGAATAAGGTTAGATAAAAAAAATTGGAGAGCCGCCGACATAGCCATTTACAAAAAAACAGACCTTCATACTGTTGATATAGAAGATAAATTGCTCAATATACCGCCAAAGTACATAATTGAAATAGATACAAAGGCTTCATTGGAAGGTCAAAATGAATTGGGTACATATTACATTGACAAAACCGATCAACTTTTACAATTTGGTGTTGAAAAAATCATTTGGATTTTAACCGCATCAAAGAAAGTAATTATCGCCGAAAAAGGTAAAAACTGGGAAATTGCCGATTGGAACAAGGACTTTCAATTGGAGGGTATAAGTATCAACATACCAAAACTTTTACCTTAGACATTAAAGTTTCCCCTTTTTTAAAAATTTAAAGCCCGGCGTAAATCTCACCGAAAATTTCTGGGCATTGACATGCTCAGCTGTCTAAACCTACAATAATTTATTACAAATAGCTGTCTAAAAAATTGATATTATTTTTCACTTTGACGGAATTTGTATAAATTGCGTCACTAAAGTGACGGAATTATGAAGTATTTAAAGAGAGCAATAACTGAAACCATTCTTAAAAAGCTGCAGCCTAATAAAGTAATCATTGTCTTTGGCGCAAGACGAGTTGGAAAAACAGTTTTAGTGAAAGAAATTTTACAAAGACTGAACGAGCCTGTTCTTATATTAAATGGCGAAGACATAAATGTTCATGATAAACTTGCCAGATGGTCGATTGAAAATTACAAACAGCTAATCGGGTCTTACAGTGTTTTATATATTGATGAAGCTCAAAAAATTCCAGATATCGGTAAAAAATTAAAATTGATGGTGGATGAAATTGAGGGCTTAAAAATTATCGTTTCAGGTTCTTCGGCCCTAGATATTTCAAAAGAAGCAGGTGAGCCATTAACCGGACGAAAATACTCATTTAACTTATATGCTTTATCAGAAAATGAATACAATCAGGTTGAAAATAGTTTAACAAAATCTGAAAATTTAAAAGAAAGATTGATTTTTGGAAATTATCCTGAACTCTTACAACTTGCCAACAGGTCTGATAAAATAGATTATTTGAATGAGATGGTCAGTTCCTATCTTTTGAAAGATATTCTAATATATGAGAATATCAAAAACTCACAAACAATCTTCAACCTATTAAGGTTAATAGCATTTCAAATTAGTGCAGAAGTGTCATTGCAGGAACTGGGAAAGCAGCTCGGTATTAGTAAAAATACCGTAGAGAAATATCTTGATTTATTGGCAAAAGTTTTTATTTTGCACAAGGTTGAAGGTTTTAGTCGCAATTTGAGAAAAGAAATCACCAAAAACTCCCGTTGGTATTTTCTTGATAATGGTATAAGAAATGCCGTTATTTCAAATTTTAATGCAATTGAATCCAGAAATGACATTGGGCAACTTTGGGAAAACTATATGATAAGCGAACGTATCAAATATCAGGCTTACAATAAGGTATCTTCCAATAATTATTTTTGGAGAACCTATGAGCAGCAAGAAATAGATTGGGTAGAGGAAAGAGGAGGTGAATTATTTGGATACGAAATGAAGTGGAAAGAAGACAAAGTAAAGGTTCCGTCTCAATGGAAAGATGCTTATCCTGATGCTTCCTTTCAGGTTATAAATAATTCGAATTTCGAAGAATGGTTAAAACCATAAGCCGAGCATCAAAAATTAAAGTCCAGCGTAAATCTTACTGAAAATTTCTGAGCATTCACATTTTCTCTGTAGCTTAGGCGCCACAGGGCATCGATGCGGATAAATTTGAAAATATTTTCAATACCGAAGCCAGTTTCCATGTAAGGCCCCTGATTGAGGCTACCGTAATAAGGACCTCCATTTACCTGAAGATTCAAGCGATTAGCCTCTTCATTTTCTTTTGATAATTTACCGTAAACACCTCTGAAGAAGGCTACTTCGCGCCATTTTAGTTTTCTGATGAGCGGAATTCTATTTAGGAAAAATCCGTCGAAATGCTGTTCAATTCTTAGTCCCACCCAGGTATCGCTTACAAACTCAAAGCTGTTCATCATATTATAAGCATTGCCGTTGTAAAAGAAAGCATCGTTGCCCGGATGTGTTTCCAACAACAAAAAGGGTACATTTCCGAATATCTTACCGGCATCGATATTATACTCTAACCAGCCTGCAGCGCCTACATAGAACCAGTGATCGAGATTGAGATTGAGCCTGTGATAATTATATTCCGAACCCAAAATACCCTTGATGCCTGCAGTATAGGTGAGCGATACAATTGGGTACACAGAACCCAAGCTCATATCAGAAAAATTACCCCTTAGCAGTTTTTCCTTATAAGCATAGCGAATTCGGAAGAGCAGCTCGGCGGTAGTTATCCTATGTTCAATGATTGAGGCATCGGCGGGATTTGGCAAATAAGCGTAGTTAAAACCTTTTTTAGAAATCGTCATCGAATCGCCAAAAGGAGTCAATTGTCTGTGTAAAACGGCAAGATGATTCGACCAGCCTTTTTTCCATGTATGGTGATAGAATGCCTTGGCTTCCTTTACCTGTAATATTTTTGGAGGAATACCGCCTCTTCTAATAAAGCCGGC
>CAMDAB010000257.1 GCA_945888475.1 Saprospira grandis DSM 2844 | reverse complement strand
CCGCCAAGGTAAAAAGGTAATTGAAATTCATTGAAGGGGCAAATGAGCAACTTTACCGGAGCACTTAGCGTAGTTGTAGCTTCTGACATGAAATATCCATGACTGGCCACAAAAACCGATTCCTGGCTGTCGCTGATAAGAAAGGCATCGTAAATTGGGTCAATCTTTCTACTGGTTGGGAAAAAACTGATTTTTACGCCATTTTTTTCAAAAAGCGGCTGCTTTTTATTCAAAACATAGACCTGCGAATCGGGCAATAATTTTCGAATACTTTGCTCAATACTTTTAGGAACAATAACCAAAGCAGGTTTGATTTTCAAAAGGGTTTGTTTGTGATAATGATCGGGATATTTTTGTGTAATCAAAACAGCATCAAAAGCAGGTAAATCGGTATAATCCATTGGTTTTGTACGGTGCCACTGCGTGTTGAACCAAGGAAAAAAGTCAATTTCAGTTCCTTCGAGCCAGGGATCGATCAAGAGTTTCAGTCCATCAAAGTCCAGAAACCATGTATTGTCCATGTTTAGCCGTTGTATCCGCATTTGGTTTAGCTTTTAATTTCTAAATATAACAAAGAGCGCGCCCTCTAGTTCGGCATAAACTTAATTCCTAAATGGGAAACAAACAAATTTTAATGCTGT
Source organism: Saprospira grandis DSM 2844 (assembly GCA_945888475.1). Lineage (GTDB taxonomy): Bacteria > Bacteroidota > Bacteroidia > Chitinophagales > Saprospiraceae > Saprospira > Saprospira grandis_C. The sequence continues at coordinate 3,488 of CAMDAB010000257.1, read as the reverse complement.
CGAATTATTATAGAATCGGATTTTATTTAATAATTTTACTTTTTAAACAGTATTATGATGAATATAACCCTTGTTCAATCGCAACTCTATTGGGAAGATATCGAAAAAAATCTTTCAAATTTCGAACAAAAACTTGAATCTGTTGCACAAACAGATTTGATAATTCTGCCCGAAATGTTCAGTACCGGATTTAGTATGAATGCAGCAGCTGTAGCCGAAACAATGGAAGGCAGCGCGCTGAGCTGGATGCGAAAAACGGCAGCAAAAAAGAATTCTGCCATTACAGGAAGTCTCATCATAACTGAAGATGGTAAATTTTACAATCGGCTCATTTTCATGAGGCCTGATGGCAGTTTCGACCAATACGACAAAAAGCATCTGTTCAGCATGGCAAAGGAGGAAGAAACCTATACGGCAGGGACTGAGAAAATTATGATTGATTACAAGGGCTGGAAAATTTGCCCGCTCATTTGTTACGACCTTCGTTTTCCAATCTGGAACAGAAATCTGGAAGATTATGACCTTGCAATTTATGTGGCAAACTGGCCCGACCGTCGCTCATATCACTGGCGCAGCCTGCTCACAGCCCGAGCTATTGAAAACCAATGTTATGTAGCAGCCGTAAACAGAGTTGGAACCGACGGAAAAGATTTATATTACTCAGGCCACAGTTCACTCATAGACCCCGCAGGAGAAATTCTATATCAAAAAGCAGATGCAGAGGATATTCAACAGTTCCACATTAGTAAGGAGCATTTGAACGATGTACGCAGCCGACTGCCATTTTTGAAAGACAGGGACAATTTGTTGTAAAAATTAAGCTCTTCCGTGTGCTTTGAGTACCGACAACATTCTTTCCCTCACCATTTCAGATAACTTTGAAAGGTCTGCACTAGTCATTCCTTCAGTAGAGATAGGCTCTGTCCAGACAGCTATTGGCAATCCGGGCGAAGCCTGAAAGCTGTAATTTGGATTGATTGTTTTTTCAGAACCAATGATTACCAGTACTGCAATTGGCTTCTGCGCCTCAATAGCCAGGCTGAATGCACCATTATGAAACTTTTTAAGCGCTTCGGGGCCTTTATTACGGGTACCTTCTACAAACAAATGAATGGAGCCTTTTTCCTCGAGGTGCTTGCGCATATTATCCATGCTTTTTATGCGACTCTCGGGGCTTTTGCGGTCTACATATACGTGCATGTTGCGCGCAAGATAGCCTACAAATGGGATTTTATCAACCTCTTTTTTGGCTAAAAATGAGAATGGTACCGGACAGGAGCCCATGCAGACTGGAATATCGACCATTGAAAGGTGATTCGACACCAGCACATAGGTCTGTTTTTTATCCAGCTTTTCTGTGCCTTTGGCCCGAACAAAAATACCCATTCCGGCCATGAGTATTTTGCCCCACCATTTTGTGACAAAGAAAGTAATCAATACTTTTCTTTTGCCTTTAAAAATATTAAAAACAACAATATTAATCGGAAAAGCAATAATACCCGTAATAAAAAACCAGATAAGTATCCAAATAAACCAAATGACTCTGAAAGGCAACAAAGGATAAAAGAATATTGATTTAGCTTTCATTTTTTTAAGTTTAAGCAATTCAAATCAATAGAATCAGACAGTCACTTCGACCATTACCGGCATCAGCACAAAAAAACTGGTCCCCTTATTCAATTCACTTTCAAAACGGATTGAACCGCCAAGGATATCGAGGTAGCGTTTTACAATCGTTAGCCCCAAACCTGTACCCTGGTAACTTCCTGAATTACCTGCTCTGAAAAAACGTTCAAACATATGCGCTTTATCCTCTTCGGGTATACCTATTCCATAATCGGTCACTTCTATTTCCAAAGCATTGGTAAGACATTTGGTTTTTAGAACAATTGCTTTATCCTCAGGCGAGTACTTAATAGCATTCGACAGCAGATTTATCAATATATTTTTGAGCAGATGATTATCTACCAACATTTCGTTCTTTCCATTATGATTGAAAATGATGGTCTGTTCCAATTTTAGTATCGGATTTAAATCATCAATAATACAATGTATAAAATTGGTGAATTGAATCGCTTCCGGCTTTTGAGGAGTAAAACCTGACTCTATTTTTTCAAGAGAAAGGAAATCGTTCAAAATATTGTTGAGATTCTGTACAGCCGACTTTATTCGTTCGACATGCTTTGTTCTTTTTTCCTTATCTGTCTCGGAGGTATAGCGTTCTACAAGTGAAAGCGAAGATAAAATAGTACTTAACGGAGTTTTGAATTCGTGTGAGGCCATCGATACCAGCTTACCTTTTAGTTGGCTGAGTTCGTGTTCAGAATCATAGACCTTTTTTAGCTCAATATTAGCCAAATTCAATTCAGCTGTTCTATCATGAACAAGTAGTTCCAAATTTGCATTCAACTGCTGCAGCTCATCTTCTTTTTTGCGAAGCTGCCGAATTGTGTTGAACTGTTGAATGGCATAACGGATAGAGCGGTCGAGCAGGTCTGGATTAAGGTCGGCCTTCACCAAAAAGTCGGATGCCCCTGCCTCCATTGCCTCGAAATCGAGCGCTCTGTCTCCCTGTCCTGTAAGCAATATAATCGGACCCGATTCAACAATAAGATTCATTTTTCTTAAAAGATCCAACCCACTTTCCTTACCCAAACGGTAATCCAGCAGGAAAACATCGAAAGAATTGGAAGCAATTGCCTTCAATCCTTCTTCATAGTTTGTCACCCATTCCAATTCATACATCTTACCCGGAATATCATTCAATGTATCCAAAGTCAAAATGTAGTCATCTTCATCGTCTTCAATCAGTAAAATTTTAATCTTATCTTTCATCTGAAATTGGTTTAACGATGGTCGTTGTAGGGAATTGACACTATTTCGAACCAGTACTTACCCAAATTTTTGACGATATCAACCAATGCATCGAAGGTTACGGGTTTGGTAATGTAAGAGTTTACGCCTAAATCGTAGGTTCTCAAGATATCCTCTTCCGCTTTTGAAGTTGTGAGAACGATAATAGGAATAGCTCTGAGCTCCGGATTGCTTTTTATTTCTTTGAGCACCTGTCGTCCATCCATTTTGGGCATATTTAAATCCAAAAGTATTATACCAGGCAATGGATTTTTCTCAGCATCGACAAATTTGCCTTTTCTTAAAAGATAGTCCATAACTTCTTGCCCATCAACAACAAAATGCAGGGGGTTCAACAACTTGCTTTCCTCCATTGCATCCTGTATCAGCATGCGGTCTTCCTCATCATCGTCGGCAACCAGAATCGGAATAATTTTGTTATTTCTGTTTTCCATATCATGAATTTATTAAAAAAAAGAATTTTATGTTCCTGCCCCATCTTGTTTAATGGGCAATGTCAAAATAAAAGTAGCCCCTTTACCCTGTTCACTTTTTGCTTCAATATCACCGCCATGTCTAGTGGCAATTCTTTTGCAAATTGCAAGTCCAATCCCCGACCCCTCATACTTTCGTCC
>CAMDAB010000256.1 GCA_945888475.1 Saprospira grandis DSM 2844 | reverse complement strand
CAGGAATTTTTGGTATCGACCCCGCAGTTTATAGTGGCGAAGACCTCATCACAGGCACAAGTGGTCAAATCTCTTTTGAAATCTGCGAACTGCTGGTCATGCACCCCTCGGAGGCCCGCGCCAAGCTCGAAAAAGTCTTCGACGGTGTTTTTCTGCATGCGCAGCTCAGTCAAAATTGGTATGGAAAAGTGTTTATTGTACCCAGAGCGAATTGGCAAAAAAATAGTCGGGGTATAAAAGCTATGGTCCGCAATGGCGCCCTTGAATTGGAAAAAATCGACAATCCCGCCTTCGATGCTCGTTTCAGGATTTTTTACGATGAATCTGTAAAAATAGATCATGTCATCAGTCCCCGTCTTCAGGAAAACCTCATCCGCTACTACGATATCGGCAAAACCGAAGTGTATACGGCCATCATCAACCAGGATTTTTATCTGGCTATGCAAGAGGGCTTCGATCTGCTCGATTCGAGCATTTTTCGCTCAAATCTCTCCTTCGATAAAATCTATGGCTTCTATCGAGATTTACAGTTTTATTTGAGGATAGTGGAGGATGTGGATAGGGGGTGATGGGGGGTGATGGTTATACTATTACAGTATCTTCCAGCCCCATTCTTTTTTCTCTTTGTTAAAACTTTTCACGGCCTGACCTTTAAAGTTCATTCCATTGCTAAGTTTATACTTTACAACTAATGTGGGATGCATATAAATATCATTTACGAAACCAAAATTTGCTCCTTCTTTTATTTTTACAGTTCCCTCTACCTCTTTCAAAAAATTATTTTTGAAGTTATTGTCAGTATGTTTAAAAGCAGTAAATACTTGATAACGGCCATTGTCATTGCCTTGCTGAAACCTTACTTTCAGGACATCACCGGTTCTTACCTCTTTTAAAAAACGATCATATTTAAAAAACCCTGTTCTAAATTCACCATCTATGAAATTAAGAATTGATCTATCTCTATTGACAAATTCAACGAATACAAGTGTTTGAAGTGTATCATGAAATAGAATTTCATCAGCTTCGGACAGGTAATTTCTATAAAATGCTGAATTGTTATTCAAATCGACAGCATTGCTATACCAACTGCTGTTCTGCCAATTATTAACTGTGTTAGGAATCTTGTGACCATTTGCTTTTTTAATTTCCAAAATCTGTACAATCTCAGTTTTTGCCTCATTGTACATACTCTTTTCAACAAATAACCCAGCGAGTTTCTGTCTCACACCAACCAGCATTTCCGGTGGACTGTAGCAGCTTAAAGCCTTACAGTAGCATGCGATTACTTTTTCCTTATTATGAGAGAATGCTTCTGAAAGAATATCCCAGACCCAAAAATCATTTCGTTTTTTTCGAGCAAAAGGGAGTAATGCTCCCAACAAATTGTCTTTATCTCCAAGGGCCAACAGTAGTTTGGCTTTAAAGTATGCCGGATATTGAAATTTTGGATAATTATCTACAACATTGGTCAGTTTAGGCAGAAACTCCGTTGCTTTTTCTCTGTTAAACTCATAATGTCCCTGAATGTTTTGCGGTAAAAGGTGCTTTGAATAGGCTATATAGGCTTGCTCGACCATAGCCATAATTTCATTACCATTCTGCAATTTTTCTTTTTCGTAATTTTCCGGCAAAAAATTATCAAAATTCCACCAGTTAGCAAATTCGATAAAATGGAAATTTTCTTTTAATGCTTTGTGAAAAGCACTATAAATGAAGCTGTAGGCTTCTGACGGTTTTGTGAAATGAAAAGATTTTATGGTTTGAAAAATCTTCCAAATCTTTCCTGTATCAGGATTTTCATCCTTGACCATAGCAAATACCATCTTACCTATCTGCCATGAAAGGTTGTCAAAAATCATTTTTTCGTCTTCAGGCAAATCAAGCTTTTCCAATTCCTGTAGCCAGTGCAGAAACTGATCATATTGGGCAGGGTTTTCATGCTGTTTTACAAAGTCATAGAAGACCCATGCGATGGCTCTCTTATTCCAGATATTATCTGGCTGGGCATTCAACTCATTTTGTGCCAATTCCAATGCATCTGTTAGTTGTCCGGCCTGACGCAGTTCTTTGATTTGCTTGAATGACATAAATAATACTCTTTTTAAAATGAATCAGTAATTCTGATAGCACGAACATAATTTGCAGTCTCCTTTTTTGAATAATGACCTTCTTTTTCTTTTTTCCCATCATAAAAATTTATGCACCATGCATTATTGTCATTTATTTCAGCATTGCACCAATAACGGTTTTTTTGAAATTTTAATTTATAATTAGTTTGTGCTAGTTTATAAATTGCATCCAGTTCATCAATACTAGGTAGTCTCCAACCTGAGCCCAATTCAGAACAGGCCTTAATGGCCTCAGGCCATGTCATTTGATTTTGAAAATCATTTATTGCTACCTGTAAGTTATTTTCACCTGTAACAGGATGAGTAATAATTAATTTTTCCATTGGTTAGTTTTTAATATTTTTTGTACAATAAGTTTTAAACTCACATTCGTAAGGTTTTTGACAATGTTCCCCCATCGTAATTTGAGGCTCGGAATCTTTTAATACACGTTTGAATTCATTAATTTTATCATTAACCGTATCTATTTTTTTATCTAAATCCTCAGTTAGATTAATAATCTCAAAACCAAAATCCGCTGTATCTTTTCTCAGTACCAGATTAAACGATTTCAAATTTGTCTGGAATCTCTTTTTGCAAATTGCATATTGAACTGATAGGTCTGCAAGGATGGCATCATTTATATTGGTACTGGATTTTATTTCATAAATGTCATTCGTATTGTCTTCGTTTTGAACAAGAATATCACACATCACAAAAACAAGATCCTCGATAATAGTTGCTTCGAAAATTACTTTTTGTTCTGGTAATCCTAACAGATAGATTGTAAAGGAATTAAAATAGCTGAAGTCCTGTACTTTTTCCTTCACATTTACGCCAACCTGAAAAAGACTGTTTCTTACATTTTTTTCAAATAAAATACCGCGATTGAAAATTTCCTGTAATTCTTTTGAAGGTGGTGTTTTTTCAGACCTGTTGTAAATTTCCAGATACAAGTATTTATGGCATTGGTTTCCCTTAACAAAAGAACTCTTTGTAAGGCTCCAGGGAGATTTATATAATATTCTTTGACCCTCATTTACTTTTTTTTGCCATTTCCTGGATTGCTTTGGATAAATCAGCTGCCATCATGATGGGCAGCATTCTGTCTCCTTGATACTTATCCAATCGATCTTTTGCTTTTATATAATTTTCCAGCGCGCATTCATAATCCCCCAATTCCAGCGCGAGTTTTGCCATATTCTGAGCTGTAAAATCCAAATAGCCTATATAATCATCCATTCTTTTATTCGTTATCAGTTGAAAATTCAATTACACTTTTCTTTAAATCATCAATCAATGCATTACTATTGCTCTTTTTGGCCAAAACTACTACCCTGCCAAAAAATCCAGAAGAATTATATTCAAAATCTAGCTCAGCCTTTTCGGATCCTCTTTTAAATGTATAGCGCTCTCGGTATGACTGATGACTGACACCATCGATGATAATATTCCTGTCCGTCAATTTCTCCTCCAAATCATCAAATAAGTTCTTTGTAAAAGGAAATTTCTCTTCCTGTTCGATTTCAAACTCAATACCCGATAGTACTGTTACTGCAGTATTTCTTATTACAGTAAATGGTGGGAGTTGCATTAAAATATTTTCGGATTCTTTGTAAAACTCATCATCATTTGTCATTGAAGGAAGTTTCATATATTTTCTGTTGAAAATATTATCCTTATTAACCCATGTCTTTATTGCCGCTGATTTTCCTCCCCTGCGGCATTTATAAATAATTTCCAACCCTTTTTTCTCCCATCCGCTTAGATCAATATAATGCTTCCTTAAGAAATGTCTGACGGCAATAAAATGATCCTGCAGCTGAACAACTTCGTTCAATAACCCAAAAGCTTCCATTTCCCGGTAAGCTTCATCATCTATTAATAGCTCTTCAGTAATAATTTTATTTCCTGTCAATGTTTCCATTGCGTTTGTCACCCTTTCATCCAAAAAAGTCATGGAGGAATATGAATTGAAATAGGGCGGATTTAAGGCAAAAAGTTTTCCCGACGCCCTCGTTACTGCAGTATAAGCCCAGCGGTAAAAGTT
>CAMDAB010000255.1 GCA_945888475.1 Saprospira grandis DSM 2844 | reverse complement strand
CCCGTCAGATATTTGTTGGCAACTACCAATATTTTGTATTCATCGCTGTCAAACTTATCTCTGGTATCTTTTTCGGGAAAACCATTCAAATCTTCCTCTGTGTATTCAATTCCATCTACTATTTTCTTTCCTGAAAATGCTACGCAAATTTTGAAAGGATTTCCTTTTTCCAGAAGGATTTGTTTCAAGGCAAAATAATATCGGATGGCAGCCTCAATATTCTGCGTTATGACCATCGCTTTGGCTTTAGCTTTCAGTCTTTTGGGATTAAAAACGGATTTGATAAAATGATCTGCGATAATTTCAGCCTTTGTTCCAATGGTCTGCTTATGTCTTTCTACATAGGCCCTTAGTTTCTTTTGTGCTTTTTTGGTATCGAATAAGGGGTTGTCCTGTATAGATTTTTCAATTTCGTAATAGCTCTTGTAAGTGGTATAATTTGCCAGTACATCCAGGATGAAGCCTTCCTCAATGGCCTGTTTCATAGAATAAAGATGAAACTCCTTCGCTTTGCCGCCTTCCAGCTTTTTTCCGAATTTTTCCAGTGTGGTATTCTTGGGTGTGGCCGTAAAGGCCAGGTAAGATGCATTACCTTTCATTTTTCGGGCTTTCATGGCGCGCAGGATTTTATCCTGTGCATCTTCTTCGTCCTCATCGTTATTGGCAGCTTTGCCCATCGCCTCATTCATTTTTCCTGCAGCAGTTCCGCTCTGAGAACTGTGCGCCTCATCTATGATCACAGCAAATCGCTTATCGCTCAAATCGCTGATGCCCTCTATGATATGAGGAAATTTTTGAATGGTGGTAATAATGATTTTCTTACCCTGTTCCAATCCTTCTTTCAAATCTTTTGAGGAATAAGCCGGAGCAACAATGTTTTTAACCTCTGAAAATTCTTTGATATTCTCCCTGAGTTGCTTATCCAGCAATCTTCGGTCGGTGACTACAATTACCGAATCGAATAAGGGATTTTGAGTGCCCCTTGAACCAGGCAGTCCTTCTCGCTCAGGATAGCTTTCTATAAGCTGATAAGCTGCCCATGTAATGGAATTCGATTTTCCGGAACCGGCCGAGTGTTGTATCAGGTAGCTTTGACCAACTCCATGTTTCGAAGCATGGTCTATCAGCTTACGCACAACATCCAACTGATGATAGCGCGGAAAAATCATATTTCTGCTGTTGAGGGCATCGGTAGATTTTCCATCGAGCAGGACAAAATGCTGTATGATATTGGCTAAACTTTCTCTTGTAAAAATTTCCTGCCAAAGATAAGAGGACTTATGGCCAAAGGGGTTGGGCGGATTTCCCTTTCCCTCTTGGTTTCCTTTGTTGAAGGGCAAAAAGAAGGAATTGGCCCCATTGAGCTTGGTACACATATACACTTCGTCTGTATCCACTGCAAAATGCACGATACAGCGCCCAAAATTCAGTAGTGGCTGCCGTATGTCACGGTCGTACTTATATTGTTTGATTGCATGAACTTTTGCTGTTTGTCCGGTCCACAGGTTTTTGAGTTCCATTGTGGCAATGGGCAGTCCATTCACAAAAATCACCATGTCTATTTTCTCCTGCTGCTTTTCTGTATTGTAACGGATCTGGCGGCTGACGCTGAATTCATTTTTTTCAAAATTGTCTTTTACCGCCTGGCTACTACTTGCCATTGGGACCTGATATAAAAGTGTGAAATGTGCATCGTCAACTTCCATTCCCTTGCGCAATAGCCTCAAGATTCCGTATTTTTTTACCAGACGTTCATAGCGTTCCAGTATTTTCAGTTTCCAATCGCCCGATCGCTTCAGCTTATCAAGTGCCTCTTTTTGAGTACTTTCCAAAAAATGCCAGAAACGGGTCTCGTCAATGGCATATTTGTCATTAAAATCGTTGGGATTGCCCAAATAAAAACCATTGCCCGAACGGTATTGCTCCAGCGGCTCAGTTAAATTGGAAGCTGCTAAGGCTTCTGAACTGAATCCTGTTAGTGCCTTTTCTATGGCCATTTCTAGGGCTGCTTCGTTGGTCTTAGAGGTCATGATTTATTGGTTTAAAATGGTTTTAATTTCTTCAAATAAAGCAACAAGTTTGTCTTGAACATTTTTTACATCCTCCATTATTGATGCGGTTTCATTATCTTTATACAAAGGTTCGCTTTTAATTGCAACACATTCGAAATCATCTTTTACAAAAGTCCAGCCATCTACAAACAAACTTAAATAAGTTTCATCTTTAGCTTTTAATTTAACCATCCATTTTTTATTGGTATATTCAACTAAAAGACATAGGGTTTGTTCGTTTTCATATTCCTGTGGTGTTAAATCTGCATCCGGTAAAAAGTGAAACGCGCAAAGGTTGCGTTTTAGAGTTTTACATTTCTTATCCTTAAAAAATGTCTCTAAAATTTTATTTTGTATTTCAACTGCTTTTCCTTCACTTGCCTTAAATCCGGACAACAAGATTATTCTTTTATCATTTTCAGATAATATTTTTTTATCAGCACAATAAGATAAAACTTCCGGAACCTTAATGAAAGCTTCTTTCCAATCTTTTTGTGTATAACTTTCTATTTTTTTATTAAAATACTTTTTTATACTTTCTTCATCAAGTATGTTTTGCTCTTCTATAAGCTCTTTCACCAAAGTAATTATAGATGCTTTACCATTCTCCCCAACAAAACTTTGCCATTGGTCATTTGCCACAAAAGAGTATCTTTGAATCCAATACCCAATGCTGGGAACTGTACCCCCACGTTCTTCAATTGTTATATCACCATCAAAAGTTAACAGCACTCTTCTAAGAAGATCTTCTTTGTGAAAAGCCATAATAACTTTTTCAAAGACTTCTTTTATTTTACGCAATAAATAAATTTGTGTCTCATTGTAAATGATATCTTCTTTTACAATATCTTCCAAACAATCGAAAAAAATTGATACATCTCCCCTCAAAAATCCAGACAACTCTTCATTAAGGGTTATCTCCCAGACAAATTTTTCTAAATCACTTCTACGTTCACCGGCTTTACTGTAATGCTCCAATTTTTTTCTTTCCGATAAGGGGAATACTGTGTTTTCTTTTTGTTCAAGGAGGCATAAAATATCTTTTTTATTTGCCGTTAAAGAGCCCATCAACTCTATGGCATCTACCGCATACAAAACAGGATCTCTTCTCACAGCATCAAAATATGCAACATTCTTAAGATACATAGTTATTCTTTGAATATCCAAATTACGATTTTCAGTTTCATCCCATGTATTGTTTGCAATATAATGCAATATAGGTAAATGAGTTACATAGTCCTTTGCATCATGTGTGTTGTTAAGTATTTTTTTGTTAAAAGGTATAAACTCATCTTGAATTTCAACGGTTTCTTCCAAAGAATTAAATAGACTATTGATATAATCAGCATCAAGATATTTAACAATATACGCACTCAACAAACTAAGTTGCTCTTCATTTTCTTTAGTATGATACTTGAATTGACGTAGGTAGTTATATGCTTTTGCTTCTCTTATTGATAAAACTGTGTCACCGTGGCCTCTAAATATTTCAGAATCATTATCATAAGTACAAATATGTATGAATGCACAGTATTTCAAAAACTCATTGAACCCAATATCCGCATTTACATTTCCATTGCGGTGTTTCCAGAAAAAGTTCTGCCAACATTCCCAATCCTTCCCGATTTTTTTCTTTTGCAGAATTTCTTTTCCTGCCTTTTCAACTATAGCAGCTCTAATGATTTCATGAGATGACAGATTTTCCCCACGGCTGTTCATGTAGATATACAACTGCTCTCCTTGTTCGCTGAGGTGTGTGTCGAAATAATTGAACTCTATATAATTTTCTATATAGTCCAAAAAGTTATCAATATTCTCAATGTTTTCCAGCTCAAAGCAAATAGTTTTGTAATTTGAGAGTAAATTCTTAACCGTCTCATCTTTTTTGTATATTTCATAAAAACGATAAGAATTTTCAAAATCTTCTTGTTCTAAAACTGCTTTAACGAAGTCATTCAAGAATGTATGCGATTCCTCTCTTACTTTATAATCCAATTTTAAATTGCCATCTTTATAATACAACATCTTGAAGATGTCGGCTTTATTTGCTTTTGAATACAGGGCTAAAAGCAATAAATAAAGTGTAGTGAGTCTTTGCTGACCATCTATCAGAAAAAACTTTCCGGCATACTCTCTTTCATGATAAGCATAAATAAATCCAATTTTTAAATTATGCTTTAGCTTTTGATATTGAT
>CAMDAB010000254.1 GCA_945888475.1 Saprospira grandis DSM 2844 | reverse complement strand
ATCAATATCACTTTCTTCGTGCATTGTATTTCTGGCAGCAGAGCCAAAAACAGCAATAGATTTTACGCGGTGTTCTTTGCAAATAGCAATGATTTCAGGTAATTTATTTTCTATCAGACTGTTCATTTTTTGCTGTTTAAGAGAAATTTATTTACAAAGATAGCATTATAGGGTGAAAGATAAAAGATGAAAGGATGAAAGATTTTTCCTAACGGCTTTAGCCTCCGATTTTTCAATAGCATTGGAGCAGGTGGTTTTAACCCCTGCATTTACCAGCATCCCAGCTTCAGAGAAGCGCAACATTTTTTTAATGTATCTAATAGGCGAGGACAAGACCGCAGCCCTTTCAGGTAAATTGTCAACTTAATCTATTGAAAAATGAACCTTCTCGGGATTTTTTAAGTTAATTTTACTATAATTGCAAAAACAAATAAGATTAAATTAAAATTTCAATTGCATTTTGAAAAGTATATAATAGCCAATAATTTTATAATTAAAACAGCTTAATATTGATTCATAATTTTAAACTTTAGTGGATGTTCACAGACTTAATTAAAAATGAAAACAACACGATACTTTGAAGAACAAATACTCAAAAAAAGAACTTATTTGACACTTGAAATGTGCCTGAAAATCATAGAAAATCCGATTAAGGAAGAGATACAAGATGATGGTCGAAAAAGATACTGGGGTCTAGTTCCCGAGTTGAATAAAATAATTCGCGTTGTCGTATTAGAGGATGGTGAAACCTTACACAATGCGTTTATGGATAGAAGCTTTAAACCGTAAAAAAACATAAAAATGAAAATAAATTATTACCCAGATACCGATTCACTTTATATTGATTTTGGTGTACAGGAAGCTGCTGAATCAGAAGAAATCAGAGATGGAATCGTAATCGACCTGGATGTAAATGGTAACATAACAGGAGTTGATATACAACATGCATCTAAAAAATTAGACCTTAGCTCATTGGAGACAAGTGCAATGCCCTTTAAAATTTCAAAGATTTCTGCCTGAGGCACATTGCCTGCTTCGGTAAGCGCATATTTTGCAACGCTGTTCCCATGGGCAGTTTATCTATGTCACCCCTTCAAGGTTGTATTACTTTTATTTACATTGAGTTATAATCCTGGCATCCCTCCGGGATTAAATGCGTATTACGAACCTGGCTACCTCATGCAAAGAAACACATTAGCCGATAGGCAAAAAAAATCAGGATGGTTTTAACCTCCGATTTTTCAAAACCTTTGGAGCAGGCGGTTTTAACCCCTGCATTGAAACCGATTTTTCAAAACCATTGGAGCAGGTGCTTTTAACCCCTGCATTTACCAGCATCCCAGCTTCAGAGAAGCGCAACATTCCTAGCACCAAAGGTGCAGGAAGGAATTCAAGCTTCAGAGAAGCGCAACATTTTGTTGAAAAGGATATATTTTACCACAATGTTCATAACACAACACAAACTGTCATCAAAATAGTCTGTTGTCCAGAAAAAATAAGCTGATAATCTGGTCTAGTAGTCTGAAGTCTCCAAGTCTAGTGTCTCCCAAAAAAGCACCTGCTCCCCCCGATAGCTATCGGGGCTATCGGGATGCTACCTGATACAATTCTCAAATTTTCAAATCACCGAATTTTCAAATTACACAACCTCCTCCCAATACACCCTATCCTTTACCACCACCACAGCAACAGCCTTCAGCCTTTGCAGCGATTGCAGGATTGCATCCTTTTCGAGATAGGATTTTAATTGTGACTTGGCAGCCAGCATGGTTGATTGCAATTGGTTTTCATCCGCCTGTTTCAGGTATTTTATTTCCATGGCATATTGATGCGGAATGCCCGGAAGTGCAGGGTGCTGCAGCAATTCAAGATCTAGATAACCATCGTTGGTAATTTCCCTTTCTGATCTTACCACATAAAAATCGGCTTGAAAGGCATAGGCCATGATAATGCCCTTGATATATTTTTCCTCGAAACGCTGGAAATCGCGATTGGAAAACACTTCTAACAATTTCTGCACCAACAATAAAAATGGGCCGATATCCCCAGCTGCTGTAGACATGATAGCATCTTTGACTTTGGATGAATCGGTCGTCAGGCCAGCAGTTTCTTGTAGTAAATTTGCATAATATTGCCAAAAAATGTCTTTGATTACATAATTAGGGATTACGAAGAGTGGAATTCCATATTCGTTCTTTCCTTTCAATGTTAAATTGCCCAAATAGTATAACAAATTGGTAAAAGACATTTTATCGAAAGGCTGTTCGAATGAAAACTGGTAAATAAGCCTTGCACTGATTTCCCCCTGTTCCAAAACAGCCCTCAAAACTTCATATTTTTCTTCCGTGTTAACTACCCGAAAAAGCTTTTTTATTTTTAGGAAATCAGGCATTATGTTGGGGTCGAGCATTTGGGCGGGATAAGATTGCTCTTTTTGGAAATTATCCAAAAAATAAAGCAGCATATCAGAATTATAAACTGTATGCGTGGCATCCACATTAAACTTGTAACCATTGTACCAATTTCTAAGGTCATTCATTATTCCCGCAGCCAAAGTTTTATCTGCTAAGACAAGATCTAAAAGAGATGTCACCTCTTTTTCACTGAACCCCATTAAATCCTGAAACTCTTTTTTACCACTCAAATGTTTGCCAATATTAAACCCACTTGTCAACCCATCCAAAGTAATCGGTGAAACACCGGTAATAAAAAACCGATCAACAAAACCCTGCTGTGTGGCTATTTTTATGGCTTCGTAAAATTTTCGAATGTAACCATCCTGCGTAACCGAGCTTTTAAATTCGCCGAGATCCCTAATTAAAATTTCATTGGTAAAATGGTCGTATTCGTCAATTAAAATGTATATTTTTAGCTCATCACCTGTTTGGGTTTTCCACAGATTTAAATAATCAAAAAAACGATTCATCATACTTCCCGGCGATTTGGCAGCAAGTACCTGAGCCCTTTCTTCTTCGTGCAGCAAATTGTAAATACCCATAAAAGTGTTCAGGGTAGATCGAATTTTTTCCAGAAAAAAATAGAATGTATTTTCATCATTTTGTGTATCAATTCCACTAAAATCGAATTTTAAAACGCGGTAGCTACTTGCCATTGGAGTCGGGTTTTTACCAATGTAGAGCTTAGAGAAAATCTTATCAAATTTATCTTTTTTCAGTATGTCATAATAATACTCCAACATCGACACAAAAAGACTTTTACCCATTCTTCTGGGACGAAGAAAAATGGAAAAGCGCTCTTCATTTTCCAATAATTCAATATAATTTGTCTTATCGACAAATACATAATTGTCAGTGATCAACTGTTCTATATTACTGATACCGTAGGGGAATTTGACAGATTTCATTTTCGATATTTTTCTACAAAGATAGCATTATAGGGTGAAAGATGAAAGATGAAAGGATGAAAGATTTTTCCAAAAGGCTTTAGCCTCCGATTTTTCAACACCATTGGAGCAGGCGGTTTTAACCCCTGCAATTGCCAACATACCCAGCTTCAGAGAAGCGCAACATTCCTAGCACCAAAGGTGCAGGAAGAAAATCAAGCTTCAGAGAAGCGCAACACATTGCAGAATATTTTACCACAAAGTGCACAAAGACATCTAACTAAGTAAGAATTTAGAAAGTATAAATTCGAATTTTATTCTTTCCGCTCCAAAATTAGACTTATTTCTAATGACAGAACAGGGATATTCTGTTGGATAATCCCCCAAAGCAGCTCTGGTTCTACACTGTCATAGGAATGGGATATAATATTTCTAAGTCCAATTATGTTTTTTGCAGCCGATATACTGATATCAGGTTCAATTTCAATTATTTTTTTGACTGCTTCACCGATAATCTCTAAATCTCTTTCAGTTGCTCTTTGCAATATAATGTCCGATTTGAATACGTCGAAACTGTTATTCGTCAAATTTTTAATTGTTTCAATCTCCTCAATAATACTTTGAATATCGAGCAAATATTTTAAAATTTTAAGCTGCATAGAGGTCTATCTTGGATGCTTCAATTTCTTGTATTAAAATTGGATTTTTTAGCGATTTTCGTGAAACCAGATCAATTCTTTTTTCGGTGATTTTCTGCAGTTTCCCCAAAAGTTTAAAGTAATTGTCTGCATATTCCAACACATCAATTTCTTCAGAAAACTGAACAAGGAAATCAATATCACTTTCTTCGTGCATTGTATTTCTGGCAGCAGAGCCAAAAACAGCAATAGATTTTACGCGGTGTTCTTTGCAAATAGCAATGATTTCAGGTAATTTATTTTCTATCAGACTGTTCATTTTTTGCTGTTTAAGAGAAA
>CAMDAB010000253.1 GCA_945888475.1 Saprospira grandis DSM 2844 | reverse complement strand
AGCACAAACTGATGTTTCAAAAGGTCATCGTGGTATCAACTGTTTGTTGGTCGAAACTTCATGGATGGCGTTGTAATCGGTGCTAAAGAAGATAAGCTTGGCATTCGCTCATCAGATACGCATACCATCATGTATAATGACGTTAAAGTACCAAAGGCCAACAGAGTAGGAGAGGACGGATTTGGTTTTAAATTTGCCATGAAAACTCTTTCGGGCGGACGTATAGGTATTGCTGCTCAGGCATTGGGTATTGCTGCAGGTGCTTATGAAATGGCTGCCGATTATGCAAAACAACGTGTTGCCTTTGGCAAACCTATCATTCAACATCAGGGTATAGCTTTCAAATTGGCCGATATGGTTATGCAGATTGAATCGGCTCGTATGTTAGTTTACCGTGCAGCTTGGCTCAAAGATGAGCACAAAGATTATGACATGGCCAGTTCAATGGCAAAACTTGCTGCCTCTGAAGCTGCTATGAAAGTAACTATCGAAGCAGTACAGGTTCATGGTGGATATGGTTTTGTGAAGGAATACCATGTAGAACGCCTCATGCGCGACGCAAAAATTACACAGATTTATGAAGGAACATCTGAGGTTCAACGAATTGTACTCGGACGTTGTATAGAAAATGGACAGATTTATTTGCCATAGATAAATTAACAAAATTAAATGCGCCCTTTCTTTTTTGGAGATGGGCGCATTTTTTTATTATCTTATCCTTCTCAAAGTCGCTTTTTGCGTACTTATTTTCTCGGTACTCTTTACCGTAAATCCATCTGATACACCCTCGTTTCCGGTTTTTTTGTCTGGCTCCGGATAGGAGATTACTTCGTGGTATAAGACATTTTTATTTACAAGCTTGTCGGTAGAAACAAGCCTTGTGGTCTTGCCTTTTGCTTCGTTCACCACATCGAAACAACTATAAAATGCGTTGTCAATCAGTCTCAAATCCAAATAGATGCCATTTTGCTCGTCCATCAGATAATGTCCATTCTCAAGGCTGTCATTCCAGACTATTTTATAATCTTTTACGGTTTTTACAGGAAATAACTTAGTTGAGTCATAGGTTGTACGCCATATAATGCTGTTAAAATCGCCCCCAGCTAATATTTCTATACTAATTGGAATGTCTGCTTTTTTTACCGAGCCTATATACCACTGCATTGACCCCTTGTAATTTCCGATCCAGTCATTCGGGAAACTATAATTCTTGTTCTTAGTATAAGTTTTAGAGCTAGTACAGGAAACTAAAACTGTCAATGTCAATAAAACTATTAGGTTGATTAAATTTTTCATTTTTAAATTAGATTTAACAAAACGTATCAAATGTTATATAAATGATAAATAATCTTAATAAAATTGAATTGAATATTTTCACAAAAAAGCCTATTTTTGCAAAATTAGTAATTTAGAAAACTATGCATCAATGAAAAAACTTTTATTTCTACTGCTTTTCGTGATCCAGATAATTTCTTTATCTGCCCAACAGCACACAGTTGCATTGCGCGAGTACAATCCTGCACTTGCCTTCGAAGGTTATAACCTACATTATCCTCATAATCAGGGAAATGCCTACCTGCTTAATAATTGCGGAGAAATTGTACATGTTTGGCGTGATAGTTTTTACCGTCCCGGAAACGGTATTTGGTTGCGTGAAAATGGCAATCTTTACATCACTAAAGGCAGAAATGCACTTTCTAACAGTTTTATTCATGCCGGCGGCGGTGGTGAAAAAGTTGAAATTCGCGATTGGGATAATAATCTGCTATGGAGTTATACCATTAACGATTCGACAAAACGAATGCACCATGATATTGATATAATGCCCAATGGAAACATTTTGGCAATTGTTTGGGAATACAAAACTGATGCAGAAGCCATTGCAAACGGTAGAAATCCAGCCAAACTTACTGGAAACGGTGCTTTGGGCAATGGACTATGGCCTGAAAAAATTGTAGAGCTACAACCAAATCTTACAAATGGTACAACCCAGATTGTTTGGGAATGGAATGTTTGGGATCACTTGGTTCAAGATTTTGATAACAGCAAAGCTAATTTTGGTATTGTTAAAGACCATCCCGAACTCATCGATATGAATTATACATTGTACGACAGTACTGCCGACTGGCAACATGCAAATGCGATCGATTATAACCCTACATTAGATCAGATTATGTTGAGCGTCCCTACCTTCAATGAAATTTGGATTATTGACCACAGCACTACTACTCAGGAAGCTGCCGGTCATACGGGTGGACTAGTAGGCGTTGGTGGCGATTTGATTTATCGATTCGGTAACACACATGCTTATGGAGATACCTCTAAACCAATGAAACTTTTTTATCAACACGATGCGCACTGGGCTGATATAAATCTATCAAGTACAAATCCCGAGTTTGGCAAAGTGGTTGTTTTTAATAATAAAATTGGTCCCAATTATTCGGCTGTTCATACTTTTTCTCCGATTTTTGATACTTACGAATGGGAATATACAAAAGATTCAACAGGTTTTTGGGGGCCAAATTCATTTGATTGGACTTATATAGCTAATCCACCCCAAGCTATGTATTCTACCGGATTGGGCGCAATCCAGATTTTACCAAATGGCAACAGATTGATCAATGAAGGCCGACGCGGCAGGGCTTTTGAAATTACAAATGCAGGCGAAACTGTTTGGGAATATGTTAATCCATTGAAAAACGGACAGCCTGTGGCTCAGTACGATACCACCTTGACATCTAATGCGAATCTTCAGTTCAGATTTACCCGATATCCTACAAATTTTCCCGCATTCGCCGGAAGAACATTGGAGCCAATGGGATATATTGAATTAAACCCGGATACGGTTTACTGTGCAACAATTTTAAATGTTGAACAAATTGTGTCTGATAATGATGAAGTCAATGTTTTTCCAAATCCTACTTCAACCGATGTAGTTGTTGAATTTGAAAACATGGTAGAACGTGCCAGAAAAATTGAAGTTTATGACATGCTTGGTAGATTGCAAATTCAGTTCGAAACTTTTGATCAAAGCAATTTATTGAATTTGCAAAATCTTGAATCTGGTCTTTATTTACTTCGAGTAGATGGTAAACTTCGAAATAAAATATCTGTTTTAAAATAACGCTTGCAAATTATGCATATAAACCTCTCCGGGCAAAATTCGGAGGGGTTTTTGTTTGAAAATAATTTTTAGTAAACAGAATTTTTACAATGCAAATGTTTCGAAAAATAGTTTTGGGAATACTTTTTTTGCTAGTTTTGGCAATTGTATTTCTGCTATTTTCAAATATATGGATTGTATATTACGGACAGTTGAAAAGCTACAGTCTTATTGAGGAAATAAAACCATGCGATGTTGCCTTGGTATTGGGTACAAGCAGTTCAAAAAATGGCAAGGATGAAAATATGTTCTTCGCCTACAGAATGAAAGCTGCAGCTGATTTATACCATTCCGGTAAGGTGAAACATTTTATTTTAAGTGGCGATAACAGCAATAAACGTTACAATGAACCACAGGACATGAAAAATAAACTGATGGCATTAGGTGTTCCTCAATCTGCAATTACACTCGATTTTGGCGGCAGAAGAACCCTTGATTCAGTTGTACGTTGCAAAAAAATATTCCAACAGTCCAAGATAATTATTGTTTCTCAGGCCTTCCACAATTACAGGGCTTTATTCCTAGCTAAATATAGCGGAATAGATGCAGTTGGGTTTAATGCCAAATACCCCACAAAGAGTAGCTCAAAAACGATTATCAGAGAAATATTTGCCAGGCCAAAAGCTGTTCTTGATTTATTTATTTTCAGAACAAAACCAAAGATAATGGGAGCTAAGGAAAATATTAAAATATAAATACTAAGCTCAACTAATTATTTATTTGTTTAAAAAAGTAATTTTTATAATTTTGCGGAATGATAAAACCCATGTCTGTTAAAAATAAATTGATTGTAGCCAATTGGAAAATGCACAAGTCTTACATAGAGGGGCTTTTGTTAGCGAATGCTGTTGTTGCAGGTCTTGAAAAATTTACAGGCCCTGTAGATATTGTGCTTTGTCCTCCTTTTATACATTTGCAGACGGTTACAAGTATGCTCAAGGACTATTTACGTCTGCACAGTGGCGCACAAAATTGTTATCACTTAGAAGAAGGTGCATTTACGGGTGAGGTGAGCGCAAAAATGTTAAAATCGGTTGGTGCTGAATATGTAATCATTGGGCATTCCGAAAGAAGAATATACCAGAACGAGACTTCCGAAATGATAGAGGGAAAAGTAAAACTTGCGCTATCTGCAGGATTAAAACCAATCTTTTGTTGTGGCGAACCACTCGAA
>CAMDAB010000252.1 GCA_945888475.1 Saprospira grandis DSM 2844 | reverse complement strand
GAAAACGCTTTCGGAATATGTCGGGCAGAAACATCTGGTTGGCGAAAAAGGCGCCTTGAGCAATGCGCTGCGCACAAAACATTTACCCTCCATTATTTTGTGGGGACCTCCCGGTGTTGGCAAAACAACGCTTGCTAATTTGCTGGCCACAGAACTGAAAAGACCTTTTTATGTACTTTCTGCCATCAGTTCAGGCGTAAAAGAGGTGCGCGAAACAATCGAAAAGGCTAAAAATGCTCGTTTTTTCAATCAGCCCTCTCCTATCTTGTTTATCGATGAGATTCACCGTTTCAGCAAATCGCAGCAGGATTCGCTATTGGGCGCTGTGGAACAGGGCATTGTTACACTGATTGGTGCAACCACCGAAAATCCATCCTTCGAAGTCATTGGTGCCTTGCTCTCGCGTTGTCAGGTTTATGTGCTAGAACCACTGGCCAAGGAAGAGATGATGGAACTGGTGCATTATTCCATTAAACATGATGAAATCCTCAAGACTCGAGAAATTGATATAACTGAAGAAACAGCCATGCTACGCTATGCAGGCGGTGATGCCCGTAAGCTGCTCAATATTCTGGAACTAATGGCAGGCATTACTCCCGAAGGTGAAATTGTTAAAATTACTGATGAGGCTGTACAAAACGCTTTACAGTCAAACATTGCAGCTTATGACAAGGGCGGCGAACTGCATTATGATATCATATCGGCATTTATCAAATCCATTCGCGGCAGCGACCCCAATGCTGCTGTTTACTGGCTGGCAAGGATGATTGAAGGTGGCGAAGATTTAAGTTTTATTGCAAGAAGAATTCTTATTCTGGCTGCAGAAGATATTGGCCTTGCCAATCCGAATGCCCTGCTCATCGCCAATCAGTGCTTCGATGCAGTAGAACGCATTGGTTATCCCGAGTCGAGAATAATTCTATCTCAAGCGGTGATTTATCTGGCTTGTTCCCCAAAAAGCAATGCCTCTTATATGGCGATTAATGAAGCTATCGAACTGGTTAAAAAGACAGGAAATCTACCTGTTCCATTACATTTGCGCAATGCTCCCACTCAATTGGCGAAAAGCCTGGGTTATGGCAAAGACTATAAATATGCCCACAATTATCCTGGAAATTTTGTTGAACAGGAATTTCTTCCTAAAGAAATTAGTGGCACAGCTATTTATAAACCGGGAGATAATACTGCTGAGGATAAATATCGTCAGCAGCTTGCAAGACAATGGAAGGAGAGGTATAAATATTGATGTATTTTTCTTCTTTTTCTCGTCAGTTCCTGACGAGACAAAAAATCTAGTCCTCAACAAGGTGTCTTAGGGTCATAAGACCAAGTAAAACAAAAAATGGGAAGCGGTGCCTGCGGCGCGTTTTTCCAAAAGGCCCTCGAAAGCTTTCGGGGCCTTTGAGAAAAAAATAGCAAATGAGTGCGGTATTTTAATGCCGCTAACTAGCATCAGTTTTTTTTGAAAAATACGCGTATGAATCAATTCAATATCGAATGTTTCGGCAATGATGTGTACGACCACCTAACGGGGTCGGGGCACAGTCACTTTGGTGTCTGTTACCAACATTTGACCCCGAATGGGGTCGTTCAAAATCCTTTGAATTTTTCTTCTTTTTGCCCGGTTCGACCTCCGCGTCTCTGCGTGCTGTAGATTTGGTTCGTCCTTTGCGTCTCTGCGTGAAAAATAGCAATAGCAGAACACCACTAATTACACGAAGGTTTTACGCAGCATGAGATTGCTAAACTTTGTTTATGTTCTTTTTTAAAACACGGATCTGACAGTTAAAATACGGATGCTCACAGATCTTCGATACCGATCATTTCCTCACAGAAGACGGATTTCAAATAAGACAATCAGTTAGTTTTTTACGGAGTAAAATACCAGTATTTTGACCATTAGTTTTAATACCTTATCCCAACACTTTTAAAGATAAAATGCAGCAGCCAGGCAGGGCCTACCAGCAAAAACTGTACATCTTTTAGAAAAGAAGGCTTTTTGCCTTCGATGCCATGTCCGATAAACTGTCCAACCCAGGCCAAGGCAAATATACCAATGCACACAAAGACATAATTGAGGCTAGGATTTACTAATTCATACAAATAATGATTGCCCACCACCATGGCTCCGCCGACCAGAATAAATCCGATAAAGATTGGCAATGACAAGGTAGCATAATAAATAAGCGTAAGTAAAACTATTACTGAAGCCCAGTTTGCTAAGATTGTCCGCTCTGTAATAAAAGAAAATGGAATCGTATAAAACAAACCCATCAGACTAAACATAATAGCTGGTACACAAATCCAGTGTATGAGTTTATTGGTGGCGTTTTTATGGCTTTCTCCATACTCGCTGAGCAGGATATCAATTTTTCTAGTTGTCATCTTTTTAAATTTTATTTAAGTTTATTAAGTATTTAACCAGGCAATTGTACCATTTAGAAATGCTGCAAAACTAACCCACAGTAAATAAGGTAAAAGCAGCCAGATTGTCCAGGGCACAAGTGCATAAAATTTAATAATGGTCATTAAAATGGCGATCCAAAGGATGATAATTTCTACAAAAGCACCCAGCGGCCATTGGAAATAGAAGAATAAAAAAGACCACAAGGTATTCAATGCCAATTGAATAAAGAACCAATTCATTGCAATATTCCTTAGGGGGCTTGCTGGCAAAGACCAAACTTTCCAGAGTGTTATGGCCATAAAGGTATATAACAGTGACCATACGGGGCCAAATAGCCAGTTGGGGGGATTAAATGAAGGTTTATTTAGGTTTATGTACCAGTCGGAAAGGCTGTTTGCTGTTGCAAATCCTCCGATAGCAGCTGCGCCAAAGCAGAGCAAAAGCGAAATAATAAGTTTAATAGCAGTACTCATACTTTGCGTATAAAAAGTTCATCGTAACCACTGCCCCAGTACATTTCCTTATACTTAAGTGCCTCTTCTTCTGTATCGAAAATCAATGCCTTCATTGGAAGTGTGCTAAAACCGTATTTTCCCCTGAGATATTCATCCTCAGTACCGTTGTAACGGTAAATGACATAACCCGCTTTTGGAAATTTATAAACCATATCGGCAATTTCATTCATGCGTTTTTTCAGAGGATCAGTCTCCTCTTCCACTGCTGCCGAAATTTTGATTTCTATCTTACCATCTGCTGTTTTAGGTGCTTCATTTACAGGCGTTTCCTGTTTAACGACCGATTCGGTCTGTTCTTTTTTAATAGCAGTCTCTTTTTTCAGCGATATAAGTTGTTCTATATTTTCACTGATTTTATTATCCAGAGATTTTAATGCCTGCTGATAACCATCGAAATAGATGGTTTCGAGGATTTTCTTTAATTCTTCGTCTGTTATCTTACGTAAGGAGTCCAAATCTATAATTTGGGTACCAATAGAGATATTTTTATTTTCCATGCAGTTTTTTAATTAGGAATTATTTATACTAGATTTTAAAATTAGAAAAAGTAATACGATAAAAATAATTCTGATTGTTTTTTTTTAACATTCAACTGAAAAAACAAAACCGACCTCAATTGGAAGTCGGTTTTTACTAATTTTAACTTATCTCAACAGCGTCACGGTCCCCCTATTCAAAACAGGATTCGGATCGGATGGTAATTGCCAGCTGATAATGTATAAATAGGACTCTCTTGGCTGTTCTGTTCCATTGAAAGTGCCATCCCAAGCGCCTTGTAGATTATCGTAAAGCAATTGTCCCCAGCGATTGTACACTTTGAATTCCTTGAGATATTGAGCATTCAGATCTACCACACGGAAGATATCGTTTGTGCCATCATTATTGGGTGAAAAAGCATTCGGAATTTTAGGATCGGAGGCCGGATTTACGGTCAATGTAAGGGTATCGGTGCTTATACAACCATCGGCAGAGGTTGCGCTAATAATCATCGTGTAAAAACCTGCTGGGTCTGGCGATACATTTGTCGCAAAACTTGTGTTATTCACAAAATTTGCGTTGCCGGGCAGAGATGTCCATTGATAAGTTACTCCTTGTGTTGATTCATCAAAACCTGCGTTCACTGCTATGCTCTCTGTCTCAGCAATACTGCTGTCGATAACACCAACTTGCCCTATGAATGCAGATAGCTGAGGTACTAATGGTGCCGTTAAAATTACATTTTCAGTTATGATACAACCATTGGCATCTGTTACTGTCAAATTATAGTTTCCTGGACCTAATGTTGATAAATCCTGAGTTGTTTCACCATTTTGCCAAATAAAACTGTAAGGTGCTGTACCTCCGTTAACTGTGACATCGATTGCGCCGAGAATGTTACAACCTACATTTGTTATGTTAGTATTGGATTGGAGCGCAGTAGGTTCTAAAATTTCAATAGTATCTGTTCCAATACATTC
>CAMDAB010000251.1 GCA_945888475.1 Saprospira grandis DSM 2844 | reverse complement strand
TTTAATGTTTTTTCAGCTCCAAGGTCAACTGTAAAAATAAGTTCCTTCGCTTGAAAACCCTGCCAGAATCCACTGCGGTAATCATCTCCGCCATACAAACCATCAATCAAGGCATTTGTTCCGCCGCCTGCATATCTGTCGGCAAATTTCGATTTGAGTTCAATTTTTCTGTTTTTATCAGCTTGGGGATAAAATGCTTTTATGATTTTAGATTTTTTACCTTTATCGTCCTTGGCAAAGGCGAAAAAGTTTGATTTGTTTTTAATGACAAATGGTTTATTGTACAGAACAGCTTTTTTCTCTGCGCTTTCATCACCCTCCCAATAGTAAATCTCATACTTGCCTGCAACAGAAATAGAAATTTCCATACTGTCACTAAAAGCATTTGCGGGAGATTTGAAATAGGGCACCGGAACAATCCTTAGCGAATCAGCAATTTGTGTTTTTGGACAATTTTCGGTTTCAGATGCCCATTTCTGGTTTTTATCAGAACTCATCTCAAATTCAAGTTTGCCATCCTGAAGTTCGTTGTGGCTTATGTAGCTTTTTGTGAATGCTTTACCATTCAATTTCAAGGATTTTACATTAATATTTTTGAAGGAATTTTTTGGAGCCTCAATAACCATTTGCTTTCCATTTTCATAATTGATGCTTATTTTCTTAAAAATCGGACTGCCGATGATGTATTTGTCGCTACCCGGAGTCACAGCATAGAAACCCATTGCCGACATCACATACCAGGCCGACATCTGGCCACAGTCTTCATTTCCTGAAAGTCCATCTGGTGCATTTTTGTAGAGTTCCGACATGATCTGCCTGACCCTTTGTTGTGTTTTGGCTGGTTTTCCGACAAAATTGTACAAATATGCCTTATGGTGGCTGGGTTCATTGCCATGCGCATACTGACCAATAAGTCCTGTAATATCGGCCTGTTCGTGACCACCAAGATTGCTGCTGGTTGTAAAAAGAGCGTCGAGGTAATTTTCAAGTGCTTTTTTGCTGCCCATCAGTGCAGAAAGTCCCTCAATGTCCTGCGGAACAAACAAGGAATATTGCCAGGAATTCGCTTCGGTATAATTAAAATTAACTTCGGAAGGGGAGAATGGACTGAACAGGCCGCCATTGATTCTTGCCCGCATGAAGCCAGTTTCTGGGTCGTAAATATTTTTGTAATGCTGCGCTCTTGCAGAAAAAGCTTGGTAGATACTGTCTTTGCCCATTGCTCTGGCCATTTCCGAAATACACCAGTCATCATAAGCATATTCCAAAGTTTTTGAAACCGATTCCGGGTTGTCTGTCATGGCAATCAGCCCGTTTTCGCGATAAGCTTTTAGTCCGCCATTATCTCTGTTTGCAGAATGTTGCATGGCCTCCAGCGCAAGTTCGGCATCGAAATCCCTGATACCTTTTGCATAGGCATCGGATATAACAGAAACAGAATGGTAGCCTATCATACAGTCGGTTTCATTAGCGGCAAGTTCCCATACCGGAAGTCGACCGCCCTGCTTGTAATGAGCCAAAAATGTATTGATAAATTCGCCTGTCCTTTTTCGTTCAATCAAAGTATAAAGCGGATGTGCTGCCCTGAAGGTATCCCAAAGTGAGAAAATGCTGTAAATGTTTCCTTGCTCAGATTTATGAATGTTGTCGTCCATCCCTCTGTATCTTCCGTCTGAATCCGAGAAAATATTGGGAGCAGTCATCGTATGATAAAGCGCTGTGTAAAAAATAATTTTATCGTCCTCCGATCCACCTTCTACCTTAATTTTTGACAAGGCTTTTTCCCATTTCTCCTCAGCCTCTTTTTTTACTTGTTCAAAATTCCAGTGATCGATTTCTTTTTTTAGGTTTTTTTCGGCACCTTCAATGTCGACAAAGGAGATACCCGAGCGGACAAGAATTTCTTTGCTGCCTTTTTCAAAATATACAATTGCCTTAGTTTTTTTGGTGGAATCTTTATCCCAGTTTTTAAACTCAATTTTACTGATATTGGCCGAAAATTCGAGATTGAAATAAAAATGCTGTTTTTGTGCCCAGGCCTTGCTGATTCGTTTTCCCTGCAATTTATTGTTTGAGATTTTAGTGAGTGCTACATCCAGAAGCTCATCGCGATGCTCCAAATCAATAACAATATGAGGCTGCTCATTAGTTTTTGAAAATTTGTAACGATGCATTGCGGCCCTCTCGGTACAGCTTAATTCAGCCTGAATAGTATGTTTTTTTAATTTTACCGCATAGTAGCCTGCATGCGCTTTTTCATCTTTATGGCTAAATTCAGACGAATAATTCTTGTTACTGAAACTGCCCTTGCCTGAACCCGGCATGAGTAAAAGGTCGCTATAGTCGCTTACCCCTGTGCCGCTCAGATGTGTATGACTGAAACCGTAAATAATACTGTCGCTGTAATGATAGCCGCTGCAACCATCCCATCCCTCTAATCTGGTGTCAGGACTCAGCTGAACCATGCCAAATGGTACAATAGCCCCTGGAAAGGTGTGCCCGTGACCACCTGTGCCTATGAAGGGATTGACGAGTTGGTGTAGTGCTTTTTCTGGAGTCAGGCAAGAATTAAATGAAATTGCAAGCGTTGCAAATAGTATGAATTTTAATACTTTAGCTGAGTATGACATGTGAAATGGTTTTAACTTAGATGGTATTTTACACAAACTAAAAATATTTATTCAAATTTTCATTTGAGAAAGTCTTTTTTAATCATATCAACTAAATTGGCAGAATATTTGGTTAATGACAATAAAAGAAAAATATGAAAACGCCAATTATCATCGCTAGCCTTATTTTATTGACATTGAACGCCTTTGCCCAGAATCCAAGCGGCAAAGAGAATATACCCACGTCAAGTAAAGAGTTTGAAATGGAAATGGTAAAACTCATCAATGATTTCAGAAAGAAAAATAATCTGAACGAATTGGTTTGGAACGAGAGCCTAGCAAGAGCCGCCCGTTACCACGCAAGTGATATGCAAAAAGACGACTATTTCGAGCATGAGTCACATGATCGGGTAGGAGGCAGACTCAAAAAGACTTTGAAAACCTTTGATCGTGTCAGGTTATTTGCTGATAAAAATCTTTTTATTAATTCAGAGAATATTGGTGCAGGTCAAAATTCTGCAAAGGAGATGTTCGAAGACTGGAAAAATTCTGCAGGTCACCGAAAAAATATGCTTAATCCTACCTCTATATACATTGCTGTGGGCTATGTTTTTATTGAAAAGGATGAATACCAGCATTACTGGGTGATGGATACTGCGGAAAAAAAATTATAACATTAGAAATGATTGTATATAAAAAAAAGATTGTTGAAAAGTCAACAATCTTTTTTTGTTCCCTCAAACACAATGGATATAGTTTAGTATTTTATCTCGTTGCCTTGAGCGTCTTTATAATTTCCAGTAGCAATAATGATAAGATCTATTAAGGCCCATATTCCACAGCCGCCCAGCGTAAGCAGTTGTGCGATTCCAATGCCTGTATGTCCAGTATAAAAACGGTGTATACCCAATACGCCTAAAAACCAGCAAAGTAAGAGGGTTAATATCCATTTGTTACGTTGTTCGTTCAATTCGTTGTTGATTGCTTTTACCTGATCGGCTTGTTCTACCCCACATTTTGGGCAGATTACTGCCTTAATGTTGATTATTTCACCGCAACTGCTGCAGTATTTTTCATTTGATTGTTTCATAGGTTTAGTTTTCTGTTGTTGTAAAAAATATTTCTCTATTTTTGATTTTCCTCAAAAGTACAAACATAAATCTAAAATAGATTTTCTGTTTCAAAAAAAGCAATTTATTAAAATAATAGAAGCCTTGCAATCGTATAAAAAACGAGGCAAGGCTTCTACAATGTTATATATAAATTAGTTAGATCTATTCAAGACAAATTTCGCTTCAGTTTTCTTGTTCTTACAGTCAAAACGACTGAGTACAAGCTGCGAAGCTGGCATTTCGAAATCAAAATTACATTGGTCTGTTTGGAATTGGTACCAGGCAGTAGGTCCGTTATAGTCGGGCGATGCACCTCTTAAATTTATAAAAAACCAATTTCCTTTTCCTGTTTCAATGCTCTTTGTATTGATGTAGACCAAGACCACATTTTTTAAAGTTTGTCCATCATCTGTTACGGTAAATTTTAAAATAACTTCTGCATTGGAATAGGTGTAGTTACCGTTGGAAAGCTGAGCGAAACTAATTTTAGAAATCAATGCAAATAGTAGGAAAAGAAATAATTTTTTCATGGTAAAACGTTTTAAAGTTATAATTTGGTTATTTGTTACAATTTAAGGATTCGCTAAACTTAAAATTTTTCTTGTTAAATATTTTCAGACCTTTCCCTTTTCCATCTCTTGTGCGACCAAAGCCAGTATTCAGGTGCCTCTCTGATCTGTTTTTCGATTTC
>CAMDAB010000250.1 GCA_945888475.1 Saprospira grandis DSM 2844 | reverse complement strand
CCCTTTGGCGACCACCTCGGCTATTATTCCCTCGAGCATGACTTTCCTGTAATGGAAGTCGATAAGGTTTATCACCGCAAGGATGCTATCTGGCATTTTAGCGTTGTGGGCCGCCCCCCAGCCGAGGATTCTAGCTTTGGCTATCTCATTCACGAGTTGGTTAAAGATCTGACACCTCAGGAATTTCCAGGGTTAAAAGACTTGCATGCAGTAGATGCGGCAGGTGTGCATCCACTTTTACTTGCTGTTGGTAGTGAGCGATATATGCCCTTCCGCGAGCGCAAACCGGAAGAAATTCTCACGATTGCCAATCGCATATTGGGAACCGGACAAACCTCACTGGCTAAATTCCTTGTTATTGCTGCGCAGGAAGATGACCCCAATTTGGACAGTCACGATATTGGCAATTTCTTTAGGCATGTGCTCGAGCGCATCGATTGGCGACGCGATCTTCATTTTCAGACAAAAACTACCATCGATACCCTCGATTATTCCGGCAATGGCTGGAACGAGGGTTCTAAAGTTATTATGGCCTGCTGTGGTCCAAAATTGAGAAATCTCTCCACAACTTTACCTGAAAATTTCTCTTTACCGGATGGTTTCAGTGAACCAAAAATTGCTTTGCCTGGAATTTTAGCGATTAAAACCCGAGCCTACAGTGATCAGAAAACCGCCGAAACAGAAGCAAGAAAACTGGAGGCACATATCAGCAATTACGATCTGAAAGAAATTGCGATGATTCTACTGGTCGATGACAGTGAATTTACAGCTTTCAATCTCAATAATTTTGTCTGGGTTACCTTTACAAGAGCAAATCCCTCGCACGATATTTATGGCGTTGGCAGTTTTACTGAACATAAACATTGGGGCTGCACAGGGCCGCTCATCATCGATGCCAGGGTAAAACCGCACCATGCACCCGCGCTTGAAGTTGATAAAAAAATAAATGAAAAGGTAGATAAGCTCTTTGCCAAGGGTGGAGAATTGGAAAAATGGGGATAGCGATTTAGCTCAAAATTTGAAGTGTTAACGCTCAAGAACTAAATAAATTGAGCCAAATACAGCCACATTTTGTGCTTAAAATATTAATTCAAAACCTTTGTCCATCATTTCCTTCCAAAGTTGGCCTATATTTCTTAGGCGGTCTTGGGCTAATTCTCTAACGACTGCTTCATCAATGCAGTTTTTTAACTTCAGCTGAAGTAGTTGAGGCTCGTTGATGGGTTTTCCAATTTGTGAAACAATGTAGGCTTCTGCTGCTTCGGCTAATTCGAATTCAACAATTTCCTTGCAAAGCAGCAGGCAAAAGCGGTTGTAAATTCTGAATTGTAAAAGTTGATTTTTTTTTGAATTTTTTACAACTTCTGCAGATTTAAGATTTTATAATTAGTGGGAACATTCTGCTCAAAAGCCTGAAGCTGAATCATCGCCCCTTTTGTCGGCTGCTCCTTCCAGTTTACCATCGGGTCGAACCAAAATTGCTTCTACCTGACCAATTTGGCCCCTTTCCTTCAAGGTATGCCCCATTTCCTTCAGTTTTTTTGCAGTAGCGGCATCGAAACAATTTTTTTCATGATAAATTTGATCGGGCAGCCATTGATGGTGAAAACGGGTATTCTGTACAGCCTCCTGTAGTGTAAGTCGGAACTCAATCACATTCATAATCACCTGAAATACAGATGTAATGATGGTAGCTCCGCCGGGTGTACCTACTACCATCAGTAGTTTTCCGTCTTTTTCGACAATGGTCGGTGTCATCGAACTCAGCATTCTTTTTTCGGGTTGGATGGCGTTTGCTTCGGCACCAAGCAGACCAAACATATTGGGTGAACCGGGCTTCGCACTGAAGTCGTCCATCTCATTGTTGAGTATAATTCCGGCCCCTTTCACGATAACAGATGAGCCATAATTTCCATTGAGCGTTGTGGTCACAGAAACAGCGTTTCCATCGGCATCAACAATTGAGTAATGAGTGGTTTGCTCCGATGTTTTGTTGGGTTTCCCGGCCTTAATCTGTTTGCTTGCTGTGGCTTTTTGCGCATTGAAATCGCTCATTCTGCTTTTGGCGTATGACTTGTCGAGCATAGCTTCTATGGGAACTGGATAAAAATCGCTGTCGCCCAAATGCTGCGCCCTGTCGGAATAAGCTCTACGCTCGACTTCAGCCATGAGGTGCACAGCTGCAGCGCTATGAAAACCCATCTGCTCCAATGGCTGATCTTCAACCATCTGCATCAGCATGGCTAAAACTATACCACCACTCGATGGGGGAGGCATGGTGATGATTTTGTAATTCTTTTTGTAATCAAAAACAATGGGAGTACGCCATTTTGCCTGATATTTTTCCAAATCCTGCAAGCTAAGAATGCCGCCGCCTTTTTTCATGTCCTCCACAATCAGTTCTGCGGTTTTACCTTTGTAGAAACCATCGTTGCCTTCAGTCTGTATTCTGCGTAGCACTGTGGCAAGATCTTTTTGTTGTAGTTTTTGCCCTGCTTTCCAGGAAGATTTTTTTACAAAGGCATTTTCGTGATTATTAATTTGTATAAATTTTAATTTATTTTCATTCAAAGCTGCAGCTTCAATTGTTGTGATATTAAAACCATTTTCTGCTAATTTAATAGCCGGCGCTATCAACTCTGACCAAGGAAGTTGCCCATGTTTTTTGTGGGCCTCATACATGCCTGCTACCGATCCGGGAACACCCACCGCCAAATGACCAAATCGGCTAAGGCT
This sequence comes from Saprospira grandis DSM 2844, assembly GCA_945888475.1. Taxonomy (GTDB): domain Bacteria; phylum Bacteroidota; class Bacteroidia; order Chitinophagales; family Saprospiraceae; genus Saprospira; species Saprospira grandis_C. The sequence continues at coordinate 1,679 of CAMDAB010000250.1, read as the reverse complement.
GTCGATGGCATTTCCGCTTTTGTCAAGGTACATATTCCGATTGGCCTCCAATGGAGCTTTTTCCCTGAAATCGAGGGTAGATGCATTGCCGTTTTTATCGCGGAAAACCATAAAACCACCACCTCCGATATTTCCGGCCTTTGGATAAACCACTGCCAGCGCAAAATGAACAGCTACCATCGCATCCACCGCATTGCCGCCCTTTTTTAATATTTCACTTCCTGCTTCGGAAGCCAACGGATGTGCAGAAACGACCATTGCTTTTTCTGCAACCAGTTCTTTCGAAATTTTATATTTTACCTGAGCTATGCTTTCGTTCAGAAAGATAAGCAGTATGACAAAGGGAAGTATTTTCAAAATCGATAGTTTAAAGTTCAACAAGGGTACATTTGTATCAGATGAAAGAAAAGACGATCAAAACGAGCACTGTTATTACAACAAACATCAGCATCAAATAATAGAAGGAATTGCTCCTGTAAACCCTGAACATCATTTCTATCAGTTCGTTCCATTCATATCCTTTGCCAAAACCCTCTCGTACCATGAAAAAATATTTTCGTTGTCCACGCAAGGCCGCGCTGCCATGTTTTTTTAAAATAAAAAAATCCTCATTAAGAAAAATACATTCAAATAATTCGTGCTTGTCGGCATGTTTAATAATCAGACCTCCTACGGAATTTTCCCAATTGCCTTTGCTGATATCTCCATCCAGTATTTGCATGTAGTTGCCATCTTCCTGAAAAATATGCAATAAATTTTCCTGAAAATTAACATCATCTCTTACTTCGAGCCAGCGGGTGTTGAGAAAAAAATCTTCATCCAGTCCCTTGCTGTGTTTGGCCAGATGTTCCATACAGAAGTCAATTCCTTCATCTAAAGATTGGAACTCGGGTAATTCACCATTTACGGTGCTGACTACTTTTTCGACAAAGGACACTTAATCGGGAAAAATTGAAGGTTTATGAAATAAAAAAAAGATAATAATGTTAATACAATTCGTTTAGTCCTGGTAATTTTCTTGAACTGTGCCAAACTGTTAAAATATGAACCTCGTCCTCATTTACTATATTATAAATGATTCTGTAGGGTTCTGTAAGTAATTGCCTTATTTTTTCGTTGCAAAACTCTGGTCTGCCCTCAATATTATTGGACTTTAATTCTGCTGCCTTATTTAGAATTCTTTCCAACGTTTTGCATGTAGGCGCACGTTTTTGCTTTACATTACTCCAGAGAGTAGCTTACCTGTGGGTTTGCAAAAATGGCGCTTACACGCTGTTATCATTAAGTTGCATTATTACATTTCTGCTTGTTTTATCATAGCGTTGATCGAAAGGTCTTCGTCAATAAGTGGCCAGTGAATTCCATAGCCAGACGGTGAGATCTTGTAAAAATTTCGCTGCATTTCATTGGCTCTCTTTAATTTCAGCGAAATTTTATCGAGTAAAATTCTTATTAATTTTCCATCTACTTTTAGACTTATCATATCTTTTTCGAATGTAATTTCCTGAATTTTGTGTGTTACAATCATATGTTTATTTATTAAAATATTCATTCCAAGCTAAAACAATATCATCGAAATGCTGGTATATTACTTTCTTTACTTCTCTCTTAGCCGCAGGTGTAAGATTATAAGAGAACGCTTCTTTAATTTCTAATTCATCTACTAAAAGCCAGTATTT
>CAMDAB010000249.1 GCA_945888475.1 Saprospira grandis DSM 2844 | reverse complement strand
CTGACGTTCTTTGAAAGCAGTATTAAATATCTCAACAAACTCATCTACAATCTCCTGCGCTTTTCCCAATTCCTGTTCTCTGAAACCGATATTTGCCAGTGCCATTTCTTTCAATGCTTCAATCGGCACATATTCTACATTGTGATTTTGAGCAATTGAGGCATCAATATTTGCCGGAATCGATAAATCGACCAGCAGTTTTTGCCCTTTTTCTGCTCCTATGATGCGGCTGTAAATCTCCTTGCTAAGTACGGTTTCTGTCGATGCAGTTGCAGCAAAAACAACGTCAAATCCATTGCTGTAATCGGGTAAAGCATCCAGCGTATAAGCCTCGCCACCTAAGATAGATGCTAATTTTTGGGCAGGCTTCAGACTTCGGTTGAATACCGTTAAGTTTTTATAACCGTGTTTTTGCAAAAATTTTGTAACCAGGCGATTTGTCTGTCCGGCACCAATCAATAAAAAACGTGCATCGGCCGGAAATTTTTTCTCCAACATTTTCTGTATGGATAGCGATACCACCGATACCGGTTTTTCACCAATTTTTGTAGCAGAATAAACCTTTTTAGCTGCCTCGACACAGAAACGCATAGCCAGCCGAATAGCATCAGCTGTTAAACCCAATTCATTGTTTTTCTCATAAGTTTCGCGCAATTGACGCAGAATTTCACGCTCGCCAACAACCATGGAGTCCATCGATGAGGCAACTTCAAACAAATGACTGATAGCCTCTCTGCCTTCGAAAATCAAAGCATTTTTTTGCGCAATTTGTTGGATATCTGTACTTAAATGAGCGTAAACTGTTTTGACAAAGCGGGAAGGGTAAAACTGCCCATCGGCATTGTCATCTGAAGTAAAAAAGAACATGACCCTGTTGCAGGTTGCAAGGTACATTAATTCTCGCATGCCCATCAGATTTTTAATATCCAAAAGGCGTTCTCTTAGCGCATCATCAGAGACATTTTCGGACAAAACAAATTGTCCGATATCGTTCAGATGCGTATTTTTATGTGTTAAGGTAAAAACTTTATAGCTATAAATTGTATCCATCAGTGTTCACTTGCCTGCTAATCAATTTCGTTATAATGCTGCAATAGACTTATAACATAATCCACAGTATAAAAGTAGGCAGCCGCTGTCATTTTTGTGTCATTTTTTTGTCAGAATACTAACTGCTACACTATTTGGAAAAATTCTAAGTAAGCCTATGCAGCTTCGTTCGTTACATTCAGTTCGCCTTCGCTGCGTGCTATCACTGCCGATGCCAAGCAATTACCAAGTACATTAACCGAAGTTCGGGCCATGTCCATCAGTGCATCAATTGCCAAAATAACACTTGCTTTTTCGGGATCGAGTCCCATCGATGCGACGGTTCCGGCTAAAATTACAAAGGAAGCACCTCTTACACCCGCTACGCCTTTGCTCGTTAGCATTAAAACCAAACAGATATTAATCTGCTGCATGATGGTTAGGTCAATGCCCGACATTTGTGCTACGAAGACTGCTGCCAGCGAAAGATAAAGTGTAGTACCATCCAGATTAAAACTGTAGCCTGTAGGAATTACAAAGGCAACAATTTTCTTTGGAACACCAAATCTTTCCATATTTTCAAGTGCCTTGGGCAGCGCTGCTTCGGAGCTTGCTGTGGCAAAGGCTATAGATATAGGTTCAGTTGCAGCTGCAAGAAATTTTCGTATTGGGATTTTGAAAAAGAGTGCAATGGGTAGCAAAACTCCAAAAATAAATACGACCAATGCCATGTAGAGGGTACCTACCAACATCATCAGGTTGAGCAAAATATCTATCCCCGATTTGGCAATGGTGCTGGCCAATGCCCCAAACACAGCCAGCGGTGCCACATACATGATAATATCGGTGAATTTGAACATAACCTCGGCTAGGCTTTCACAAAAATGGAGCATGGTGCTTTTATGCTGCTGATTTTTTACCATACCCAAACCAATTGCGAAAATAATAGAAAAAACTACGACTTGTAAAACCTGATTCTCTGAGATAGACTTTGAAATATTTTCAGGAAAAATTTCGACCAGATGGTCTTTGTGGGTATTTTTTTGGGCAAGCAGCTCCTCCGATTTACTGATTTCCTTGGTTGTCGCCTCAACTTTCACACCAACACCGGCTTGTGTAAAATTGATAGCGCCCAATCCAATAAATAGCGCGATGGTAGTTACAATTTCAAAATATAAAATACTTTTCAATCCAATACGGCCCACTTGTTTCAGATTACTATGCCCTGCAATGCCAACCACAAGCGTAGCAAAGATCAATGGGGCAACCAGCGATTTTACCAGCCTCAAAAATATCTTGCCGAATCGTTCCATCTCCAGTGAAAATGTAGGAAAATCGATACCGCATTCAACACCCAAGATCATTGATGAAAAAATCCAGTAGGATAGCTTTTTCTGTTTGTAGGAATTGACAAAAAGATAGCCGATGAGTAAATATCTGAGAATTGGAAAAATCAGGTTAGAGCCTGCATAGTTTTCAATGAGAAAAAGCAGTCCGATATTGCAAAAGGCAAATACGTACCAAAACATCGAAAAAGGTGATTTCATCGGATTCATAGCGCTGGTTTCGGTATAAAATGAGCAAAATTATTTTTCTAAAAGAGCAGGAAGGCTTTCATCGAGACTGTCAATTTCCATTCTTGCCATTAGCACAATCAAAACAAAGAACAAAAATAAAAAAATTAGCGGAATTGCCACGATCCAATCTGCCAGATCGTCCATATTTGAATTATAAATCAAAACAAAGGAAAGGAAAGTCATCAGACATAAAAAAAAGCAAAGAAAGAGTTGAATAAATATACTTAAGCGGATATACCCGATTATTGCAGATTTTTCTTCAAAATCCTTTACGCTTGCACGGAGCAATGGCGTGAAAGCCTTACGTATAGGTATATGTCTGCGAAGCCAGATGCTATTGCCCCTAATCTTTCCAACAAATATTTTATTTGGCCTGTCAGGATAGAATATAGATGAAGCCGTTGTTTTAGATTTCAGCTTTTCAATAAATTCTGTTGAACTTAATTCACTTTCGAAAGTAAATTTTCTTCCCCAGATCAATTCTTTTAAAAGTTTCAAGTTACCTGATTTAAAGATTACGATGCAGATTGATTACTTCCTTATCAGGTTTTAGGCTTATTTTTGAATCGGATTTACCTTCATAATCCAATGCATTGAGCACATATTTTATACATTCAATCCTGGTTTTCTTTTTGTTATCGGCATTCACAAATATCCAGGGACAATGTTTCGAATCGGTCTGTTTGAACATGATGTCTCTATATTTGGTATAATTATCCCATAGCTCCTGTGCTTTAGCATCTACCGGGCCTATTTTCCATTGCTTAAGCGGATCGGTACGACGTTCGTTGAAACGATTTTCCTGTTCCTCTTTTGTAATATCGAGCCAAAATTTGAAAATATAAATGCCTTCATTGACCAACATTTTTTCAAAATCATTCACCTGCGACAAAAAGTGTTCATATTGTTCGGCAGTACAAAAGCTATTTACCGGTTCAACAACAGCTCTATTGTACCAGCTACGGTCGAAAAGTACAATCTCGTCGGCAGTAGGCAAATGAGCAGTATAGCGTTGAAAATACCATTGTCCTTTCTCTGTCTCACTAGGCTTGGGCAGGGCAATAACACGATGATATCTTGGCATCAGTCCATCTGTAAATCTTTTGATCGTTCCTCCTTTGCCGGCTGCATCGCGTCCTTCAAAGATAATTAGCACCCTTTTATCGCTGTTTATCATCCAGTTCTGCAGTTTGATGAGCTCTTCCTGCAGACAGTCCATGTTTTCGGAATATTTGAGTTTTTTTAGTACTTTTTCCAGGTCAAAGTCCTTGCTTTTCAACAACTCGAGTATGCCCTCCTTGCTATTAATTCTTGAAAGTTCTTCCTGGCTAAGTATAAAATTTTCCTGTTTTGACATTTTAAAACTATTGTATATTGTTAAGTAAGTTATTTAGTTGGTCTGTTTGCCTTTATAAAGGTTGTAGGATTGAGATAGCCTTTATTGTTTGTCGAATAACCACCGCCCAATGGCATATCCGGCTCCGATCTGATTTCGAAATGCAGATGTGCTAAATATTTACCGCCGATATTTCCGATTGTAGCAATTTTTTGTCCTCTTCTAACAGGATCGCCAGCTCTGACAAGCATTTCGTTGCAATGCGCATACAAGTATTCGTAAAACTTACCCTTGTGATAATGAACCACACGAACAATTGGTCCCCAACCCCCTTTTTTATCAAAAGCTTCTGTTACAATACCGTTGGCAACAGCATAAATCGGATCGCCAAGGTCATTATTTCCGCCGGCATTTCCATTCCAGTCATCGCCCAAATGATGTTTATCGCCCCCAAAACCCTGCGCGTTGTAATAGCC
>CAMDAB010000248.1 GCA_945888475.1 Saprospira grandis DSM 2844 | reverse complement strand
ATGGGCAGATTTTTTGGAAAAATTGTTTGTGTTGTTCGCCAAATGGGAAAGGCTCCGATGAAAGGAAAATCAAATCTGGTTTTAATTGCTGTAATAATTCCATACTGATTTCGGGATAGCGTTTATAGTTTTCGAAAACATTTCCAAATCCGGCTTTGCCAATCATTTCGTCAACAAAGGTATCAGCAGCAGCGACCATATAAGGTTCCTGCCAGATAAAATAGGCAACTTTTAAGATTTCAGGACTGCTGTTGGGATTGCCGTTTTTCGAAAAGGATGTTATTAATTTTTCAACGGTATTTTTTGCCTTATCACCACAATCCAACAATTCGCCAAGGAGCTGCATCATTTCATAGCAATCTTCCAGGTTATTTATATCCGACATCCAAACGGGATAATGCGCTTTCAGGTATTCAATATCGCTCTTGCTGTTTTCCTCTTTATTTCCGATAATCAGGTCGGGTTGGAGCGATGCTATGACTTTGAAATTTAACTTTTTAGTGCCTCCTACACGAGTTTTTGACTGAAACCAATCGGAAGGATGAATACAAAACTTGGTTATGCCGACCACAGCATCCTCTAAACCCCAATCGGCCAATAGCTCAGTTTGGGAGGGCACCAAAGAAATTATTCTTTTTGGTTTATGAGCAAGATGAAGCTCAGCCCCCATTTGGTCGACAATTCTTGGTTTCATAAAAAATGATTATCAATATTAATTCAAAAGCTTATGAACAGTTAGCCCGATTTCTTGTTTTGTTGTATGAATGAACTGCAAATATAGACATTATATTAAAATGTATAAATTTGGGGGTTCTTTTGACTAATCAATACGGAAAACTAACATCGGATTATGAACAGCAGTGAAAAAGAAAAGGTTTACAGAGAAGCTATAAGAGAAATCAATGCTGTGCTGTTGGGCGAAAGCATCATGATTACAAAAATGTCGACCATCAATTCCATTTTGAGAAATTATTTTCCGAAATACTTTTGGATAGGTTTTTATGTAGTACACAACGCTTCGCTTGTGGTTGGCCCATATCAGGGCACTTTGGGTTGCCTGCATATTCCGTTTAGCAAGGGTGTTTGCGGAAGAGCCGCAAGAACAGGGCAAACACAAATTGTGGCCGATGTACACAAAGACCCCGAGCATGTTGCCTGTGACAGCAGAAGTAATTCCGAGATTGTTGTGCCAGTTTTCGATTCTAAGAAAAGACTAATAGCTGTATTTGACCTTGACAGTACAGAATTTGCCTCATTCGATGAGGTTGACAAAATGTATCTGGAACAGATTATAAAACATCAGTTTGCCGAAACGCCACTTGAATTTGGCTACAAAATATTCCAACAACAAACCTCATGAATACAGACAAGTGGTTCATAAAATCCAGGTATTTCAAGATGAGTATTCCCTCCCCTTTTCTACAGGCCGGAGGGATTGCTGCAGTTGCGCTTGTCATGATGCTTGGGGGGCTCATAATCAACGATCAGGAGTTGCCCTGGCTGGTATCGGGAGCCATGACCCTTTTCTTTTTGGTTTTCAACAATGCACTGGGTATTTTTGCCGAAAAACATTTTAAATATATACAACGCTCGCTGTATTCATTTATGCTATTGATTGTTGGCCTATCTTTTTTTGCTTACCTGATTTCGGGACAAACAATTTTTGACGGTGGCGGAATAAACCGCACGATTTTTGTGGTAATGATCATGGCTAATTTTGGCCTGCTGGGTCTCACTGTGATGATTCGCAACATTGCGGATTTCCTACAGAAAAGAGACGAAAAACTCCACAAAAACGGAAGAATATGAAATTGTCCGCAAGGCATCTTTTATTTTTACTATTAATCTCTCCACATTTTCTTTGGTCTCAAAGAGATGTTTATGTTTCTGAAACGCCCAAAAACTATGACTTTAACTATAGTAGTTTCATAAATACTGTTCGTTTTTATCCGGAAGACTCCGAATTGGATTATCCCGTACTGGAATTGGGTAGCAACAGGCAATTGCTTTTGGAATTTGATGACCTGGAGGCCGACAATAAAAATTATTTTTACAAAATTTATCACTGTAACTACGATTGGAGCATTTCTGAGGAAATCGCTGCAATTGACTACATTGATGGTTTTCAGGAGAACCGTTTTTATGAAAGCAGCTCATCATTCAATACAAGGGTTGAATACACACATTATTTCCTAAGGCTACCAAATGATGATGTAAAATTCAAAATGTCGGGCAATTATCTGTTAAAAGTTTATTTGAACGATGATGAAGACGACCTGGTGCTAAGCAGACGTTTTGTGGTATATGAGGCCATGATGAAGGCTGTGCCTACTGTACGTCGCTCAGCTGCTCCGCCAAATTCCAGAACACACCAGGAACTGAGTATTAAAGTAGAACACGCCGGCATTTACATTCCCTCTCCCTCAACCGACATTAAAATTGCCGTTTTGCAGAATGGCCGCTGGGATAATGCAGTAAGCGGAATCAAACCCACATTTGTTCAGGCAGAAGCCATCATTTACGATTTGATGGGGCAAATCAGTTTTCCAGGTTACAAGGAATTCCGTCCGCTCGACATTCGCAGTTTCAGACACCGTGGTCCGCAGGTTGAAACTTTGGAACAGCTTAAAGATGGTTTTAAATTGAAACTCTTCCCCGACATTCCTCGTACCAACTCGGCTTACCTTTTTACACATGACATCAACGGTAAATTTATCATTGCTTCGCACGATAATCCCTCGGCAGCAGAGCGTGCAGAATATGGCCTTGTCAAATTCAAACTTCAAAGCAATCTTTTACCCAAAAAGAATGTTTATTTAATCGGTTCTTTTTCCGATTTCAGGGCTTATCCACAAAATAAGCTAGAGTATAATCTCGAAACTGGCTCCTACGAAGGCGAGATTTCGTTCAAAAATGGTTTTTATGATTATTACTATGCAACTACCGATAATGATGGGTCGAATTTAAACATAATGGAACTGGAGGGTAGCACCTTCGAAGCTGAAAATGATTTTCTTGTCTTTGTGTACTACCGCAAATATGGAAGTCGCTACGATCAACTGGTTGCATTCAATAAAACTAGTTCTAATAAAAGATAATTCTGAAAAAACTTAATTACAGCCTATGAGCAATGCAATTAGTAAGATTTTGATAGCAATAATCTTATTTTTTACTTTTCCAGCTGAAAGTTTTTCATTGAATTTATCAAGCAATGTTATAGTCAATTCAGTGTCTCCGATTGAAGAGCTAAAAACACTAAAAAACAAAAAGAGAAGAACGGAAAAAGTAAAAAAGAATGTCTACTCAAAATTTAAATCACAACAGTTGCTGTGGTTAATTCCGATTGCTTTTCTTGGCGGAATAACACTTTTTATTGTAGGAATTTTCCTATCAAACTTGACTTTATGGATTACGGGATTAATTGTTTATTCAGTAATGAATTTGTTTTTTTATACAGAACTCTTTGCTTTACGGCATGCTGCTTCGAAGGCAGAAACGCCCTTCGAAGGTTATATAACTATATATTTAATACTTATTATTGAATTGATAAACCTGATACGGGCTCTAACCTTTGTTATTTTAGGCTTAAGCTTTGTAATTCCTGTTTTTTGGATAGTCGGATTATCAATTTTGGGATTTTTGGCCTTAGCCTTTATTATAACTTTACTACTAGGATAAACTTACATCCTCACAATAATAAACTCAGTCCTCCTGTTTTGCTCATGCTCTTTCTCTGAGCAACTAGATATTTCTGTTCCTTCACAGCTACAATTATTTACGAGTTTAGTTTCACCAAAACCTTTTCCGCTGATTCTTAATGGATTAGTGATTCTGCTTGAAATATAAGTAGCACATGATTTTGCACGACTGTCGGATAAGGCCATGTTCGAGTTATAAGATCCGCGGCAATCGGTATGCGCATTGATTTCTATAATCATGGTTGGATTCTCATTGAGTACTTTTACAATCTGTTCGAGAATTTGCGTCGATTCAGCATTCAGTTTTGATGTTTCTTCTTCGAAATAAATAGGTTTGAGGTTAATAACCTTTGCAATGTCAATACCTGTTTCAAACTTTTCTACTTTTACCGAATCGAGACTTGTGTTAAAAATTTGATCTCCTTCAACTGTCAAAACTTTATCAAAATTGAGCGTTTTGGACTGAAAACCTTCTTTTTCGAATGTAATTTCAAAAGAGAGGTTTTGATTCATTTTGTACCCTTCGAGCATTCTTGAAAATTCGCCCGACCAAATGGTCTCGTGCAATTCAGTTTTTTGTGTGATTTTATCTGCGATTTTAAGCTTTACGCCCGATAAAGGCTCCTTATCGGAACTGTTTATGACCTTGCAAATAAATCTAAATTCAGGAATTCTATTCAAAATAAGTGTTGCACTAATTTCTTCGGCATCGACGGCAAGATTTATTGGTTCGCTCTTACCG
>CAMDAB010000247.1 GCA_945888475.1 Saprospira grandis DSM 2844 | reverse complement strand
CCCATGAATGAAAAATCACTACCCAGTGACATGAGAAATTTTTTTATATTGAGAACAAGTTCCCTTTCCAGCACTCGTTCATCTATTTCGTCATCAGCATCTTCCACATTCACAAAATCCAATAGATATTGGTCTTTAAAAGCCCTGATGGCTTTATTCGTTAATTCAGCTGGCAGTACCTGTTCAAAATTGTTGCTTTGATTGATTTGATGCAGGTGACTATTGTTTTTGAGTTCATTTTGTAAATGCCGAACTGTCCAAAAATGATTTGCTGCCTGCCTTATATAAAACCAACGGTCTTCCTGTTCCATTGTTTTTAAAATGATTTCTATGTGATGGGTAAAACCAATTGAAATAAAATTAGAAAAATCAGCTTCCTGTAATTGGTTCGTCAGTGACGAACTAATTTCAAACTTCAAATCATCAATTTGGTTCGTCAGTGACGAACTAATTGTTTTTACAGGCTCCCAAGCATTGTAGAATAGTCTCATTTTCTTTAGGTTGGAAGCTGAAAAGCCCCTTAATCCGGGTAATTCTGCCTGCAAACGGGCTGCAACTGTTTCCAGAATTTTATCCCCCCAAGCGTTTCCCTTTATTGCGCTGTCCAAATCCTGTCCAATAATAAAATACAAACGCAAAGATGCTGCATTCGCCATTTTTGCGACTAAATAGCGACTTGAAAGAATGCGTTCTTTGAGCAGTTTTATGAGTTCAATGCTGAGTTCCATATAGATTAAAACCTTGTAATTCCAAAATTAAACCTTCACTTTTCTTTTATTCCGCAATTGCAAAAAAAGATTCTACCAATTCTTTATTAAGTATAGTATTTTGAATTTTGTCGCCAGCTGCGACACAATTTGTTTTCCATAAGCTGCACGCTCGCCATCCAGTAAATCGCTGTTAATTCGTTCTCCAATTTCCCAGTAATCAGCGTCAGCGTTTGATTGGCAGTAATAGCCAAATGTGCGCGGGCATTTTCCACCACGGTGCAGATGTCCGAGAATAAAACTGAGATTGATTTATCTATTTCCATACAAATCACAGATTTAAAATATCCATAATCAAACCATCACTTTCCTTATCCAAAGCCAGAATTTCTGCGCTCACTTCCTCAATACTGCGCAAGGGTTTATGCTGATAGAAATATTTATTGAAACTGATTTCATAACCTATTTTGGTTTTGTCCAGGTCTATCCAGGCTTCATCCACATGCGGTTTTACTTCCCGATGGAAGTAATCGTGGATACTTTCTTTGAGCGGCACATTCTCGCTATCGCGTAAGTCGCTCTGGCTTTCGTAAATAATGTATTCGTCCTTTTTTTCGCTTGGATAATAGCCGAAATCGGGCAGTTGTTCCGCTGTGCAACCCAAATGATGCAGCAGTTTTTCCAATTTTTCAGGGCCGATTTTTTCGGTTTTGGCGATTACCTTTTCCGCATTTTCGTCATACTTACTGATAGCAGTAAAAATTTGATTTTTCTCGCTGGCTGATAGTTTAATTTTCTCTGTTTTTAATACCTCATCTACCCTGGCACTGAAAAGATTGAAATCGTAGTATTCCTCCGTTCCGATCTTTTGCATCAAAATAAGAGCCGTTTCCAACAGGTTTTTCTGTTTTTCCCAGCACGCTGCCGAACAAAGTTCCTTGCGTTTTTTTGTATTCAGATCCAGGCCGCTTTTTTCGCACCAGTCCAAAATTTCTTTTTCCAGTGATTTGATATCGCTGTAAACTTTTGCTCCAAAGCTTTCGTAAGCCCATTGCATGGGTTCTTTGAGTGATTTTTCAAAACGCAGCATTTCGATATTTTCCTGCGTAAACTGTGCTTTAAGTCGAGCCGGACGGTCAATCGTTACTTTGTAATAGCCAAAATCGGAATTGTTAAAAACCTTAGCTGCCAGACCATCTTCGGCCTGCCTTTCCACATCATTAAAATTAAGATAAGCATCCTGAATTTCTTTGATATGCTCGGGTCTGAGTTCGCAGTTTTTCTCACCCAGGTTTTTCCGGAGTTTAGCAAAGCGCTGCGAGGCATCAATTAAAATAACCTTTCCTTTTCTGTTTTTCGATTTATTATTGTTCAGAAACCAGATATAGGTGGTGATGCCGGTATTGTAAAAGAGGTTGTTGGGCAATTGTACAATACAATCCAGCCAGTCATTTTCGATGATATACCTGCGGATGTTGCTTTCGCCACCGCCTGCATCGCCAGTAAACAGACTGGAACCGTTATGGACAGAGGCAATTCGGGAACCGTAGGGACTCTGGCTCAGGGGCTTCATTTTATTCACCATTTCCATCAGGAAGAGCAGCTGTCCGTCTGAGGAGCGGGGCGTAGCATCGACCTCTTCGGTATTTGCCCAGTAGTCTTTCAGCTTAACAATAAAGCGAGCATCGATAATATCTTTTCCGTCTTTGATGTATTTCAAATCTGTAGCCCATGATTTGCCATAAGGAGGATTTGAAAGCATGAAGTCGAAATAATGCCCTGAAAATTCATTGGTGGATAGGGTAGAACCCACACGGATGTTTTCGGGATTATTACCCTTGATCATCATATCCGATTTGCAAATGGCATAGGTTTCATCGTTGATTTCTTTGCCATAGAGATATACATCGCCGTTTGCTCTTATTTCGCCTTCTTCGTCTTTGATAAAATTTTGGGCCTCGGTAAGCATTCCGCCCGAACCACAGGCCGGGTCATAAATGGTCATTACAGGTGGCAAATTGTCTTTGATAGGTTCAAATACAATATGCGTCATCAAGTCGATTACTTCGCGCGGAGTAAAGTGTTCTCCGGCTTCTTCGTTATTTTCTTCATTAAATTTACGAATCAATTCTTCAAAAACATAACCCATTCCAAGATTGGAAAGCGGGGATAATTTTCTGCCCTCGGGATCCTCTTTTTCAAATGGAGTTAAATTGATATATGGCGATGTAAATTTTTCTAAAACATCGAGCAATACATCTTTCGAAGCCATGTGTCTGATTTGGCTTTTCAGCTTAAATTTTTCAATAATTTCTTTGACATTGGGGCTGAAGCCTTTCAAATAATCTTCAAAGTTAGCCAATAGAATCTGCTGGCTGTTGGTAGCGGTAGCGTAGAGTCTCTGCAAGGTCCATTCGCTGGTATTGTAAAAAACATAGCCGCTGGCATCTCTCAAACCTGTTTCATCCCATTCGGTAAAACCTGCTTCATCACGTTGAAAGGCGAGTTCCTCCATCACCGCTGCTTTGGATGGTTCGAGCAAAGCATCCAATCTTCTCAAAACGACCATTGGCAGGATTACATCTCTGTATTTTCCTCTTACATAAACATCCCTCAGACAATCGTCTGCTATTGACCAGATGAAGGAAATCAATCTGTTGTGTACGGCTTGGTTCATTATTTTTTATTTTAAATTGCTTTGATTGTTACTGTTCAAGACAATAAGACTTGAGACCTCAGACAATTGAAAAGGTTAGCAGAAGCTGTGATGTTTCTTTGAAGGCAACAAATTTCGAAAAACTGCTGTAAATAACAAAAGTTGAATAGTTAAGCCCAGCGTGATACATCCTAACATAATGCTATCAGGGGTAAATATAGTTTATTGCAATTATATAATCAAATTATCCTGAATGGATTTTGATTTTCCTGCCTTTTGTTAAAAAAAATAGAGATGTCAGACTTTGAGATGCTAGACTTTGAGATGCAGAGGTTTATGGCTATTCGAATTATTTGGCAAAAAGCGACCCTTCTTCGCTTAGTCTTTTTGTTGTTGTCTTATGTGAAATGTCAAGCCGATTTGGGTTGTGAATATTCCTGTCCAATTTTTACTGCTAAGACCTCTTGTTTGATTAATTACTGCTTCAGTATTAGGTGAATAGAGGTAAGGGGTGTATGCAATTGATATAAATGGAGATACATACATGTTGCTTTTTAATTTTAAATAATAACCTGTTTTTAAACAGATGTCAGCACCTATACCAAATGCTTTTGAAGTGGTTTCGTCATAAAAAAAAGGTTCACCATTTTCATATCTGTAAAGACCACTTGATTTTGCCGAAATAATCAAATCAGTATATACACCCTTAAATTTTTCTTTACTTTCGTAATGGAGGACATAACCTAAGTTTAAGAACTGAAGATTTAAATTATTTTCATAGTTTTCATTTTCAGCCGAACTTCTAAAATAGGAGTAGGAAAGATTTACCCCATGTTTAAAATTTTTATTCGATTTGAAAATATAAGATAAACTAGCATTTAAACCGTGGTTTATTAAGGGTTGTCTTTCTGTGTTAAAGGGACGGCTAAAGTTGTAAGTTTGAATGGCTTTGTCCCACTCATTTGAATATAAATAGTTATATGATAGGTCTGTTTTAAATTCTTGTGCAATTAAAAAGCTGAATTTTAATAGCAGTAAACTTAATAATATTAATGTTCTCATTTTTTGATGTCATTTAATATA
>CAMDAB010000246.1 GCA_945888475.1 Saprospira grandis DSM 2844 | reverse complement strand
ATTATTGAGCGTAATCGTATAGCATACAAAAAAATATCCGAGCATATAGGTTTATTACCTTTGGTCATCATTGCGCCCGATGATATTCAGCTTATTCTTGATGGCTCTGAAGAAAGGAGAAAATACCTCGATTTAAGTCTTGTACAGCTAGATCCCGATTATACAAAGGCGCTCATGCTGTACAACCAGATATTGGAACAGCGCAATGCCCTGCTCAGAAATTCCGATGATAAAAATCCACCCGACTCAGCTTTACTCGACTATTATGACAGTCAGTTGATTGAACCTGCAAACTATATTTACAAAAAACGTAAAGAACTATCCGAAAACATAAGTCCTATATTTCAACAAGCTTATGCTGCTATTTCATCCGATCGAGAGCAGGTTGAAATGATTTATAACTCACAACTCGACAATGCCGATATTGAACAGTTGTTGTCGGATTCCAGAAATAAGGATATTTTATTGCAACGAACAAACAAAGGCATTCATAAGGATGATTTGGAGTTGATGATGAAGGATCAGCCATTGAAACGTTTTGCTTCTCAGGGACAATTGAAGTCGTTTTTATTAGCAATGAAATTGGCGCAATACGAACTATTGAGAGATGATTTGGGAATTTACCCTATTATGTTGCTCGATGACATTTTCGACAGATTAGATCCGGGCAGGGTAAAGCAATTGTTGGAATTATTAACCAATGGAGATTTTGGACAAATTTTTTTGAGCGATACCCATGAAAAAAGGGTTAGGGAATTACTTGATATGCTTAGGATTGACGAATCCCGAATTTTTCGAATTGAAGATTCAAAAATACTAGTCTGATAAATGTTAATAATTTCTTCCTATGAATTTCAATTACCTTATCTTAATTTTATTTCTTTTTTTATCCTGTCGTACAGATTATGAGTACAGAAGAAATAACATTAAAAGTGTTGATCTCAATGATATGAGATGGCTCATAGGTAATTGGGAAATGAACATCGAAGGTTCTAAGTTATATGAAAACTGGGAAAAGAGTGACAAAAAATATAGCGGTAAGAGTTTTATGACCTTAGAAACTGATACATTATTTTCGGAATCAATATCGCTTGAAATAAAAGAAAATATACTCTGTTATGTAGTATTGGTAAAAAATCAGAACAATAATCAGTCAGTAGTTTTTAAATTTAAAGAATTTATTGACAATGAGTTTCGTTTTGAAAACCTGGAGCACGATTATCCGCAGCGTATTGTCTACAAAAAAATAAATTCCAATAAACTTTATGCAAGAATTGAGGGCAATAACAATGGAAAAGTACAACAGGATAGCTTCCTATTTACCAAATTAAAGCAGAAATAGATTGCTTAAATTAAAATTCTGAACGAAAACATCTGATGAGTTGTTCACTTTATTTTGATATTGTTTACAGATTAAATCTGACTTTTTATTAGCCTTTAAATTATATGGAATTTTCACCCGCCGATCTTTTTGAAAAACTGGAATTCGATAAAATATTGCTCATTACAGAGTCGCTCTGTTTGGGTGAACCTGCTGTCAATTATTTTAGAAATCTTACCCTGAGTAATCAGCCTTTTGTTCTCGAGCGGCAGTTACAGGAAGTATTTGAATATAAAAAAACTTACAACGAAAATCATAATTTTCCAGCTTCGGCTTATTCCGACATCAGTGAAGATTTGAAAATGCTTGCCATCGAAGGATTTGTCCTGACTTCCGAGAGTTTAATCAGCATTGCTCAAATTCTTCAGGGTACCGAAAAGTTTTACAAGTTTTTTAATCCAAAATCTGAAACCAGGACACTTTATCCAATTCTTTTCAATGTCATTCGCGAATCAGATTTTGATGAACAACTGCTGAAATCAATCAATAAGGTAGTGGATGAAGAAGGAAATATTCGTCCCGATGCATCGCCCGAATTGCAGCGTATTGCTCGAATGCAGGCATCTAAAAGACAAGAATTAGACAAGCGTTTCCGACAGGTTGCCAACTATTACCAAAGCAAAAATCAACTAGCCGATACGGTTGAAAGTTTCAGAAACGGAAGAAGAGTACTATCCGTTTTGGCCGAATACAAAAGACAGGTCAAAGGAATACTGCACGATGAATCAGCCACCGGTAGAACTGTTTTTATTGAACCAGAAGAGGTTATCGAGCTAAATAATGACCTTTTCGACATGGAACAGGAATATCGGCGCGAGATTTACAGAATACTCAGAGCGTTGAGTGCGCTTCTGAGACCCAATGCTTCAAAATTGAATCAATATCTGGCCATTACCATAAAGTACGACATCATACAGGCCAAAGGTCAACTCGCTTATACGCTCGATGCTACAAAGCCAAAATTACTGACCAAGCCCCATTTTAAGCTAAACAGAGCCTACCACCCCCTGCTGTTCATCAAAAATAAAAAGGCAAAACAGAAGATAGTTCCTTTCGATCTGAACTTCAGGGATGAAAACAGAATTCTGGTGCTTAGCGGACCAAATGCCGGTGGAAAATCTATTTGTATGAAAGCGATCGGACTTCTACAGTTGATGACGCAGGCAGGCATGCTTATTCCCGTTGAGGAAGGCTCGGAAATGGGTATATTTGATAAGTTCTTTGCCGACATCGGCGATTCACAGTCGCTCGAAGATGAGTTGAGTACCTACAGCTCCAGATTGCAGAATGCCAGATATTTTCTCGACCATGCCGATGACAAAACCCTTTTGCTTATTGATGAATTTGGCTCAGGAACTGATCCCAAAATGGGGGGCGCGATTGCTGAATCTATTCTTCGGGAACTTAATTATAGAAAGGTATTTGGCGTCATAACAACGCATTATTCAAACTTAAAAACCTTTGCCTTCGAAAATAAGGGACTCATAAACGGGCATATGGTTTTTGACATGAAAACACTTTCGCCAACTTACGAAATGCGGGTGGGTAAACCGGGCTCTTCCTATGCATTCGAGATTGCAACTAAAAGTGGCTTGAATGATCGTGTTATCAACTATGCAAAAAAGCAGATTGGACATAAAGAACAGAATTTCGATGAAATGATCATCGATCTTCAAAAAGAAAGACAAAAACTGAATGAAGCGCAAAAACTGATTGCCGATCAGCAAAAACAATTGGACCAGCTCATCAAAAACTATGAATTTGCACAAAAAGAGTTGGAGTTTGGTCGTAAAAAGCTAAAAGTTCAAATCAAAGAATTGGAGCTGCTCGATTTGCAAAAAACGCATAAGGATCTGCAAAAAGTGCTGCGCGAAATGCGCGAGGAAGAAAACCGTCAAAAAGCTATTGAAAAGGCGCAGCAGATACTCGACAAAACCAAGGTAGAACAACAAGAACTGAGCGAAACAATTGAAGAAATAAAAGAAGATATTTACAAGGTTTATGAAGAAAAAGAGCACGGAATTATAGAACTGGGTTCTATGGTTCGCATGCGCAACGGTGGTATGACCGGAATTGTAAAGGAAATTAAGAAAAAAGATGCCATTGTAGAAATGGAACATATCACCATTATGGTAAAACTGCGCGACCTTATCCTTATCCCAAATCCTCTTGAAATCAATCAGGGTGATAAGATAAGAACTTCAATAATTCAGAAACAATCGGTTTTTGATACAAAAATCGATATTCGTGGTATGCGTTATGAGGATGCCCTTCAAACCCTTCAGGATTTTTTGGATGCCGCCCTGCTCTCCAATTCAAATGAGGTGAGAATCATTCATGGAAAAGGATTTGGTGTCTTGCGCAAAGCTGTACAGATAAAACTTAGAGAATATCCAAATATCAAAGACGTTCGTTATGCAGATGCCAATCAGGGTGGCGATGGCCAGACAATTGTGGAATTTGGCTGACGAAAAAAGCCTTATAAAAGCAACATGAAAACAATAATCAATATACTCCTAGTCCTTTTGTTTTTTGGATTTACAGCCTGTCATCAAAAACAAAATAAAACTGAAAGCCAGGAAATGAAAAAGTTTGAAGCCTTCAAAGCTAAAGAAAAGTTTATAGAGGATGCTGACATCATGTACCCCGGAATTGGAGATCAAAAATTAAAACCAATTTTAACTGAAAAAATAAATTTGGCAGCAACTGACTTTGAAGTAATTGCAGGAAAGGGGAATGCTAGCGACAAAGATTATCAAAATGCCATAAAAAAAGGATTGTATAGATTTAAAACTATCTATCAATCAATCGATACAGAGGACAGAGAAAGAATCTGTACCTATTTCGAAGAGCTTATGGATATAGTTGGACTTGAAAGTTCGGGAGGTCATTTGAATCTTTTTATTTATGGATTCAACCCAAATTAGTCGGATTCTTTTAAGTTCCTTCCATCCCTTTTTATGAGGCATATTTTTAAATTAAAATATAACATTAAAAAGGGGCTATCGATTTTCTCGTAGCCCCTTTGCATTTTATAGTATCAGCATTGCATCGCCGTAACTGTAGAATCGGTATTTTTCTTT
>CAMDAB010000245.1 GCA_945888475.1 Saprospira grandis DSM 2844 | reverse complement strand
ATGAGAGTTTGAGAATTGAATTTGGTTTAGTCTTTGGTTTTCCAATACCCAAACTTGATACAATACCCACTGTGATTAAAACAATGGCTAACATTCCGAATATTACTCCAAGAAAGGAAGCAAAAAATTCTCTTAAAAAAGTTTTCATTTGTATTTTTTTGAATTTGATGTAACCGGATTTATTTTCCGTTACAAATATAAATAGCTCAAATTTAGTAATCTAAGCACTTAGACGAAGCGACATTTTTTTTCTGCAAAGTAAAAACCTTATTTCTGCTTTCTAGCTTTTCAAAATCTCCGTCTCTTCAATTTCCAAAACCAAGCTACTGCCATAAGCAGAAGAAGGTGTCTGATATCCGGCTTTGAAATTCCCCGAGATGATTTTCGAAGCGATTAAAACAGATGACAACGCAGTAAAAGAGTAACCTTCGCGCGTTTTCAGGCGCAAGGTAGTTTTTTCGGAATTTTTATTGACTGCCTCACCCCAAATTAAGCAATATCCATTTTTACGCTGCTCTGCATTGGGACCTTCAGGTCTTTTTTTAAGCTGTTTGATCAGGTAATTTTTCACTGCTTTCATTTTTAAAATAGGGCTTATCCAATTACCAAAGAGCATCCATTTTCTGACGGAGGCTTTTAATCCCATGTAAACTTTAATATTTGGAATACCTGTACTGAAATAAGCTGTAGAAACATCGCCCCATGAGATGGAAACACAATGGTGTTTTACGCTGCCGAAATCAATCCATTTGAAATATTTACCAGAGGGCACCTCTTTCAGTTTACCGTTTTCCCTTATTAAATTTTTACTACCCAGATTTTGAATGGCTGTTGTGGCAGTACCTCTAGAGACTGTAGTACCAATTCCGGTAAATGCCATTTCCAGTGTTGAAGCATCCGGCATTTTTTCTTTCAACATAGCAGCTAAACAATCGGTTGGTACTACATCGAAACCAGCACCAGGCATGAGCATAATATTGGCAGCTTTTGCAGCGGCATCCAGTTTTTGCAAAGATTCGAAAACTGTAATTTCGCCTGTGATATCTATATAATGAACTCCTTTATCTATGCAGGCCTTTGCCATTTGCAGCGCAGTGAATTCAAACGGACCCGCACAATGAATTACAACGGAAATATCATCGAGATTTTGTCCAATATGATCGAGTGGAAACACCTTGAATTCTAACCCGTATTCCTTGGCTAGTTTTTCAATTTCTTCCTTATTACGTCCGCCTAAAACTGGTTTTATTCCTTTGGATAGAGCTTCTTCAACAGCAAGTCGTCCTGTGAATCCATTTGCACCGTATATGAGTATGTTTTTCATTGTGTTATTTATTTAGAAGTTTTACCTTATTTGCTTTTATCCAGAGTGTTTTAGTAACAAATCCTGTCTCTGTTTCTGCACTCGTAGTGAAGTGTAGTACTTTCAATAATTGATCGCTGCCAATTTTCGAAATTTTCTCGCCGGGAGCAGGGAAGAGGATAGAACCTGCTGGAATTTTTTCAAAAATCTTTTTAGTATCTTTTGATTCGTACAGCTCGGCGCCTTTTATATCAGTAGTCAGCACAGATGTTGTAATAAAATCAGCGCTGAATACATAGGATTTTTGCCCCCAGTAGTCAATTTCTATCCATTCTCCTTTTTTACCTTTTATTTTGTCTTTTTTGCCAGTATATCTCGATATTTCGGGGCAATCATAAGCAACTAGTGTGTCGGCATAACTACTTTTAGTTGGGGCGGAATAACGGCAAATAATACCATCGTGTGCCCTCATTAATAAGGCTTGGGGTTGCATATATGCCTTGCCACTCTTGTCAATAAAATATTCGTAATAACCCAATGAGGTAGCCGGGTTAACTTTTACAATACCGTTTTCAAACTGATTCAGCACCAAAGATGGTCCGACACGGCTTAAGCCATTATACAATGGCTCAATGATAAACTCACCCTTTTTATTGATAAATCCAATCTTGTCATCGATGAATAAAATTGCAGTACCATCCTTAAAACCATGATCATAGTAGTAGGTCTGGTAAATTCCGGGAATACCGTAAATGTCAGTAGAAATATTAGTTTTAAATGATAAGGCAGTTTTTCCGTTCTTGTCAATAAACATAATTGTGTCGTTAACGGCGACTTCGGCCAAATCTTCAGAGAAAGCAAAAGCCTGCTCGTATAGATAAGGTATTTGTAAGTTTCCTTTCGTATCAATATATCCGTACCTGTATTTTGGCATTTCATATTCATCGTAGCCCTCAATTTTTCCAACAACTGCTCTACCTTCGCTGAATAATTGAACAAGGTCAAATTTCGGATCAATAATTACATCACCTTTTTCATTCAAAAAGCCTTGCTTGCTATCTTTCTCAAATGGAAAGAGCAATTCCGGCTTGGAAGTTTTTGTATAATCCATAACAAGTTTATGCCTGCCCAGGGGTATTACCTCTTCACCTTTGGTATTGATGAGTGCCAAATCAGATTCTTTGCCTTCCACATAGGCTTCTTGTGCTACGGCATATCCAGCATTGAAGGGAGCTACATATGGATAGTTTAGTATTAAAGGTTTCCTTTGGTCATTGTAAATCAGCACAGTTTTCGAGTCATTTTCAGTGAAAACCGTCGCGCTGTATATTCCTTCCGAATTAAATGCCTCGCTATACTCCCTGAGCATTGAAAGTTCCATGTCCATCGAAGTAGCATCTACCTGATGAATAATATTACCTTCTCTGTCGATGACCGTAAGGTTTGTATTTTCACCATAATTTGGAATGTTGTAATTTTCTACCAGTGCAACTCCTTTATGAAAGCGGGAAGCCGGACAACCCGGAGAAGCGCTATTGAGCCTTATAACTACATTGCCTTTTGGATCAATAAAAAATGACTTAGCAAATGGCTCAATTGTATCATAAAATTGTACCAAAGCTCGCTCTTCGAAAAAAGGAAAGGCCTGATCGTATTTGCAGGGAATGACAATTTTCATGTCTTTATCGCAATAACCCCACTTGCCATTTTGAATATAGGGAATCAGCGCATTTTGGCCATATAAAGTGCTAAAAGAAAGTAGACAGAGCGATAAAAACAGTCTAATCATAAAGAAAGATTTTTTTGATTATTAACGAAATCAAAAATAAGCCTATTTTGGGTCTTAATCTAAAACTTTGGTTAATTTGCTCCAAATATTTAAAAATGAATAGAGAAAAGGTTTACACAGTCGATGTTTTTTGGGATGGGCCCATTGCAGGTGCTGCCAACTTTGATGCGAGCGCTCATTATTTTGATGTTGTCGAAGATGATATTGAATTCCCCGACGGCAGTCTGAATTTTATGCTCATAAGCCTTTCGGATGAAATACTTCAATTGATAATTAAGAACGCTGAAATAAGACTGCGCTGGCAAGAAGCCTGTGATAAGGAAGAAGCCGATTTAGGTTCATCGCCTGCACTACCTGAGGATGAGGAGCAGATGAATGAAAATAAATTTCGGATTGACACCTTTTTATATCAAAACAACCAATCTGCCTTGATTAAAAGAGGAATTTTTAATCAGCTGGAAAGTGGCCATTTTGAGGTTGTGTGGTTCTGATAATCAGAATTTTAGGTGCTTAACTGTAAAGCCCTTGTTGATTAACTGTTTTAAAGAATCAATACCGATTTTTAAGTGCATTTCTACATAATTGACTGTGACTTTGCTGTCACTTTCAATTGTTTTTACGCCTTCAGGTGTCATTGGCATGTCCGATACCAATAGCAAGGCCCCGGCCGAAATTTTATTTTTGAAGGCTGCTATAAACAGGGTTGCGGTTTCCATGTCGATAGCTAGACAACGGATTTTTCTTAAGTACTCCTTGAATTCGGCATCATGCTCCCAAACCCTACGGTTGGTGGTGTACACGGTACCTGTCCAGTAGTCTTGCTCATAATCCCTGATAGTGGTAGAAATGGCTTTTTCCAAAGCAAATGCAGGTAGCGCAGGCACTTCTGGTGGGAAATAGTCATTTGAAGTTCCTTCGCCTCTGATAGCAGCAATGGGTAATATCAAATCACCGACCTTGTTTTTATCGCTGCGCAAACCACCGCATTTTCCCAAAAACAAACAAGCTTCAGGTTTAATAGCAGTAAGCAAATCCATGATGGTGGCGGCATTTGGGCTGCCCATCCCAAAATTGATAATAGTTATTTTATCGGATGTAGCGGTTTGCATAGCTTTGCTCTGACCTTTTACCTCAACGCCATGCATTTCGGCAAAGAGTTTTACATAATTCGAAAAATTCGTCAACAAAATAAAAGAACCGAATTCTTCCAATTTTGTGTCGGTATAGCGTGGTAGCCAGTTTTTTACAATGTCCTCTTTAGTTTCCATAATTTGAATAGTTTCTACAAATATATTGATTTTGTACAAATAATGCCAATTTTTTGTTTTTGCTTTAAGGTATAAATCTCATTTCTCTGTATCTTTGGAAAAGTTTCTTTCAATCTCAAGACCATTTTCATCT
>CAMDAB010000244.1 GCA_945888475.1 Saprospira grandis DSM 2844 | reverse complement strand
AGAATGGAAATGTTTCCCTAGTTTTCCTTTTGGCCATAGCCTCGGTCTGGTTTGGGGTCAGTAATTCGGCCAAGGAGATTGTAGGCGAAAAGGAGATTCTGAAGCGGGAATTTATGTTCAACATGCGCCTGGGAAATTATCTGGCCAGTAAAATCGTGGTGCTATCGTTACTCACCTGTTTGCAGGTCTTTATATTGCAGTCGCTGGTCTTTATAAGGTTTCCCGATCTGCATAATTTTGGGCTCACCTTTGCCTATATGTCCCTTATAGGCATCAGCGCTATCATGTATGGGCTGTTTTTTTCCAGTATTGCCTCTACTTCTGAGGAGGTGATGAGTATTTTGCCAATAGCGCTGATGCCACAGATTATCTTGGCGGGACTAATACAGGCCTTGCACTATCCGCCCACAATTATATGTAGTTATTTTATGATTGGACGCTGGGGAACTGAGGGATTGGCCCGTATTCAGGACATGAACACTAATGCCAATCTCTTTATGAAGGCAAAAATGGGGGTTGAGAAAAACTTCACTGAATTTTTATACAAGGAAGATAATATACTGACTGACATTACGTTCAGACATAATCTGATTGCACTGTTTATCATTTCAGCCATTATGCTCACGGCGATTTATTTAATTTTATGGTCAAAATTAAAATCAAAATAAGATGAGTTTCAATTACAGCATAGGACGATCATCGCAGAACGATATCTGCCTCAACGATAAAACAGTTTCGTCTTTTCATGCCCGTATTTCATTGGGTAGTGACGGGTTTATGTGGATTGAAGATTTGAATTCGATGAATGGAACCTATGTGAATGGGTTCAAAGTAAGCGGTAGATCGAAGATAAAACCCGGCGACCGACTCAGTCTGGGCGCTTATGAGTTCGATTGGATGTCACAAATCATGAACAGACAGTCGACCGAAAAATCCAATGTGCCTGTTGCGGTTCATAACGAAAATATGACCGCTACTGCTGCACCTAAAAAAAGTTATGTGATGCAGTACGCCATCGTAACAGTTTTGGGCATAAGCATACTGGCCACCGTTTTGCTTGGCGCAGATTTCTCGAATTGGGGTAAAAATAACTCTGACAAAGAAATTACAGCAAAAGAGGACAGTACCAGTACCGATGATGACAATGAAGGAGGAGACGAAAATGGAGACGAAAAAGAAGGCAAAGAAGACGGGAAAAAAGGCGGAAAAGGAGGCTCAAAGACCGGAGGCAGTGGTGGTGGTACCAATCCAAAACGAGAAACCAAACATGACCTGTCCTGTCTTCGCGATCAGGATTTAATCGGTCAGGGAATTGGCATAGGAAAAGATATAGAAGATGAGGTCTTGAAAAATTCAAAGGTTAAGGTAACAGTGGATGAAGAGATAGAAGTGGGAGCGCAGGCAAAAAAAGATATCCTTTCCAAATCATCGTTACTGAGAGATGCAAGTTACGTGAATCGCATTGACCGAATTATGAACCAACTGCTGGCCAATCTCGACAATCCGAAATTCGACTATAAGTGGTATGTGGTAAATGAAAATATTATCAATGCAATGACCTGTGGTGGGAATATATTTATTTACAAGGGTATTATTGATTTTGCTGAAAATGACGACGAGATAGCTGCCATCCTTGCGCATGAAATTTATCATAATGAACTGGGGCATATCGCGGCAGGCATTAAAAAAGAAAAAATTGCAAGAGGTATCTTTGGAGAACTTGGCCAGATTCCTTTGATTGCTGCAAGCGTTATAACCATGCCAAATAATCAGCATAACGAGGCAAATTGTGACCTCTACGGCATTGACCTTTGCGAAAGAGCCGGTTATGATGGTTGTCAAGCCGAAAAGCTCTGGCAGCGTATGAATAAAAAAGAAGGTAAAAGAAATGCATTTGATAAATTGTTTGCTTCGCATCCTTTTTCTACTGAAAGAGCCAACTGCATCAACCACCACATGAAAAGCAATTATAGAACCTGCAGTCATTAAAAATTGTGTTACTTTTCAGCAGAACTGGTCTTATTTTTTAATTTAAATATTTACAAACCCCATATAATCATTATTTTATGCAATACACATTAGCAATATTCTTGGGTACTGTTTTATCAACAGTTTTCGGATTTAATATAACAAATTGGGGTAATAGTGAGTTAGCTGAACATAAAAATGCCATACAAACTGACAGTACCGATATTCCGATAAAAGCAATTCAAAATGTCGGAGTAAGCGAAACAAAGCATGATCTTTCCTGCTTAAGTGGCGAAGGATTAGGTGGATTAATTGATTTGTTTGGTGGATTTGAGGAGGAAATTGTGGGTGCAGTTGATGTTGAGGTTAGCATAGAAGAAGAGATAGAAGTGGGAGAGCAGGCAAAAAAGGAAATCCTTTCTAAATCATCCTTGCTCACTGACTCAAGGTATACCAACCGCATCGACCGTATCATGAAAAAGCTTTTAGCCGAACTTGATAATCCCCGATTCGACTACGAATGGTTTATCATCAATGAAGATGTTATCAATGCCATGACTTGTGGTGGAAATATATTTATCTATAAAGGAATCATCGACTTTGCCGATGACGATGACGAAATTGCTGCCATATTAGCGCATGAAATATACCATAATGAATTGGAGCATATCAAGCAGCACATCAAAAAAGAGAAGATTGCCAAAGGAATTTTTGGTGAGTTCAGCCAGATTCCAATGTTGGCAGCCACCGTGCTGACACTATCTTATAACCAAAAAAATGAGGCAAACTGTGATCTTTATGGTATTGACCTTTGCGAAAAAGCTGGTTATGACGGTTGCCATGCCGAGAAACTATGGCAGCGAATGAGTAATAAAGAAGGTGACAGAATGGAATTCGAAAAATTATTTTCGACCCATCCTTTTTCGAAAGAAAGAGCCAATTGCATCCACAAACACATGAAAAACAATTATAACAGAACATGCAGTCACTAAAAGAACTGAAAAGCTTTTTGGGGCTTTGGTGGAAAAAGTACGATAAAATTTCATTGCTTTATTTGCTGCTTTTTTTGTTGCTGCTTTTTGCTGCTTCTTGCAAATGGGTAACGGCAAAGCCTAAACAGATTGTGGAAGATGCCATTAGTATTATTATTCCAATAGATTTGAGTAAGTCCTTCAATGGAATGGATCTCATGGGCTGGTATTTTTGGCTATTGTTATTACCTTTTTTGATTTCAACCGTACTATTCAACCGTATAGCGGTGCTCATTATGCATCTTTTTGTGATGCTTATTTTACTGTTAAAAATATATGATGCTTATGTCGATCTGGATACTTCCATACCCTTCAAAGAGTATGTTATGCCCTATGTGACCGTTGACAAACATTTTGAGATGTATCTGTTTTTTATCATGCTTTCTGCATCGTTTCTATTTAGCATCCTTAATATTTTTCTTCCAAAGAAAACCGGCATAGTATCATGATAATCTATATATCCCTGTTTGTATTTGTTTTCAATTGCCTGTCTTCCGACAAGCTGTTTTTCAATGGGTTTAATCAGCAAAAATATATGGGCAGCATTTTTTCAGCACTTTTAAATAGCAAAAAGATTTGAGCCGATGAGCAGTTTAATTCTACCTTCCAATTATATGCTCAACCGCAGGTATATCATCACCGATTTAATCGGACAGGGAGGCTTTGGCATTACATACCGCGCATACGACACCAAGCGCAATATTTACCGCTGTATTAAAGAATTATTCGTAAACGGCAGTAGCTCAAGAATGAACGATTATTCGGTACATTCATTGCCTATAATGGGATTTAGTTTTGGAGATCTTGTAATGCGTTTTATAGAGGAGGCACAGAATCTTTCAAAATTTACGCATCCCAATATTGTGGATGTAAGAGGTGTTTTTCAGGAAAATGGAACTGCCTACATGGTTTTGGAATATCTGGAAGGGGTTACAGTGGCTTCTTACCTGAAAAAACAGGGCAAAATGCCGGTACCAATGGCTGTTGAAATCAGTATGCAGATTTTGAAAGCACTTTCAATTGTTCATGGCGAACAGATGCTGCACCGCGATATTAAACCCGACAACATTATACTTACGCCCGACAGTAGAGCCGTCCTCATCGATTTTGGATCCTCGAGGCTTTTTGACTACGAGAATAATGAAAATCATACTGCTATACTTTCACCAGGTTATGCACCGCTCGAGCAATACAGCGAAAACTCGCCCAAGCACCCCAGCACTGATATTTATGCCATCGGAGCGACGCTGTACCATATGCTCACGGGTTATCAGCCTGCTTCCTCGCCCGAGCGTATTCAGAATCGACTGCCTATGCCCCACGAGATCTGCAGCGAGGTAGATACAGTGCTCTCCAGTATTGTTATGCTCTGTATGGAGCTGAAAATGGAAGATCGTATGGACAGCGCTGATGAACTGATGGATATTCTGCAGTCGTACCTACACAGTAATACCTATTAATACCAAGTATCTAAACCCCCTACTAACATGGAACTGAACCCCG
>CAMDAB010000243.1 GCA_945888475.1 Saprospira grandis DSM 2844 | reverse complement strand
GGTTCAAAATTATTATGGTATTGGCGAATACAAAATTAAAATATTTATTGTCTGAAAATGAGCATTTAAAGAAGGAATATATATTAGTTGAGGATAATTTAAATCTTCGATTTCAACGGTTTATTGACAATAATTATGGCAGTTTGTTCTCTTTAAGTGGTGTAAGGAAACCAGTTGTTGTTTCTAGAATATTAGAACATTTAAAATCAAGACCGGCCAAAAAAAAAGCGTTAGTGGTCATTGACGGTATGAATTACTGGCAATGGAATATCATTGGAAAAGCATTATCCGATGCAGATATAGGTTATACATCCAATGCCACCTTAGCCTATATACCAACCATTACAGCATGGTCAAGACAAGCCATATTTAAAGGAGATAAACCCGACTTGTCTGGGGATAATTCGAAAGAGATGAAACTTTTTGAGACCTATTGGCAACAACATGGTTTATCTGGTTTTCAAATTACTTACAAAAAATTCGGCATAAAAGAACCAATAATCCTGGAGGATATTTCACCAGACACCGTTATGCTTGGCTTGGTTTGTAATGATTTAGATGATATCATGCATGGTTCTATACTTGGTAACACGCAATTAAAGACTTCAACAGAGCAATGGATTACAGAATCTAAAATTATTGAATCTATTGCAGGTTTAAAAAACAAAGGATTTCAGGTTTACATAACAGCCGACCATGGAAATATAGAAGCAACCGGTTTAAAAAACTTAACCATAAAAGACAAGTTAGGCGCACTAAGTCGTGGAAAAAGGCATTTATATTTTACTAACGAAATGTTGATGGAAAATTTCATATCGTTGAATTCAAGCATTGAAGTTGGCAAAAAAGGTCTATCTCTTTACCTTAAGAAACAAGAGGCATTTACAAACGAGAATACCAAAGTAATTACGCATGGAGGTTCTCATATATGGGAGGTTATAGTCCCTTTTATAAGTATCAATGAGCAGTAAAGGAAAATACATAGGTATCAGTAATCGTATTCCATTTGTTGTTTTGGAATATGCAATAGCTGATTTCATCGGTACTGGACAGGTGAATACACCAGCCTACTTGAAGTACATACTTGAATTTACTAAAGGTGAGAATAGGGCAAAAAAAACCTTGAGTCACTTAGTTTCAATAATCAATAAAAATACTTCTTTAATAAATCTGTTGGCCAAACAAACCAAAGGAGACTTTCAAACTTTAAGTCTTTCCGATAGAAGGGCCTTTTTGATATGTTTATATTCCTTAACTTTTCCCATTGTGTATGATATTTTGAACGCTTTCTCCATTGGATTTAAAGTACAGGAAAAAATAAGTAAACGAGTAATTATTGAAAAAATAGGTGCCATATATGGGTCAAATCGTGCCATGCATATAGGAATTGATGAGACAATTCCTTTATTTCTTGATTGTGGCATTATCTCTCGCCCCAAAAAGGGAATGTATGTCAAAGGGCAAATATTAAAAACAACAAACCCACTTATTTCAGAATTGATCATTTATGTCAATATAAAATTATCAAGTTCAAATTCTATCCTTGTAGAAGATATTAACTATAAGCCTTGGTATTCATATTTTGAACCGTTCAATATTTCAAATGATAAGTTCAACTTTCTACTTAACAGGAAAGAAGGTGCCATAGGTAAAGGGTACATAAGCATAAAAAGTTGGTGATTTTTTAAAATGTTGTTGGTTATTGCCAAATTAATATAATCCTCAGTAAAAATCATAGTTTGAAGAATAGTGTAGAGAATTGGTTAAAATCAGCAACCACAAAAAGAATTTTGAGGATTAAAGGAAAATCTTTCTTTTTCAACTAATATTAATTGTAAAAAGTTAATACCTTAGTAAAATCAATAAATGTCAATTTTTTGGTTGGTTAATTCAAAACATAAAAAATGAATATAAATAGTATTAAAATATGGATCAGAGAGAAGTTTGGAAAAAGTACATCACTGCACAATTCAAAATATTAGAGCATAAATCTAAACCTATTTCAATTGACACGACAAAAACCGTTCAAAGAAATGGTTTAAAATTAAATCTTTCTATTGACCAAGAAATATTTAAGGAAGTATTCAAGAAAGAGGTTGAGGAGGTTTTCAACATACAAAATTTTGATTTTAAAAGTGGCTATATACAAACAGCTTTAGCTAATGTTTCAAATATTACTAATGATAGCCTAAGCAAACTGAAGGAGCTTGCTGAAATCTGTTACATTGACTTTAATGAAAACCCAGTTATTGAAGGACAAATCACAGAAAAAGAAAATATTATTAAAGAAGAATTAAAAAATGCAATTGGTGATCTTCCAACGAGCTATCATTTTAATAAATCTGGATTGATTTTTTTAACAATAGAGGAATGGAAAAAAGCCAACCAAATTCAGGGGCTAAATTTCAATAAAAAAGTTGGTGCAGTTTTTCAAATTAAACCCTCGCTTTTATTTCTTATTTCTAGTTTTTATAAAAATATTGAAATCTCCCAAAATGCAAACAAAATAATTGTAGTTGGTGAATTACACCAAAACATATATGAATTATTTGAGAAGTGTTTTGGTCTAGCCAATCAAGGCAATCAATTAGTTTTTACATTTGCCAATATAGAGCGCCTTAACCAACAAATTAAATTTTTAGAAAGACAAGAAATATTATTACCCAAGCCACAAGAGAACCAACTTTGTTTTGATTATGATAATATTTTCTATGAGCAACACGAATCAGATTTGAATTATGAGGCTTTTCGATTAAAAAGAGCTCTCAAAAAATATTTTCCTGACAATCCATTCGATTTTTATTATAAAACTGAATATTCATTTGATTTTAGAAAACTTGATAAAGGAATTGACGAACTTGACCGAAACGAAGATATTTTTTGGAATAGATTGTTTTCTGAAATAAACGGAGACGAATATCAAGTAAGTCAAGCACACAGAACAATTTCATTTGACTTTGAAACAGAAGAAGAATTAAATAACAAAATATCTTTTATTAAATCGTTCCATTTTTTTGACATTTACGATTTAGGCGAAAGACATAAATTCAAGTTTAACATCAAATTTGAAACTGGATTGCATGAATTACAGGGCAATTTGAAACAAGAGTTTCCAAATCTTATAACAAAGTTAGTTGCAAATGGAGAGAAGCTCATTTTCCGTCATTTTTACCAAACTGGAAACAAAACAGAAATCCTTGCACGATTGCATAATAAGTTAGCAGATAAAGTTAATTCGGAAAGGTTTAGATATACAATAAATGACACTTTCCAAGAAAAATACCTTTGTGAGGAAAACTTTGAACTAAAAGTTGAGCAAGAAGAAGAAAAACTATCTAAATTATTACGAGAGGATTTTTATTTCGGCAATCTAAAAGAAAAATTCTATTTGGGTAAATTACAGAAGGTTAATTATCCAGATCTATATTTTGTTGTTGATAAAGATAGAATTGAAGAGGTAAAGGAGAATAATTCAGAAGAAATTGTAAAAGCAATTTTTCCTGACCTCAAAGGAGAAAAAGACAAAATAAAGCGTCTGGTGGATACTGTTTTGAAGCTTGATGATGATAAAGCTAAACTACCAAATGACAATGCTAAAGTTTTCTTATACAATTCATCAAAAGCTAAAAAGATTGAAAATATTGAGTATCTGCTGAACAAAACAAGCACTGAATGGAAAGATTTTGAAAACAATCTTTTTTCAACATCCCTAAACGAATCTCAAAAACAAGCCATTTATAAATCGTTATATGCAGAAGAATTGGCACTAATTCAAGGGCCACCTGGAACGGGTAAATCAACAGCAATCGCTGAAATAATTTGGCAGCATATTAGAAAAGCATCGAAGCAAAAAATACTTTTAACCTCAGAGACCAATCTTGCTGTGGATAATGCCATTGACCGCTTGAAGAATGGACTAAACAATATTGTAAAGCCAATTCGTTTCGGAAAGTCGGAAAACTTAGAATCTGAAGGATATTTTTATTCCCTTGAAGCCATTGAACATTGGCAAATCAGCGATTCTACACAAAGAAACACAGTCTCTCATTGGATAAACAACATTATAAACCGAGTTTCAAACCAAGACGATGAACAAATTAATTCAGCATTAGAGAAATGGAAAAGCCACTTACAAAAGCCAAGTATTGAGACTAGGAAGCTTTTTGCCGATAAATATTTACAATATGTAAACCTTATTGGAGCCACAGGAAGTTCCATTGGAAAGTTAAACTCAGAAAATAAATGGACTTCTTTTTTTCGTTCTTATTTGAATGTTTTTGATAGAGAAAATTACAAACAAAGTTCTTTTGATAAAGCTGCGAAAAGCAGATGTTACAATGTTGAAATTAATTTTGACACAATAATTATGGATGAAGCAAGTAAGGCAACTCCACCCGAACTTGCTTTACCTGTTTTGTATGGTAAGAAGTCTATTATAGTAGGTGACCATAGACAATTACCTCCAATGATTGACGGAGAGGAAATTAAAGATTTACTTAATTCTATAGGAGAAAAAGAATT
>CAMDAB010000242.1 GCA_945888475.1 Saprospira grandis DSM 2844 | reverse complement strand
AACCGCATCAAAGAAAGTAATTATCGCCGAAAAAGGTAAAAACTGGGAAATTGCCGATTGGAACAAGGACTTTCAATTGGAGGGTATAAGTATCAATATACCAAAACTTTTACCTTAGACTATAAAGTTTCCCCCTTTTTTAAAAAAGTAAAGTCCGGCGTAAATCTCACCGAAAATTTTTGGGCATTGACATGTTTAGCTGTCTAAACCTACAATAATTTGTTGCAAATAGCTGTATAAAAAATGATATTATTTTTTTACTTTGACTGAATTTGCATAAATTGCGTCACTAAAGTGACGGAATTATGAATAAAGTAAAGGTTCCGTCTCAATGGAAAGATACTTATCCTGATGCTTCCTTTCAGGTTATAAATAATTCGAATTTCGAAGAATGGTTAAAACCATAAGCCGAGCATCAAAAATTAAAGTCCAGCGTAAACCTTACTGAAAATTTCTGAGCATTGACATTTTCTCTGTAGCTGAGACGCCACAATGCATCGATGCGGATAAATTTGAAGATATTTTCAATGCCGAAGCCAGTTTCCATATAGGGCCCCTGATTGAGGCTACCGTAATAAGGACCTCCATTTGCCTGAAGATTCAAGCGGTTTGCCTCTTCGTTTTCTTTTGACAATTTACCATAAACGCCTCTGAAGAAGGCAACTTCTCGCCATTTTAGTTTTCTGATAAGCGGAATTCTATTTAGGAAAAATCCGTCGAAATGTTGCTCCAGCCTTAAACCTACCCATGTATCGCTTACAAACTCAAAGCTGTTCATCATATTATAAGCATTGCCGTTGTAAAAGAAAGCATCGTTGCCCGGATGCGTTTCCAACAACAAAAAGGGTACATTTCCGAAAATCTTACCGGCATCGATATTATACTCTAACCAGCCTGCAGCGCCTACATAGAACCAGTGATCGAGATTGAGATTGAGCCTGTGATAATTATATTCCGAACCCAAAATACCCTTGATGCCTGCAGTATAAGTGAGCGATACAATTGGGTACACAGAACCCAAGCTCATATCAGAAAAATTACCCCTTAGCAGTTTTTCCTTATAAGCATAGCGAATTCGGAAGAGCAGCTCGGCGGTAGTTATCCTATTTTCAATGATTGAGGCATCGGCTGGATTTGGCAAATAGGCATAGTTAAAACCTTTTTTAGAAATTGTCATCGAATCGCCAAAGGGAGTCAATTGTCTGTGTAAAACGGCAAGATGATTCGACCAGCCTTTTTTCCATGTATGGTGATAGAATGCCTTGGCTTCCTTTACCTGTAATATTTTTGGAGGAATACCGCCTCTTCTAATAAAGCCGGCAAAAAGTCCCTGAGTAGATGGCTCCTCGGTACTTCTATTTTCGAACATGACATCGTTGCGGTACTGAATTCCCATTTCCTGTCGGCGGTAATGGTTAAAAACATACTCAAAAAGCCCGCGGTATTTCCATTGTTTATCCCAGAAGCCATAAGCCCCATAGCCATATAGCCTGAGCTTTTTACTAAATTTATAACTGGTCCCAAGGCCCATGCCAATACGCCAGCCCTCACGGTTATTGGTATTGACTATATCCCACCAAGCGCCGAGTTCAATTGGGCCAATAACCTGATAACCGCCACTCAAAGTGTTGATCAGATCGGCAACAGTTCTATACATGGGCACCTGCTTGATACTATCCACCATGCGATAAACGGCCTCTTCGTTTTTACTCAATTCCTCATGTCGGTTGTCTTCCCAAAAATCGGCATCTTTATTAACTACTTGCCAATCGATTTCTTCAGGGTCGGCTTTTTGATATCGCTCAGCCGTAGCTGGGTCATCAACTTTGAAATTTTTATACATTTGTGTCTTTCGACCGATGATGCCGGGCCTTTTTTCTGTCTTGTCTGTGGCAAAATCGATGATGGTTTTTTCCTTGTAGGGCAGCCAGAGACTATCCTGTTTGAGAAATTCCTGATAGATAATGACCCTGTTTACCAAATTGATATTTACATCGGGACTCATGCGCATGTTCACAATTTCCACCCCATAATTTTCCATCGAAACCCAAAAATCGCCATAAAAGGTATTTTCCTGCCTGCGTTTGGGTTTAAATTTCAATTTATAACTCCATTCGTCCTGAATAAAGGTACTGTCGAGAATATAAAACTCGTAAGTGAGCAGGGCATTATTAGAAAAAGGGCTGATAAACTCCTTGCCCAACATGGTTATATAATTGTCATAAATGCTGTACTTCTCGTGCAGGCGGTTGATAAAATCAACTACCGAACTATTATTTATACCCGATACTTTCTGAGCTTTGATAATTTCTTTTTCCGATTGGGACTTTTTGGTGTAGTAAATATCGTAAAGGCGTTCTGCCACATAAGCCGGCAGAAATGGTTTAACATCAGACACCGAATCGACATTTTCAAAGATAAACTGAACTTCTTTGAAAATTTTACTATCCTTCATATCGGGATCAATATTGTTCAAGTCAAGTTCTGTTTTCGAGTAAAGTTCTACTTCGTAGCTGTCGAAGTTTTTAGGAACATTTCTCTTTTTATTTTTAATGATCTGACGAACAATTTCATTGGCCGGATTCTCACCTGCAAGTACTACCACTTCACCCATGGTCAGCGATGCACTTTTAAGTCTGAAATTGATGGTCTGTTCGGCTTGAGACTTCGAAACAGGCTTCATAGTCGTATTATAACCGATAGAAAGGGCACCGATAGAATCGCCATTTACTAATGAAAAGTCTATCTGAAAGCTGTAATTACCTTCCAAATCGGAAGTGACCCCAATGGGGGTACTGCTGTTGAGAAAGACGCTGCAGAAGGACACGCCCTCATCAGTGTCGTCATCCACAACCCTACCACTAACTGTAATTATCTGAGCATTAACTTGATAGCTTAATAAAGTCAGAAAATATAATAATATGCCGAGCCTCAGATTCATTAAAAATATTGAAATGCTTTTGAGCAGAATTACAAAACAAAGTTTTTTGATGCTCTAAAATTATAAAAAAATAATAAAGGAAGGATGCAGAGTGACCAAAATTTAAATTTTTTTCTAATATCAAAACACAGTTAGCAATTTAAATATTGATTTTCAACATTCAATATTGTTTTATTAAATTTATTAAACTAAAAGTTTTTTTTTATTGTTTTTCAAATAAATCTACCCATTGACATGAAAACAATAGCCCTTTCTCTCCTACTCCCTATTTCACAACTGTTTGCACAGCAAAGCAATGCAGTAATTGAGCTTAGTTTGACAAATCAGCATTCATCGGCCGGCAAAATTTATGTGGCGATTTATAACAGTGAGCAAAGTTTCGGAATACCCGAAAAGGCTTATTTAACTGATATTTTAGAGGCAAAAAAACCATTTTTGGCCAGTATCGAACTCAAGAGCGGAAGCTATGCTATAGCAGTATATCAGGATATTAATAGCAACGGAAAGCTTGATAAAAATTGGATAGGCGTTCCTACCGAACCTTACGGATTTTCCAAAGACCCCGTTATAAGATTTGGTCCGCCGCTTTTCAAAGATTGTCAGCTTAATCTGCAGGGCAAAAACAGTTTAAGCATACGACTTCGCTAAGAAATTAAGCAGTCTAATATATTTCAGAATTCAACTTTCGCCTACAGTTCAAATTAAAAATTACAAATAATTTCGCAAAGCAAAACTGATTTTTACTGTTTTAACTATATATTGCAGAAAAAATTTAAACAGTATAAGATGCCTAAAATTATTTGCCTGCTAAGCGTTTTCGCTATGTTTATATTTTCTTGCAAAAGCACTGAAAAAATAATTAAACAATCAGTTGGTCTAAATATTGAGCTGCTCTACAAAGTTTGGAGCGTCGATTCAATGATTCTCGGAGATAAAGTTGTGAGCGGCTTTGAGTTGGGCGACCCTCAATACGAATTCACCAAAGATGGGCAAAGGATAAAAAGCTACACAACGCCACCACACAAAGAATCGGTAAACTATTTTATCAGAAATGATTCTATTCATTACAAATCTGAAAAAGCATTGCCCTCCTCTGCCATTGCTATCCTTACTGACAGTACATTGGTATTGAAAAATGAAAAGGCAATATGGAAGCTTTACATCAGGAAATAAAAAAAAGGCCAATGGCCTTTTTTTTATTTTTTGAGTTTTATATCTGTTTTAGAAACTGATTTTTTTTTGTCTTTTTTGGTGGGTATTCCATTTGCTTTGAGATATTCTTCAATGAGTCCGCTTACAATATGGCGCATCTCCTTCTTCTCAGTTCTAGCTATATTTTTCAATAACTCCAATTTATCGGTGTCTAAAACAAAAGTAACCCTTTTTGTCTTTGGATAGCGTTCCTTAGAGTCCTGATCAAATTCTTTTTCAAAATCTTTAAAAAGTGTACTTTGCAATAACACTTCGATACCGATAACCCTTTTGTTTCCTTTTTTAGCAACACCTCTTTTTACTTCAGTTACTGTTCCATCACCAATCACCTCTTCTATGCTGTCTTTAAAAAACGACTCAAGCCCTTCCGAAAA
>CAMDAB010000241.1 GCA_945888475.1 Saprospira grandis DSM 2844 | reverse complement strand
AAATAAAAAAAGAGGCAGCCAATAAAATAGATTAGAGTAAATTGCCAGAAATAATTGAGCCGCTGTTTAACAGAAACTTGATTCAGGTATTGTATAAATTGTAGCTGACTAAAAAATTCTGCGCCTAACACAAAAAACAAAACATCAAACAACATACATCAAATGAAAAAAATTATTGTAATTGCCGGTGCAACCGGAAATTTGGGTGGCAAAATTGTAAACTCATTATTGGCTAAAGGTGCTGAAGTAAGAGCAATTGTCCGTCTGGAAAGCGATTTAAAAAAAATAAAAGACCTTGAAGAAAAAGGTGTAAAAGTATTTCAAGTCGACACCAACAATAGATCCGAAATTTCAAAACATTGCATAGGAGCACATTGTATGGTATCGGCGCTGGCAGGCTTAAAAGAAACGATTATAGATACTCAAAAAATATTTTTGGATGCAGCAGTGGAGGCAAAGGTGGAAAGATTTATTCCAAGCGACTTTTCAATTGATTTTACTAACCTCAAAGAAGGTCAGAACAGAAATCTGGACCTGAGAAGAGACTTTCACCGCTATCTTGAGAAGGCTCCTGTTAAGGCTACGACTATATTTAATGGTCCTTTTATGGATTTATTAACCACAGATATGCCTTTGATACTTTTTAAACAAAAACGCATTTTATGTTGGGGCAACCCGGATCAAATTTTAGAATTTACCACAACCTACAATGTGGCTGAATTTACTGCAGAAGCAGCAATGGATGACAACTCGCCACGATTTTTAAGAATTGCTGGTGACAGGCTTTCCTGTAATGACTTTGTGAAACTGCTATCTGAATTGACCGCTAAAAAATATAAGTTATTCAGACCCGGAGGTATTGGTTTACTGAATTTTATGATTCGGATGACTAGATTTTTTTCTCCTTCCAAAAAGGAACTTTATCCAGCCTGGCAGGGCATGCAATACATGAGAGACATGATGGAAGGCAGAATTATTTTCCAAAAATATGACAACGACAGGTATTCAAATATAGTCTGGACCTCTGTAAAGGAATTTTTGATTACGGAAAAAGTCAATAGCAAGTAGTAAATGTAAATTCAGGAAAGTTGTAAAACTTCAAAAAAGTCATAGTTAATATTGTTATTAACTTAAGAAATGAAAACACAAAAATAAAATCCATTATGAATATATCCCCCATTATAGAAATTGATGAACTGAAGAAGATTTATAAAAATTCCGATCTTATAATTTTCGATGTCAGCAATGGTAAAGATGCCAAAAGCAATTATGAAAAAGAACACCTGGAGGGTTCATACTTTATTGATTTAAACAGTCAGTTAGCGGAAATAAAGTCCGATTTGTCAAAAGGAGGTCGGCATCCATTGCCTGAGGTCTTGATTTTTGGAAAAATTCTGAGCGAACTGGGCATTAGAAAAGATACGCATATTATAATTTATGACGATAAAAATGGTG
Source organism: Saprospira grandis DSM 2844 (assembly GCA_945888475.1). GTDB lineage: Bacteria > Bacteroidota > Bacteroidia > Chitinophagales > Saprospiraceae > Saprospira > Saprospira grandis_C. Next base: position 3,128 of record CAMDAB010000241.1, on the reverse strand, counting down.
CAAATGCAGCAGCCAGATTCTGGTGGATGATGAAATCGGTCGGTCACAAAAAAGTGCAGGTTTTGAATGGTGGAATGCAAGAGGCCAAAAAAAATAATTTCCCCCTTAGTTCTAAACCTGAAGTTCCTAAAAAGACATCAACTCCTTATATTACAGATCAATGGTATTTACCGCTCATCGAATTGGCTGCGATTGAAACCATGTCGAAAAATCCAGATTTTTTAATTGTGGATGTCCGTGAAAAATTACGCTATTCAGGAAAAAGTGAACCGATTGATCCAATTGCAGGGCATATACCTGGTGCAATAAATATTCCTTTCAGTGAAAATCTGGATGGAAATGGGTTATTCCTAAACTCCGAAGCATTAAAAAATAAATACAGTGCTGATTTCGCTCATTTCAAAACCGAGAACATTACTGTACATTGTGGATCAGGCGTTACTGCCTGCCATACCTTACTTGCATTAGCGTATGCCGGAATGGAACTACCCAATTTGTATGTAGGCTCTTGGAGTGAATGGTGCAGAAATGGGAAGGACATTATAAAGAGCTAAATAACATTTATGAATTGTTCTTTTTTTTGCCAATAATTATGCTTAAAAAACCACACAGAACCGAAAAATCATGATTAAATCAATCGGTTACTAAAAGTCAATTTCTGAACATGAAACATTCCAAAAATTTGCTTTTGTACCTGGCAATCATATCCACTTTATTGATGGTACTTTATGCGCAGTTCATATTAGGGCATTACAGTCAATGTTTTAGAATTGAAAATTCTATTAGCTCACTAGGTTTAACTTTTGGTTATACCCCCTCCGATGTCATGACTTTTGTAGAGTCAAAGTCAAAACAGCAACTCAATTGTTATATCAACTTTTTAAGCATATGGGATGCCATATTCCCCTTGTTGTACACAGCCATGAATTCACTTTGGATCATCTATCTGCTAAAAAAAAGGTTCTTAATAATTATCCCTGTTTTTCAGATGTTATGCGACTGGACGGAAAACTATATGGAAGTTTCAATGATAAACAATTATCTAGATAGTGGCTTAATTCCTGAAAATTTAATTTCCTACGGTTCAATGCTCACCATTCTAAAATGGTCCTTATCCATTTTGACTCATACTATCATGCTAACAGGAATAATAATTAGATTAGGGGCCTTTTCAAGAAGGGCTTTGTATAAATAACAGTTTGGTAAAAAGCCTCATATCGGGGCAAATTTTAACCTGATAAAATAAGCATCGAGCGGACTTAGGTCCTCTTTTTTGTTATTTCAAAAAAAATATGATTCCTCTTTTATTATTATAGCTGAATGCACTTCAATTTCTCTACATTTTTTCAAATTAAATTGCAATGATTTTAGAAATCTAAATCAAAAAACAAAAAAAACGATAATTTTGTGTCCTGATTGTGGAGACCAGAAACTCCAAAAAACGGGGCATTGTTATCAGGGTTAATGCTTGATGATAATTACCCTTTATATTGAACCAATTACCAAACAGCGCATGAAAAAAATAATTTTGGGACTAAGTCTGCTTGTAGCATTCATATTAACAATTGCATGTCAACCTTTTACAGAGAGTAAAGCTGCTGAATCAGAACAGCATACTACCATTAAAGAACCGGCAAAAAAAGAACCTGAAATCATTATTCCGTCAGACTCTACCCTAGTCATAAATCTGGATACCATCTGGACAGGCGCAGTAGGTATTAAGTCAGTACATATTACAAAAGATGGAAAAACTGCAGTAGCTTGTGACCTCGAGGGTTGCGCCGTTTGGGTTATAGATTTAACAACAAAAAAAGTAAGTTCAAAGATTGTTTTCGACCGTACCGAAGGTCCGGGCTATGACGACAATTCGAAAGAAGTTGAAAAATGTATTCGCGAAAAGCCGGTCGATTGTTGTTTCGGACCGATGGACTCCTGTGTATATGTTACCCTTTACAATGCCAACAGTGTGGTGGAAATTCCATTGTTGCAACATCAGGTTCCCGATGCAACGCTCAAAGTCTGCGATAAGACCTATGGCGCAACGGTTATCGACAGCAGCGGTCAAAAGAAAAGGGTAAAATACAGATCGGGCAACAGTGAAAAGATGCCTAAAATGGTGTCGATAACGCCCGACAATAAATACCTGATGGTGACGAATTGGGTCTCAGGTTCTGTTTCAATGGTAAATACCGCTACAATGAAAAATGAAAAAAATATCATGGTTAATAGCGGTTATAAGCAGTATCCCAGGGGCATTTCGGTAGATTCTACAAGCAACTCCTTATTTGTTAACAACATGGGCGGCGGCTGCATTTCGGAATTCAATCTGAGTACCAGAAAATTGATTCAGAACTTCCCGATTATGTCCAACCCAGGGCACCATACTCTAAGTGCCGATAAGAATCATTTTTATATTTGCGATAATGCTGGAAAAGCATTTTACAAATATAGCCGTACAGACAAAAAAACGATTAAAAAAGTCAGTTTTAAAGAAAACGCACTACTCTTTGCCGTCGATCCATCCGAAAAATTTGCTGTTGTGCTGCATTGGTATAATAGCAAAGCCAGTGTGGTTGACCTTGAAAAAATGAGTATTCTGGACACCTTCAAAATTCAAAGACCCATTGGTGTTGACTTTGGCGATGGATTTTTTATCATAAGCAGCTATGGAGATGGAGGCGGTAAACTTACTAAGTACAATTATAATTACAAGTACTAGATAATATTGAAATGGAAAAAATAACAGTCAGCGCCAGCATCTCTGCAACACAACAAAAAGTCTGGGATTATTACACCCTGCCCGAACAAATTACCAAATGGAATTTTGCCCATCCAAGCTGGCATTGCCCCTCAGCAAGCAATGATTTAAGAATCGGGGGTCGATACCTGGCCAGAATGGAGGCAGTAGACGGCAGTTTTGGCTTTGATTTTGATGCCATTTATATTGAAATCAATATTGGATCGAATTTTACTTATGGATTTGCCGGTCGTGTTGTCAGTGTTGAATTTAGTGAAAGCAATGGACAAACAGCAGTTTCAGTTAGCTTTGATCCTGAAACTGAAAACCCAATTGAATTGCAAAGAGAGGGCTGGCAGGCAATTTTGAATAATTTTAAGCGTTATGTTGA
>CAMDAB010000240.1 GCA_945888475.1 Saprospira grandis DSM 2844 | reverse complement strand
AATCCTGTTACTGTAAATGGAAATTTAAATAATCAGGTTTTTCCTCCAATTAATTCTGCGCTTGTTGTTTTTCAGGTAAATAATGGTTTAAGTTATTTCAAAAAGCATAGATGGAAGGTAACGGCTTATAACAATCAGAATCTTCCCATTGCCTGTTTTACTCGTGAATTTTTGGTGCAAAAAAGACCTGATCTTGAACCCTGGTCTTGTCCTCATCCTAATGTGCCTAATTTTGGTACCGAACTGGGGCAGTTTAACAATGTACCAATTTATAAAAATGGCGGCTGTGAAAACGGAGTTTATGATCCAAGCTCAAGTAATATCGAATCTCAATATTATAATTCCAATTTTGTGATTAATTACGCCGGTTGGCAGTGTGCGGAATTGCCCCCACGCTACTATATGACTAGATTTAAAATTTCGGCTGGACATGGAGATGGGATAGCTTACAATCAAGTCACCGGCAATAGAAAAGGTTTCAAAAGATTTGAAAATGGTCAGTCAACTGTGCCACCAACATCAGACGATATTCTGGCTAGAAATTCATTCAATCATCGGTACGGACATGTTGTTATTGCAAAGGGTGGCCCTGTAAATAACAATGCCACAAGTTCTTTTAGAATTATTCAGCAGAATGTAGGATCGAATTTAACTGCGCATATCAATGGTAGTTTGCCCATTAAAAGACAGAATAGTAAATACACAATAACCGACCGTAATTCGGGCATTTGGTCAAGTTGGATTAGGGCAAAGCCGGAGTTGATTGTTCCTGGCGATGATAGCAGCATTCCTATTGTGAATTCTACAACGCCCGATTTTAGATGGGCCCGCCATAACCAAATCAAAGGTTATCAGTTTAAATTGTACAGATTGTACGGGACCTGTTATCGATTGCAACATGATGTTCGCATCACTGGAAACAATGTAAGTGCTTTGCAAATTCCTGCCTTAGAAGCTGGAGAAACCTATAAATGGACCATTGAAAACATCTTTCAAGTTCCTAATAGTACCTCAAATTGGAACAAAAGAATTAGATCCTATGCCAACTATTTCACAGTTTCAAATCAGGCTACTGCAAATAAATCAATGAGTCCGCTCATTTCAATGGGGCAGGAGGATCAGTTTTTATGGGTACAAACAGTTGGTTCGCCCCTGAGTGGTGCAGAAATTTGGTTTAAGAATGATGAAGACTGGTTCTTTAGCGCATCGACCGAACAGCAGAGTTCTAATTTTATTTCGTCCAATTACATTTTGCCCGGAGATAGTTTATGGATATTCAGAAAAGGATACGATGACTTGAAATTTCTTGTCAATGAGAACTTGAATGCTCGTGGTAAATATTATGTTCCGCTCTTCCCCAAAATCTCAAATCCAATAAAGGTTGAAGTCTCAACACAGAACCAATCACTTTTTGTGCCAGCCAATAATATTCAGCTCAAGATAAAAGGGGAGAATTTTACACAGTATCAGTTGTATTACGATGACGTTTTACATCCAGAGATTTATAACTATTCAGATAGTATCCTTGCTATTCCTTATATGGTTTCGGGTTATCAATCTGTTCGAGTGTATGCTATGAATTCAGAAGATACCTTGGCAGTAGATCATCATTTCATTATAACGGATGAGAACGAAGAACAAATGAATGTTTCATTCGCTATGCGAAAAGAACAAAAAGTACAGATTTATTTAGATCATCAGTTTTTTGCTGAAATAAAATCTTCGCAGCAGTTTACCCTACCAAGATCGCATTTTATGCTCACGCTCAAAGGTCATGGTTTGGAGACGCAAAATTTCGAGATTGAGTCCGATACCATCCTGCAGGTTGAGCTGAACTCAACTCCTTGGATCATGAGCAGTCAAAGCCTTGATATTGCAGCAGATGAATCTGTTTATTTCGATGTATATGCTACGCTTATTTCAGATGGACAGAGCAGGGTTGAATTGAGCAGCGACAGCAGTTTCTCGGAGGACAGTATCTATCTGGCATTGTCTGAAACCTTACATTTTACCAGAAAATCGAACGATGCACATAATATGCAGTTGAAGTGGATTGTTGACAAACAATTGCCCGAATCGGAACTCTTTTTAAGATGGGAAGAAAATGGAACAGTACAGTTGCTGCCTTTGTTTGAACAAAATGCACGCTTCACATTCGAGGAAGAGACACATCTGCTTCACCTCAAGAACATTGGCAGCGATTTTAACGCTAGCATTGTGCAGAAAAAACAGCGCAGCATATTTGATGAAAATGATAATAATCTGCACCTGTTTCCAAACCCCAATTCAGGCGATTTTACCCTGTTTATACCTCAAATTGAAGGTTCGGCAGATGTAGAAATATTTGATGTGCTGGGCCAATTGGTGCATAGATCAAATTCAAAACAATGGCTCAATCACACAATTGAAATAAGCAATTTGGATCTTAGTGCGGGCAATTACTTTGTAAAACTCAACACAGGGGAGAAGACTTATCTTTCGAAACTTGTGATTAAGAATTGAATGAGTGCAGCATTTTAAAGCCGCCAAACATGTGTAAATTTTTAACCACAGAGCCCACAAACCCTCGAAAGCTTTCGGGGTTACACAGAGGGCCACAAAGACAAATTAGCAGAATACGTCAATCCGTTAAATCCGATAGCTATCGGATCAGTATTAACTAAGTTAATCAGTGCACATCAGTATTGACCACTAAAAAATCTGTGTGCATCAGTTAAATTTGTGTAGGACAAACTCTAGATCGGTGTTCTAATTAGATGAAAGGGTGAAATCCCGATAGCTATCGGGAGAAAGTATGAAAGTTTTTCCATATGGCTTCAGCCTTTGTGAAAAACATTACCATTAGAGTGCGGTATTTTAATGCCGCTTTAAATTCATCTCGTTCGGCAGACGAGATTCCAAACGGTTTTAACCTTTGCGAAAAACAATACCAACGGAGTGCGGTATTTTAATGCCGCTGCACTAAGTAGATCTGCGTTTAAAATCTTCTCTTTTTCGAAATGAACATAGATGGAAACACTCAGCTTTTTTAACTATCTTTGCAAAAAATAAGCTGACATGTCATTTAAAATTTATACAAAAACGGGCGATAAAGGTCAGACCTCACTATGGGGCGGCGCCAGAGTGCCCAAACATCATATCAGAATAGAATCATACGGAACAGTTGATGAGCTCAACTCACATTTAGGACTTTTACGCGACCATTTGCAGGATGAGGGCTTGAGAACAGCATTAAAAACTATACAGGACCGTCTCTTCACAGTTGGTTCCATTTTGGCAACCGATCCCGAAAAAGCAGGAAAAATACAAACGCCCGATTTACTGCTTTCAGACATTACCCAACTTGAAAACTGGATTGATGAAATGGAAGCGCAACTGCCCGAGCTTAAAAATTTCATTTTACCCGGTGGACATGTCGCTGTTTCAAGTTGTCATATTGCGCGTTGCGTATGCCGCAGAGCCGAGCGACTTGTTGTTGCACTCAATGAAAATGAAGCTGTAGATGAACTTGTGCTGCAATATTTGAACCGACTTTCCGATTATCTTTTTGTGTTGTCGCGCAGAATCGCTCAAATTCTTGAAGTACCTGAAATAATCTGGAATTCAAGACAATAGTGCATAAAATTCTTGTTTAAATTATTAACAAAATACAAAGATTAAAAAATGAATGCAAAACGGCTCGAATTTTGATAGAGTGCCCTTGAACATTCAATTCCACTAATGAGATATATTTTTATACAACTCCTGTTTTTTGCCTTTTTTGTCAACATAGCTACTGCACAATCGAAAATAGCACAGGCCAATATGAAGGATGCGGAGCTTCTGTTTAACCAAAAAAAATACGATGCCGCCAAAACCAAGGTGCAGGCAGTCTTAAATGAAAAGGCCGATTTTGTGGCTGCAATCAGACTGATGGGACTCATTGAACTTAGTCTCGGGAATTACAAATCATCCTCGGGCTATTACGATAAGTTGTTTGCTATGAAGCCCGAACACTCGCGCAATGCATTCAATGAGGCAGCAGAGGCTTATCTGAAACAGTACCGCTACGATAAGGCACTCGATTATTATCTGCTCTTCAAACACGCACAGGATAAAGATTATAAAACAGAAGAGTTATTTGCTCAGAAAAATTACGAGCGCAACATCGATTTTAACATTGCAAACTGTGAATATTCGCTCGAAAATGAAGTCAATGGTCAAAATGATCAGCCACAGAAACTGAAGGGCAATATCAATTCAGATGAAGATGAATTTATGCCTACATTGACCTCCGATGGCAAATTCCTGATTTTTACCTCCCTCAGAAGTGGCAACGAAAATATTATGGTTGCCCGAAAAGATAAAAAAGGGGAGTGGGCCAATGCAAAATCGATAGGAAATGCCATTAATACCAAAAGAAATGAAGGGATGGCAAAATTTACTACCTGTGGACGCCGAATTTATTTTTCGGCTTGTGCCTGGGAAAATGTGAAAGGTGGTTGCGATGTTTATATGGCTGAATACGATGTAAAAAATGATGTTATAGACAAAGTGGAGCCTGCAAATGGGCTTAATTCCGAGTTTTGGGATTCTCAACCAAGTATCAGTTGCGATGGCACTACCATGTATTTCGTCAGTAACCGCGAAGGTGGCATAGGCGGTACCGATAT
>CAMDAB010000239.1 GCA_945888475.1 Saprospira grandis DSM 2844 | reverse complement strand
AAAGATGGTTGGCATATAGCAGCCAGAGGCACTTCAATGGCCGCACCTATGGTTGCAGGAGCTGCCGCTTTATATTTTCAATGCAGACCCAATGCCACTTCTTTTGATTTAAAAAATGCGCTGATGAATGCTGCAAGAATTGACAGTTGTGTTTTTTTACAGAGTCAGCAGTTACCAAATATCCATTGGGGCAAAGGAAAACTTGATGTGTATAATCTTATTAACGGATGTATGATATATGGCTGTACAGACTCGAATGCTGTGAACTACAATCCTTCGGCCCACATCGATGATGGTTCCTGTTCTGTTATTTCAAACATTATACAAGATGCTTATTCTGATTGGAAAGTCTTTCCAAATCCATTTAGTGCAAAACTCAATGTTACATTGCCCGCTGAGGCGTTCCAGCATATCGTAATTTATAATTTAAGCGGCCAGAGGTTATTTGAAGAATCCGCTGCTGGTGTTAAAAATCTGGATATTTCATTTGAATTAGCTGCAGGTACTTATCTGATACAATTACAAACCCAAAGCAGAGTTCAATCGAAGTTATTGATAAAAATATAGTTTCTGATACTCAGAAAAAAGAAGGAAAAAGCAAATAAATTTACTCCTTCCTTCTATATTTATCTCGTCTAACAGAGGATACTAATTTCTACAATAAAAAGGGCCAGGTATGATATCTGAAATCTAAAGTCTAGATTTTAGATTGAAGATTTCTCCTCGTCTGCAAGAAGAGACTAACTTCGGCTCGTCCGAAAGACGAGACTAATTTCTAATTTCTGACTTCTCCCTAATATTCTCCGTAGATCTCTTTTACATAAGCACCTTCCATGAAGGCAAAAGGATCAAGTTGTGACTGAAATACAGGACCACTATAACCGCCTTCAAGCAGCATACGGGCGCATTCGCACATGGGCGCTGCTGTAGTTGTCTGAATTGCTCTAAGTGTTTGATTTCCAATTTCCTGATTTCCGATAAAATATGTTTTCTCGATAGCGCGGAGCGTACCCCTACTGTCTTTTCCGATAACATTTACATGAATTACTACCAAATCATCCTCAAGATGTGGGATATTGTCCATCATTTCTTTTTGGAGTGCGTCAATTTGATCTTCGGAATTTTTATCTGCATTTTTAGCTAAAACACCTTTTACCCAATCGTAATGGCCCGGATAACGGATGGTTTTATAGTCCATATTACGAGCGATACCAGCAAAAGCATCGGGCAAATCGGCTGCCCCTCCAGAGGTAAGGTCTACTTCAAAAGTATCGCCATCGATGATAATAAGCTCCTGAGCAGATAGCGCCGGAACATTTGTTTTTTTATAATCTCTTATGGCAATGGCATCTTTCACGTATTCAGTTGCAACGCCAATCGGGCTCCAGGTAAAACCATAGAAATGTGGGGCAGATGCATTCTGAGTGAGCGCACCCACTTTCATGCCAATATATTCTACCTTTTCAACTTCGTAGGTCTCTGAAAATTCCGAGTAAAGCGCATTGGCAACGATGTTCACAAAACCAGGTGCAAGACCGGTTTGCAACACAAAACCTGTTGAGGCATCTTTAGCAATTTCGATAACCTGATTGGTCTCATTTACGTATTCTGTTAAATTGGCATAGTGCATACCGAATTCTTTTGCAAATGCAGCCATACGAGGAGCCTGAGAACCGGGTAAACAATCGAGCAGAATTTCACAGTCATCGAAAACACTGCGCATTTCATCATTTATACCTTCCTTAGCCATTGTAAAAGCGTGGATAGCACAAGGCTTAGTTACACCGTCCAATGCCCATTCGGCAGCATCTTCGGCAGTATCTGTGTAAATGTCCCCCAAATATATATCGGGTGCTACTTCGCTCAATTCTGCAAGAATTAAAGCAACGGCACGACCAATTCCCCCGGCGCCTGCAATGGCAATTTTGTGATGTTTCTTCATAATTTAATAGTTGTCAATATTATAGACATTAGTATGAAAACAGTCCTAGAAAATAATTAAAAAGCTGTTTTCAAAAATCTCTGCAAAGTAAATAAATGCTGCTGATAAACTCTTGTTTTAAAGGATAAATTTAAAGGCTTTTAAATTTCCAATTTCTTACAAAATGTATATTTAAGAGGATATCAAATCTTAAATAAGTCTTAAAGTATCAAAAGCTATTTTCTTTTTATTTGAATGTTATTACTTTTGTTGTATTAACATTTAATTTCTAAAAATCAGTTTTTACTTTTCTTCACTATTCAAAATAATATAAAATGACTTACGCAGAAAAAACCGCAGAATTGTACAATATGATTAACAGCGGACAATTATTGGAAGCTTTCGAAAAGTTCTATGCTGAAAATGTTGTAATGCAGGAAATGGGCGAAGCTCCCAGAGAAGGCAAAGAAACAAACAGAGCATTCGAAGTTGGTTTTCTTAACAGTATCGAAGCTGTACATGGAGCTGGTGTAAATAACATTACATCAGATGAAAGCAAAGCAGTTGTTATGGTCGAAAACTGGATGGACCTCACTTTCAAAGGCGGACATCGTGTAAAAATGGAACAAGTTTGCGTACAACAATGGGAAGGGGAACAGATTATCAATGAAAGATTTTACCACAGGTAAATAAAAACAGATATCTGAAGTGATAAATTTGAAGCAGGTAGCAGGTAGCAGGAAACGAAGTTCCGTGAAGCGCATCAAGACTTTTTCTTTCTCCTTTGAATCTTTCAACCTTTCCTCTTTCTCCCGATAGCTATCGGGATTTCATCTTTCCTCTTTAAATCTGTGATCCTTTCAACCTTTCAATCTTTCACTACGTGGAGCGCTCTCGTTAATCAACGAGATCGGTTCCTCTTTCAATCTTTAAATCTTTCCTCTTTAAATCTTTGATCCTTTCAACCTTTCAACCTTTCAACCTTTACAAAATACAGTTCATAGTTTATTTTTCATGGTTTAGAATGACTGTTTTGCTACAGTCATTCTTTTTTTTGGAAATTGACATCTAAATCAATTTCACTGCAAAAAGAAATAATTGATAATTTATTTGAAATCTAGACTAAAATCGATATATTTGCACCCGCTTCAAGACGAAGCATTTTTATTTATTAATTTATTAACCAATTTTTATCATTTCGTAATGAAACAATACGAGTGTACTTTCATCATCGAACCCGTTCTGTCAGGTGATGAAATCAAACAGACAGCCGCTATGTATACAGATCACCTGAAAAACAATCAGTGTGAGATCGTACATATCGAAGATTGGGGAATCCGCCAGTTGGCCTACCCAATAAACAACCGCACTTCAGGTGCCTATTTCACTGTTGAGTTTAAAACCGAAAACGGTGGTCTTATCTCTGAATTGGAACTTGCTTTCCGTCGTGACGAGCGCGTGCTACGCTACCTGACAATTTCACTCGACAAACATGGTGTGAAATACAATCAGGACAAGCGTGCAGGTCTTATCGGCAGAAAAAGAGACAAATCGAAACAGAATGAAGAAGCTCCTGCAGGAGAATAAATTCTAAATTTATCTAATTTTATTCACTAAAAAAATTAAACTTGTCATGGCAAGTAGAGAAGATATAAAATTCCTCAGCAATCCGAAAATTGGCCAAAAACGCAAGAAATACTGCCGTTTCCGCCGCTTCGGTATCAAATTCATCGACTACAAAGATGTTGACTTTTTGATGAATTTCATCAATGAACAGGGTAAACTGCTTCCTCGTCGCATTACCGGCAATTCAATGAAATATCAGCGCAAAGTGTCTCAGGCTGTAAAACGTGCGCGTTTTATCGGTTTGTTGCCTTACGTAGCCGACCTTATGAAATAATCCTTTTTCTAAAGACTTTCAAAAAATTTATATATGGAAATCATATTAATGAAAGACGTAGAAAATCTCGGCTATGCAAATACCCTTGTCAAGGTTAAGCCGGGCTACGCACGCAACTTCCTGATACCTCAGGGAATGGCCCTTGTTGCCAACAAAAAGAACAAAGACACTTTGATGGATCAAATCAAAGCTCAAGAAGAACGCATCCGTAAAATGATGGCTGAAAATGCTGCCCTCACAGAAAAACTCGAAGGCACTGTTATCAAACTTGCAACAAAAGCTGGAACCAGTGGCAAAATCTTTGGTTCAGTTTCTTATGTTCATATTGCCAATGCCCTCAAAGAACAGTTTGGTCTTGAACTCGATAAGAAAAGAATCAGAATGCCTGAAGAAATCAAAATGTTAGGTAAATACACCTGCGAGGTAGTACTGATGAAAGAGGTACGTCCTGCAAAAGTAACATTCGATGTTTACAATGACGACACGCACAATGCTGCAGGAGAGGAATTGAATCCTTCTGAAGGATAACAATCGAATAAATACAACTGTAAAGCCTGCCCCAAAGCAGGCTTTATTTATTTGTGGCATAAGTAATTAATGCCCTGTAAAATTCAGTCCATCCCAGCCATTGGTTTTGTTCGCAAAGGGAATTGTTATGCCAAATAACAACGAGTTCCCCTCCTGCCCTTTTGCAGTTGTCGATAATTCTTTTTGAAATATCGTGAGCCTCGATAGTATTTTTCTTTAAATAAACATTCAAAGTTACATCCATAATCATAAAGGGATGAATCCTTAGTGTTGTTTCCTGTTCTGCTAGGAGATTGTACCAATTAAATGACCTTGAAACAGATGCCCTGAAACCGGGAATTTCGGCATATCCCATACTGTATTCATCACTTATA
>CAMDAB010000238.1 GCA_945888475.1 Saprospira grandis DSM 2844 | reverse complement strand
ATCCGTCGCGATGACGTATATGCTCAGATTCGTTTTTACGAAAGACATGCCGATGCGCTGAGCTATTTGAATTCCGATGAGCATTTTACCGTCTGTTGCTATTATGCCAATGCACTTTTTGCAGCAGAGGATTTTGAACGTTATCTGAGCCTTGCGCCCCTTGTTTTGGAAAAATCTATTGTGGACAATATACAGTTTGTCGATGGGGTAGATGTTTATAAGGACCATCTCGAAAAAATGTCCATTGCTTATTTGAAGTTGAAGGATTATGAAACTGCAGTGAAAATCTGCGTTCAACTCTATAATATTTCTGGCAGAGCAAAAAAGTACAAAATGCTTTTGAAGAGAATACTCAAAAGTCAAAGGCCAAAAATCATTCTGGATTTATTTGCAGTTTCACTTTGTCTGGGACTAGTCTGGACCAGCTGCGAAATTGGCAGTTTGCTTGTACTCGAAGCTTTTTATGCAAAGGCAGCACTTATCATTGACATGCTGCAAAACATCTTAGTCTTTTCACTTTTTGGAAGCTTGTCCCTTGCAATGATGGGGCATTATTTTTATGTGGGGAGGAGATTTAGGAAGTTTATAAAATGAGCTATTACAGAATGACGCATAAATCCTTTAAATTGTGTCCGTTTTTTTAAGCAGCAGGTCAGTCAGTTTCTCAATCTGTTTGTGCAAGTATTTTATCTCCTCTTGCTGATTGCTGATGGTTTCTTTCAGAATTTCAATGGCTCTATCGCTTTCATATATGTTCAAGTTGAATTGAACGCCATTTTCACTTGCTTCACCATTATTGCTGTTACCGGATATCTGGAACTTTGAACCGTCGAATTTCATAATCTCATCGGTATTTACACCTAAGGCATTTGCAATCTTTTCAAGCCTATCAGTAGTGATGGAGGTTTCGCCTCTTTCCATCCTTCCATAAGCCTGCGCAGTAAGGCTAAGCTTCTCGGCAATCTCTTCCTGGGTTTTGCCCAGCATCTCCCTGATTCGCTTGATTTTAGTACCTGTCATAATCGGATATTTTTTCTTCTGTTCATGTTAACAGTACAAAATTAATCATTTTTGGCAAATAGTACAAATTTTTGTGATTTGCCTTTTTTTGATGAGGGAAACAACAGAAAGGGCGTGGGATACAATTGATAAAAATGCAATCTTTGCACATATTATTAATTTTGCAATTTTATGATGTTTATGACAAAACCACTTTGCCTTTTTTTATTAGTTGTTTCTGTGCTTTTTAATGTATCCTGTTCGAGCCTGATTTATCCGCAAAAAACAAAGTACAGGAACAATACAGTAACATTTGTAACAAATTTAAACAATGTTAATGTAAAATTTTCCAAAGCAGGAGAAAATTATGAAGAGCTTCTTGGCTCAACCAAACCTTATAGTGGTAACAAAAATCAGCTGATTTACACATTTGATAAATTAAGGTATAAGCAACTGAGGCTAGAGTTATTTGGAGAAAATCTTGAATCACAATTCGTAAAGATCAAAAGAGTCCCTCGTGGGGGAGCAATTGTACAGGATATACTATTAAGCCCAATTACATTTGGACTTCCAATAATTATTGATCCTTTTAGGGGAGACTTTTATAAAATATCCAAAAAGTCTAAGCTCATTGAGGTTGAAATGAGATATACTCAAGAATTTATGCTCAGGGAGTACAAGAAAATAGAGAAAAGTACAGACCCAAAAGATTTCTCAGATTACATAACCTATTATCCTTATTCAAACAGCGTTTATCTGGCTACAAACAGAAAAGATTCACTTGAATTAAACAGCGCTTTGTCAAAAGCGGATGAAAAGGCTATCGATGAGTTTATTCGAAATCATGATAAATCGAAATTTTTGCCGCAGGCTGAAGCCGTAAAAAAAGAAATGACAACTACAAGGTACGCATTTGATGATGCACAGAAAATTGATAAAGCCTATGCATTCGAAGCATTTATTCAAAAGTACCCTAATTCACTTCAGCTGAAGTCTGCAAGGATTAAAATGATGACAGTGGCCGAGAGAGATTGTATTAATGCGGCTAAATTAGATTCAACTATTAACTATCTGGAGAATTATCTTAATAAATATAGAAATATTATAGAAGAAGTTGATTTTAAGACTAAATCAAGAAGGTTAGAGGAATTGCTGGCTAAACAGATTGTTCTTGAATTAGATCAAAATGAAGCTGATAAATACAAGGCGTACAAGTCATTGTGGAATAAGTATATATCATTAACTAGTCAATATAACTATATTTCATTAAACGAATTAGATTCATATAAAGAGAAAATCTCCCATTTTTTATTCAATAAACTGGCAGAAACCAAAGATGAAAAATCTCAAGTAGACTTCCTCTCCAAGGTTAAAAACGACTACGAATCTTTTTTCCAGTCTTATGGCTGGGGAGAAGGCCTTCCTATTTCTTACATGATTGTTAATGATGCGCGGTCAAGAAATGGATTGCTGAAATTGTATAATCAAAATTATTTCAAATCATATTATGAACGGCTTGGTGAAGCACCCGCTGAAATGGCAGATTTATATAGCTACAAATATAAGGAAAGTGTATATAAAGTGCTAGATAATGTTGATTATGAAGAGATATTATTTGAAAACGATCTTTACAGTAGTATAAAATTATACAGCAAAGGCAAGAAGGTTCTTGAAAATAGTGCCAAACTTAACAAAACAGATTATTTCCAGAATGGACAGTTAGTAAAAACTCAATACTATCAATATGATAATAATGGCAATAATCAAGGATATGCCTATGAGTTTGAAAAAGGAGTTAATTTAACCCTTAAAGCATTGGCCCAAAAACTAGATGATGCCGACAAGTTGTTGGCACAGAAAAATTATCAGGAAGCTGTAAATGCCTACGAGGAATGTAAAAACAACTACCCTTACGACATTGCAGAAAATATAAGATTAAGTAATTCACTCTCTAAAGCCAATAATTTACTGGATGAATACAATAGAAAGCAGGAGGAGATAAGAGAAGCCGAAGAAAGAAAAAAGGAACAGGCGAGATTGGCTGAGGAGAAAAGGTTAGGACAAATTAGGTTGGCTGAAGAGCGAAAAAGGGAACAAGAAAGAGCATTAGCTCAAAAAAATAATAGAAATCATCAAAATTCTAATGAAGATAATCAACCTAAAATTTCTCTTTCAAAATTAGTTGGAACATACAAAGACGGGGACGGCTTTGCTAGATTAAATATTAATGGCACTGGCAGAGCTTATAATACTACTCGATTTGTGGTACCTGAAGGTAATTTCACCTGGAAGGCTGAAATTAATAATCAAGGAAAGAATATTCTTGTGCTGAATTATGATGATGGGTATTCTACGTGGTGTTACTTCAAAGAACGCAAATACAGTGAAAATATAATTAAAACGGTTTTGTACCAAAATTATGATGAAAATGACAATCCCGTCGGTTTGATATTAATTAAGCAGTAAACAGAACAAATTATTTTTATAAAACAACTTTAAATTTATTAACCATGGCACAAGTAAAAAAATGGAAGATTTTTATAAACAAACGTGGAGGGAACAGTATGCATATTTATATCGATGCACCATCGCAAGGGGAAGCTCAAAACATTGCAAAAGCACAATACCCTGGCTGGAACATCGGAACAGCTTATGAGGTAAAATGAAAAATTCTAAATTTATTTATTTGATGAACAATGAGGCTGTCTTGAAATAAATAGACGGCCTCTTTGCTTTTATTCGAAGTTTGTATGTTTTTAGATAACTGAGCACAAATATTTTTTACAACAATCCCGATAAGTTTGTAATTCAAAGAAGGTGTTGTATAAATTTTACACTATTACACATAGTCATATTTACAACATTTGAAGAATAATAAATACCAAAAAATATTGACATCCCACTGGACATCGGCAGTTTGTTTTTAAGAACTAAATATCATTATAACGTCAGGTATTGACAGAAAAAATCTGCGCATTTTCAATCGCCTATATAAGCAAAAACTGCCTGCAAAGCCTCTTTACTCAGTTGTGGATAATTCTCCAGAATTTGTTCAGTTGTCCAGCCGTTTGCGAAACGCTGAATGATAAATTCAACAGAAAGTCTGGTACCTTTTATGATGGGTTTACCCAATAAAATATCGGGGTTGCTGTGTATATAATTTTCCCAATTCATAATACATTTTTTCCTTTTACAAAGTATTTTGCTTCTTAGTTCCATATAACTGCCAACATCTTCTGGTCATCGGCAGTTTGTTATTGTTATCTTGAGACGTTACAAGTAACGTCTTTACAAGTAACGTCTTTACTTGTGGCGTCTTTACTTGTGGCGTCTTTACTTGTGGCGTTTTAATGTGTAAGGTCTCTACTTACGCTGCCTGGGTCTTGACAGCTGCTATCGTAGCTCCGTTTCGTCCCAGGGTATAAACCCATGCCTCATTCGCTACCAAAAATCCTTGGTTGAACCGATCTCGTCCCAAGAAGAGAGCGCTCCGCGAAGCGAAACCATTGGATTTTTTCATAGGCTTTAGCTTGGGGCACAACGTCAATGACAAAGGGCTACTACCCTGTCAAAAGCATTCAAAATCCTTTCCGGAACATCGCTAGAAATGCCGAAAAATATACCCCTTGAACCCCGCCCTGATCACGCCCTAAGCCAACTCAAAATAAATGGCTAAAAAGTGTGCCGTAATTTTTTTACGGCAATCATTTTTTTGTTTAACTTTGCAACTCAAACGACAATAGTATTTAAAATGCTTAGAAAATTTAAAGTTTCAAATTTCAAAAGTTTTGAAAAAGACTTTGAACTTGATTTTACAAATGTTAACGGATATGAGTTTA